>JANOBJ010000362.1:0-6078 GCA_031411575.1 Betaproteobacteria bacterium | reverse complement strand
GCCCCTCAGCGTTTTGACGCGCCCCGTCCGCACAGACCCGCCGGATTGTGATTTTTTCATTAAAGAAGGGCTGTAGCTAAAGTGTCACCTGCGCCGAAAGCTATTAAAACTATAGCGAACCGAGTGTCACCGTGACGGGTGCGTGGTCGCTGGGGCGCTCGTTTTTGCGTGGCAGCTTGTCGATGCTGCAGCCGGCTACCTGCGGCTTCAGCGCATCGCTGACCAGGATGTGGTCGATCCGCAGACCGCGGTTGCGGCGGAACGCCATCTCGCGGTAGTCCCACCACGAATAGCTTTTCTCGGGCTGCTCGAACATGCGGAAGGCATCCGTCAGGCCCAGATCAATCAGGGCCTTGAAGTGCTCACGCTCTTCGGTCGTGTGGTGAATGGTTTCGCGCAGGCCTTCCGCGTCGTAGGTGTCGCGGTCGTCCACGGTGATGTTGAAGTCGCCGAGCAATACCAGGTTGGGGTGGGCGACCAGCTCATCGGCCAGCCAGTTGCGCAGGCCGGTCAGCCACTTCATCTTGTATTCGAACTTCTCGGTGCCCGGCGCCTGCCCATTGACGAAGTAGCCGTTGACCACGCGGACCTCGCCTGCGGGCATGTCCAGCGTGGCGGCGATCACGCGCGACTGCTCGTCGGCAAAGCCGGGGATGTTTTTCACCACGTCGGCGAGCGGCGCGCGGCTCAGGATCGCGACGCCGTTGTAGGTTTTCTGGCCGAACACCGCGGCCTGGTAGCCAATGGCGGCCAGCTCGGCGAACGGAAACTTGTCGTCGGTGAGCTTGAGCTCCTGCAGGCACAACGCATCCACCGGGTTGGCAGCCAGCCAGTCGAGCACGTGCGCCAAACGTGCGGTGAGCGAATTGACGTTCCAGGTGGTGAATTTCATGTCAAATCATCCTGTTGTCGGCGTCCCGCGGTCATTTTGTGCTATTAAATATGTAGCATTGCCAAAACGCCGATCACCATGCCCAGGCCCGCAACGACGAACATGCCCACCTCGAGCCAGCGCTTGCGGGTGAGCAGCGCGATCGCCGCCAGCGCGATCGCCACCTGCAGGGCCGTGGTGGCCTGGGCCCAGCGGTGGTGCTGGTGCATCTGGTCGTCGGATGCCTTGTCCCAGGCCGTCGCATCGGCTTCCAGTTTGTCGGCGACGGTCTTGATCTCGGTCTTTTCCTTTTCGTAGCGCTCTACCTTGCCCTGGTAGGTGGCCTTTTTGTCCTCGGGCGCCAGGTCGCGTGCCAGTTCAGCGAGCGATTGCTTGGTGCTCTTGGACTGGAAGTAATTCCACTGGTTGGACGCCTCGGTTTTCTTGATGGCGGCGTTGTTCTTGTAGAGGCCCGCATTGGCCTGCGTGGCGCCGCCCATGTAAGAGAAGATGGCGCCCACGGTGGCGATGATGGCCGTCACCACAGCGATCTGGCCGACCATGCCGACCTTGTGTTTGCCGCCTGTGCTGTCGTCGTGCGCGCCCTGCGCTGCGTGTTCCAGTTCGTGGTCGTGGGGGCCGTGTACGTGAAAACCGCCTGCTGACATATCAACGTCCTTTGTTCATGTTGTGATAGGTGACGAAACTGAAAGGCAGACCCGTGGACGACACATGGCGCTCTCTGGCGGCCTCCGTCCACTCGGGGCCGAGTTCGGGGGCATGGGCATCGCCCTCGAAGATGGCGTCGATCTCGGTGACCACCAGCGTGGTGGCCAGCGGCAATGCGGCGCGGTAGATTTCAGCGCCACCGAGGACCCAGGCTTCGGGTGCATCGCCGCACAGCGTGATCGCGTCGGCCACCGAGGCCGCGCGCTGTGCGCCCTCGGCCTGCCAATCGGCCTGCCGCGTCACCACCACGTTGCGCCGGCCGGGCAGCGGGCGGAATTTGCGGGGCAGCGAGTCCCAGGTCTTGCGGCCCATGATGACCGGATGGCCCAGCGTCGTTCGCTTCAAGTGCGCCAAGTCTTCCGGCAGGTGCCAGGGCAGCGCGTTGTCGCGGCCAATCACGCCGTTGGCCGCTCGCGCAAAAATCAGGTGCAGTCGCGTCATGCCGACGCCTTCGCGCAGTGGGGTCGATTCGAGGCCAAGCGCGGAACCGGCTTTGCCGGACCGCCGCTTGCGCCCCCGTGAGGGGGAGGCGCCGAAGGCGCTTCGGGGGAGAGCATCTACACCGCCACCGGCGCCTTGATGGCGCCGTGGCACTGGTAGTCCAGCACCTCGAAGTCTTCGTAGACATAGCCCAGGATCGACTCGGGGCGCCGCTTGATGTTGAGCGTGGGATAGGGGTAGGGCGTGCGGCTCAGTTGCAGCTCCACCTGTTCGTGGTGGTTGCTGTAGATATGGCAATCGCCACCTGTCCAGATGAAATCGCCCACCGCCAGGTCGCACTGCTGCGCCACCATGTGGGTGAGCAGGGCGTAGCTGGCGATGTTGAACGGCACACCGAGAAAGATGTCGGCGCTGCGCTGGTAGAGCTGGCAGCTCAGCCGCGCCGGCTCGCCCGCCACGGGCGATGGCGCCACGTAGAACTGGAAGAACGCATGGCAGGGCATCAACGCCATCTTGTTCAGCTCGGCTACGTTCCAGGCGCTCACGATGATGCGCCGCGAATCAGGGTTGGTCCTGAGCGTCTTGATGACCTCGGCGATCTGGTCAATATGGCCGCCGTCGGGCGTGGGCCAGCTGCGCCACTGCACGCCGTACACCGGGCCCAGGTCGCCGTCGGGCTTGGCCCACTCGTCCCAGATGCTGACGCCGCGCTCTTTCAGCCAGTTGTTGTTGGACGATCCGGTCAGGAACCACAGCAGTTCCTGAATGATGGATTTGAGGTGGACCTTCTTGGTCGTGACCAGCGGAAAGCCTTCATTCAGGTCAAACCGCATCTGGTAGCCAAACACACTCCGGGTACCGGTGCCAGTGCGGTCGGTCTTGGGGGCGCCGGTGGCGTACACATGGCGCATGAAATCTTCATACTGCGAGCGGACCGGGCGAGGGGATGGAGGCGACAGGGACACGGCGGAAGTGGGTGGACAAGAAACCGCCAAATGATACGCGAGCAGCAGCCTCTTCCCGGTGGGGGCGCCCGTCTTGCCAGCAGGCGTCCCAGTGGCGGGCGCGGGTGCATCAGTTTTGCGTTTGCAGGCAGCAATCATGGGCATCCCAGACCTATACTGCCTGCACATACAGTGTTGGCGCGCCGGTCAGGCCGCCCACACAGACCAATGGAGACAAACCATGAACGCCCGCCAGCAGCAAACCTTGCAAGCTCCCGATGATGTGCGCGACCTCAAGGCCGCGGCACTGGCCTACCACCGCCCCCAGCACAGCGACGACATCGGCGGCAAGATCGAGATCGCGGTCACCAAGTCGGTGGCCACGCTGGATGACCTGTCGCTGGCCTACTCGCCTGGCGTGGCCGCGCCCTGTGTGGAGATTGCGCGCGATCCGGCGCTGGCCTACGAGTACACGGCCAAGGGCAACCTGGTGGCGGTCATCACCAATGGCAGCGCGGTGCTGGGCCTGGGCAATATCGGCGCCATCGCCGGCAAGCCGGTGATGGAGGGCAAGGCCGTGCTGTTCAAGCGGTTTGCCGGCATTGATGCGTTTGACATCGAGATTGATGAAGCCGATCCGGCCAAGCTGATCGACATCATCGCCAGCCTGCACCCGACCTTTGGCGGCATCAATCTGGAAGACATCAAGGCGCCCGAGTGCTTCGAGATCGAGCGGGCGCTGCGGGCGCGCCTGCCGATTCCCGTGTTTCACGACGACCAGCATGGCACCGCGATCGTGGTGGCAGCCGGCCTGATGAACGCCTTGCACCTGCAGGGCAAGACGCTGGCCAACGTGAAGCTGGTGTGCAACGGAGCGGGCGCGGCTGCGGTCGCTTGCCTGGAGTTGCTGGTGGGTTTGGGGCTCAACAAAGCCAACACCGTGGTGTGTGACTCCAAGGGCGTCATTCACACCGGCCGAGGTGCCCGGGGCGACGACGGCGAGAAAGCCGCGTGGTGCCGGGACACGCCCGCGCGCACGCTGCGTGAGGCGATGGTGGGTGCGGATGTGTTTCTGGGCTTGTCCGGCCCGGAAGCGGTTGACCAGGCCATGGTGCGCAGCATGGCCACCAGCCCGGTGGTGTTTGGCCTGGCCAACCCCGAGCCTGAAATCCGGCCCGAGCTGGTGATGGCGGTGGCGCCGGACGCGATCACGGCCACAGGCCGCTCGGACTATCCGAACCAGGTCAACAACGCGCTGTGCTTTCCCTATCTGTTCCGCGCCGCGCTGGATGTGGGGGCGCCGCAGATCAACGAAGCGATGAAGCAGGCGGCCGTGCTGGCGCTGGCCGATCTGGCGCGCGAAGACCGCGCCTTTGGCCGCGACAAGCTGCTGCCCACGCTGCTCGATGACCGGCTGCTGGTCAGCGTGTCGTCGCGCGTGGCGCAGGCTGCGGCGGATTCAGGCTCGGTTCGCAGGCCCTACGAGCCGCAGGCTTACCGGGCGCGGCTCGAACAACTGGCCCGCAAGCTCGCTCGGTACTGAAATAGCCTTGTTGTCCTCACCCAGTGGTCATGGTATGCTATCTAATACATAGCAAACTTGAGCACCTCAGAGCCGGATGACGCGCCCCGGGTTCAGGGTTCCGCGTGGGTCCAGCGCCTGCTTGATGGCGCGCATCATGCCCAGCGCCACCGGCGACTTGTGCTGTTCCAGCGTGTCGCGCTTCAAGCTGCCGACGCCGTGCTCGGCCGAGATGGAGCCGCCAACTCGGCGCACCGAGGCATACACCAGGCCATTGACGCGGTCTTCCTGCTCAATCAGGAACGCCCGCGCATCGCCACCTTCAGGCGCCTGCACGTTGTAGTGCAGGTTGCCGTCGCCCAGATGGCCGAAGTTCACCAGCCGCACGCCGGGAATGCTGCTTTGCAACAGGGCATCGGTGACGCTCACAAAATCCGCAATTCTGGACACCGCAATCGAGATGTCGTGCTTGATGTTCAGGCCTTCCTCGGCCTGCGCCAGCGGGATGGCCTCGCGGATATGCCACAGCTGGTGCGCTTGGGTCAGGTTCTCGGCCACCACGGCATCGCTGATGTGGCCCTGCTCCAGCGCGGTTTCCAGCAGCCGCTCGAACTGCGCGCGCGCATGGCTTTCTGATTCGTGGTCGGAGTTTTCCAACAACACGCAGAACGGCACATCCCGGTACAGCGGCACGCGCAGCTGCGGGTAATGCCGATCGACCAGACTCAACGCGAACTGGCCCATCACCTCAAAGCCGGTCAGGTTGGCGCCCAGGTGGCGTTGCGCCAGCCCCAACAGCGCCACGGCCGCATCGAGCGAGGGTACAGCCGCCCACGCGGTGAGTTGCGCCGCCGGCAGCGGGTAGAGCTTCATGGTCGCGGCGGTGATGACGCCCAGCGTGCCTTCGCTGCCCACGAACAGGTCGCGCAGGTCGTAGCCGGTGTTGTCCTTGCGCAGGCCGGTCAGGCCGTTCCAGACCTCGCCCTGCGCGGTCACCACTTCAAGGCCCAGGCACAGGTCGCGCGCGTTGCCATAGCGCACCACCTGCGTGCCGCCGGCGTTGGTGCCCAGGTTGCCGCCAATCGTGCAGCTGCCCTCGGCCGCGAGGCTCAGCGGAAACAGGTAACCGGCCTCTGCGGCGGCTTCCTGCAGGGTTTGCAGCACACAGCCGGCTTCCACGGTGATGGTGAGATTGGCCGCGTCGATACCGCGGATCGCCTGCATGCGTTGCAGGCTCAGCACCACCTGGGACCCGGTGGCATCAGGGATGGAGCCGACCGCCAGGCCCGTGTTACCGCCTTGCGGCACGATGGACACACCCGACGCGGCGCAGGCCTGGACGATCGCGGCCACCTGATCGGTGCTGGCGGGCCGCACCACGGCCAGCGCCTTGCCGCGTTCGCGCTTGCGCCAGTCTTCCTCGTAGGCGCGCAGATCGCCATCGGTCAGCACATGGGTTGCGCCGGCGATCTGGCGCAAGGTGTCCAGCAGCGCATTCATGAGGTGCCTGGCGCGGCATCAACCGCTTCGTGCGCAAACTTCAGCCGCAACCGCACGTGCAGCGCGCAGGC
>JANOBJ010000361.1:0-5461 GCA_031411575.1 Betaproteobacteria bacterium | reverse complement strand
TCGGCGCTGTGCCAGAAGCTGTCGGCGCGGTCGCTGAGTTTTCTGTACTTGAAGATGTCGAGCGTCTTGATGATGATGACGATCCACGACGCCAGCGACATCGCCAGCAGCAGCAGCGCCACCGCCTTGGTGACCCAGTCGCCTTGCGCCCACACGCCCATCAGGCCGAGTTGAGAAGCCATGACAATTTTCCTTATTCCAGAACAAAAGTAATCGGTACGTTGAACCACATGGCTTCGGCCACACCGCCGCGCTTGCCGGGCACGTAGCGCCACCTGAGCACGGTTTCCAGCGCCGCCTGGTCCAGCCGCGGGTAGCCGCTGGATTGGCGGATTTCGGCGTTTTGCGCGCTGCCGTCCACGCCAATGAGCACCCGCACCACCACCTTGCCTTGTTCGCCGAGCTGCTTGCTGATGCGCGGGTAGGCGGGCTTGGGGTTTTGCAGGTAGTCGGCGTCGCTGGCGGGCAGCTCAATTTTGGCGGGCGCCGGTGCGGCGGCCGGGGCCGGGGCGGGCGCTGCGGCCACGGGTGCGGCGATCGGCGGCGCGGGGGGCTGCTGCGTGGCCACGCCCGTGGGGGCGGTGGCGGGCGCCGGTGTGGGATCAGCCACCGCCACGGGTTGTGGCGCGGGTGGCGGGGTGGGTGTCCGGGTCACGCGCTTGACCGGCTCGGGTGGTGGCGCGGGCTGCAGGGGAACAGGCTTGGGCACATCCACCTTGGGCGCGGGCGGTTCGATGATCTGTGACAGCAGGGCCACCGGTACCACGATCTCCACCGCGCGCCGCAACAGCCCGTTCTGCAGCGCCCACAGCGCCGCCACGTGCAGCAGCACCACGCCAGAGGCGATCACGAGGTTGCGGTTGCCGGGCACGTTCATCGTCAGGATCAGTGGCAGGTTCAGCGGCGCAGGCTTCGGGTCTGCGCCGTCAGGGGTTGCAGTCAAGGGGGCAGGCGAGTGCATAGTTTAGAAGCTGACGCCGCTAGGGGTGCTGGGGGCCGCACCTTGGCCTTGAAGCCAGAGGCCGCGGCCGGTGCCCACCCGCGAACAACCACCGCTGTCAACGCCCGTGCAGCACCCACCAGGCCGAACCGAGAACCAGAATCAGGCTGCCGCCAAGGGTTGCGAGGAGTTCCATGCTGTGCCTTCCATTGAGAGGTTGGCTGGCTGGATCGCGCAGGACGGGTGCGAAGCGCGGCACTGCGCAACGACGTCGCGCGCGCACCCCTCGCAACGGCCGCACTGCGTGGCCACGCCCAGTTCGAGCTGGATGTCGTCAAACCCCATACCGGCGCGCACGTGGCGTGCGATGTCGCGGTCGGAGATTCGGTGGCATACGCAGACGATCATGGTCGGAGCCTTGTGGATGGCTGGCGGTTGATGATGGCTCAATTATAAATGCGAATCGCTCGCATTTGCAATAACTATTTGAAAAACCGCAACGCCAGCAGGTCTTGCGCCAGCGTCAGCTGTCCGCCCACAGGCGCAGCAGGTTGTGGTACGTGCCCGTCAGTGCCACCGTGTCGGCGTTGTCGCCATGGGCGCCGCGCAGGCGGGTGAGCGCCATGTCCATCTCGAACAGCAGGCGGCGCTGCTCCTCGCTGCGCACCATGCTCTCGACCCAGAGGAAGCAGGCCAGCCGCTCGCCGCGCGTGACCGGCGTGACCTGGTGCACCCGGGTGGCCGGGTACAGGATGGCGTGGCCGGCGGGCAGCTTGATGGCGCGGTCGCCGCCGGCGTCCTGAATCAGCAGCTCGCCGCCGTCGTAGCTGGCCGGGTCGGACAAGAACACGGTGCACGACAGGTCGGTGCGCACGCGCTGGCCGGTGTCGGGCATGAAGCGCACCGCGCCGTCCACATGGTTGCCGTAGGCGTTGGTGGCGCCCTGGTAACGGTTCAGGCGCGGCGGGAACACGCGCTTGGGTAGCGCCGCGCTCAGAAACAGCGGCTGGCGATCCAGCCCGCGCAGCACCCATTCGCGCACGGCGCGCGAGGCCGGGTGCTCGTGCGGCAGCTGCTCGTTGTTTTTCGCCTGGATGGCCTGGCTGCCGGCGCCGGGCCGGCCGTCGGCCCAGTCGGCCGTGGCGAGCAGCTGGCGGGCCTGGCGCACTTCGTCAGGGGTGAGGATGTCGGGCAGGGCGAGCAGCATGGCGGTGGCTTTGCGGGGGTTCAAAAGATCGGTTGTGCGGCGCTCAGGTGCGTCGCGTCAGAACTTCGCATTCAGCGCCACCTGAAGGTTGCGGCCCGCGCCGGGGATGTAATGGCCGCGGTACAGGCTGTCGGCGTACAGCTTGTCGGTGATGTTCGACAGGTTGGCCTTGACCGACAACTGCGGGCTGAAGGTGTACTCAGCCATCAGGTCGGCGGTGGCGTAACTGGGCGCTTCCCACGCGGGGGCGGTCACGTCGGAGGGCGCCTGGCGGCCGCGGAAATTGATGCCGCCGCCCACGCGCCACTGCGGCGTGAGCTGGTAGGTCGTCCACACCGTGCCGCTGTGGCGCGGCGAGAGGCCTGGCCGGTCGCCGACGCGGTTGCCCACGGTGGTGGCGGTCGATGCCGCCACGTCCACCCGGGCGATGGGCATCCACATATACGAGCCGAACACCTCCCATTGGGGCGTGAGGCGCCCGCTGACATCAATCTCCACGCCCGCCGTGTGCCGCTTGCCCGACAGCAGGAAGCGCGTGGCAGCGGTGTCGGGATCGGTGTTGCGCTCGTTCTTCTTGGTGGCGCGGAACACGGCCAGCCGGGTGGTGAAGCGCTTGTCGGCCGAATCGAGCTTGGCGCCAAGTTCGATGTTTTCACTTTGCTCGGGCGGCGTGCTGGCGCTCAGGGCGCTGTATGAATAGGTGTCGCCCGAGGTGTTGAAAGAGGTGCCATACGAGAAGTGGAATGAATCCAGCGCGTTGGGCTGGTACAGCACGCCCAGGCGCTTGCTGGTGGCCGAAATCTTCTGCTGGTACGAGGTGGCCGTCTCGGGGCCGGCGGCGTTGTTGGGGATGGCAAACGCGTCGTAGCTGCCGCGCACGCTGTCGTAGCGCAGGCCGCCCAGCACTTTCCAGTGCGGCGCCACCTGCACCAGGTCTTGCACATAGGCGCCCCAGGCGCGCGCGTCAAACTGGTTGCCCACGCGCAGCACGCGCGCGGCCTCGTTGACACTGGCGCCGTCATTCGGCGTGCCGGCGGTGGTGGGCGGCTTGGCAAGATCCACACCGCCCTGCGCGGCGCTGCGGGCGGCGTACACGGTTTTTTGCTCGCGCGCGATGTCCACCCCCGTCAGCAGCTCGTGCCGCACGCCCAGCGCGTTGAACTTGCTGCTGAAATCGGTCTGCGCGTGCAGCGTGTCCATGTCCTGGATCTTGTTGTTGGTGCCGCGCGTGAACACCGTGCCGGGGCCGAAATTGCTCAAATCCACCGCCGCCGGGTTGCGCACCGCACCGGTGGTGCCGGCAAAGCGGATGGCGCTGGCGCGCTGGTCGCGCGTGAACGTGCCCTTGCGCACCTGCGTCTTCAGTTCGCTGTCATGACCAAAGCGGTGTACGTGGCTGAGTGTGGCCATCGAGGCGCTGCCCTGGTTGGTGTCGCTCGCCAGGCCGTAGTAGTTGGCCGGGTCAAGGCCGCGGATGATGGTGTTGGTATCGGTGGCGCCAGTGGCGCTGGGGCGTATCCACGGCAGGCCGTAGTTGATGCCGTTGCGGTTGTCCAAGTGGTACAGGCTCGCCGAAAACTCATTGGCCGTGCCGATGCCCCGGCGGTAGGCCAGCGCGACGCCACGCTTGTCGATGCTGCTGCCCGCGCCATTGTTGTCGGCGGTGTTCACCATCGCGTTCAGGCGCAGCGCGGCGTTTTCGCCGGTCTGCAGATTGAAGTCGCCCGTCAGGCGCCGGTAGTGGTAGCTGCCCAGCGTGGTTGTGACTTCATGCTCGGTGATCAGGCGCGGCTGCTTGCTGCCCTGGTTGACCGCGCCGCCGGTGGAGCCGCGGCCAAACAGCATCGAGGCCGAGCCGCGCAGCATCTCCACGCGGTCGTGGTTGAAGGTGTCGCGGTCATAAAACGCCGGGTCGCGCATGCCGTCCAGAAAGATGTCGCCCGTGGCGGTCAGCGAAAAGCCGCGCAGCCGGATGTCTTCCTCGCCGCCTTCGGCCGCCAGGAAGGTGATGCCGGCGGTGTTGTGCAGCACGTCTTTCAGGGTGTCCAGGTTGCGGTCGTCGATCAGCTTTTCAGTAACAACCGTGATCGACTGCGGGATGTCGCGCAGCGCCTGCGTGCCCTTGCCGATCGTGGTTTGCGTGGCGCGCAGGGCGTCCTTGCCTTCGGGCGCTTCGGCGCGCTCCTTCACGATCACGGGGGCCAGGGTTTTGCCCTCGGCGGGGGCATCGGCGCTGACTGGCGCGGTCTGGGCCCAGCTGCCGAACGAGGCGGCGAGCATCAGGGCGCCCAGCGGGAGGGTCGGTCGGCTCGACGGGGTTGGTGAAATTGCTACTGATTTAATAGCTAAAGATGACCGCTGGATGAGGACAACAGGCGCTTTTGGCTTGAAATTTCGGGTTTGGGAGCGGTTTGGGGCCATGGCGGAGCTCAGCGTTGGAGGGGTGGGCTGGCTGGCTCAACCGTGGCGACGGCGTGGCTGGCGGGAGGTGGCACTGTAACACATCAAACAAGAATCATTCTCGTTTGTAGGCCAAAGAAAACCCGCCTCAGCGGGGTTCAGGGCATTCCGGCGGCCCCAGCCGTCAACTCACCTCACCCATCATGCTCTGCAGGTAGTTCTGCAAGCCCACCTTGCCGATCAGCTCGATCTGCGTTTCAAGGAAGTCGATGTGCTCTTCGGTGTCGTCCAGGATGCCCTGCAGCAGGTCGCGGCTCACGTAGTCGCGCACGGTTTCGCAGTACGCCATGCCGTTCTTGATGGTGGCCTGCGCGCCTTGCTCGGCCTTCAGGTCGCAGGCCAGCGCCTCGGGCACGTCTTCGCCCACCATCAGCTTGCCCAGATCCTGCAGGTTGGGCAGGCCGTCGAGCACGAAGATGCGGTCCATCAGCTTGTCGGCGTGCTTCATCTCGCCCATCGATTCGTCGTATTCCTTCTTGGCCAGCTTGTCCAGGCCCCAGTGCTTGTACATGCGGTAGTGCAAAAAATACTGGTTGATGGCCGTCAGCTCGTTTTTGAGCTGGGCCTGCAGGTGTTCGATGACTTTGGCGTCGCCTTTCATGGGGCCTCCTCGGGTGTTGCGGATCACCATTCTGACGCCGTTTGGCGGCGCGCGCGGGTGCGCCGGCCGGCTCTGGCGCGGGGTCTTTGCCGCGCGCCGGCCAGCCCGCGGCGCTGCCGCCCGTAGACTGGCGCGATGCACCACGTCGTCTGGTTTAAACGCGATCTGCGCGGGGCGGACCACGCGCCGCTGGCGCATGCGGCCGAGGCCACGCGGGCCGGCGGCGCGGTGCTGCCGCTGTGGGTGTACGAGC
>JANOBJ010000360.1:0-4609 GCA_031411575.1 Betaproteobacteria bacterium | reverse complement strand
TGACCGCCAGAACGCCACCAAAGCGCACGCTCAGATTCTTGGCGGAAAGCAGAACTTCACCCATATACGCGGATCCCGAGCGCCGCCGGGCCGCCCCAAGGCGCGAGCGCCCCCTCAGGGGACAGCGCATTACACGAAGTGAAAAGCGTGGGGGTCATCATCTCAACCGATCCGATTTCTGGAAACTCTTCTGCCGCTTGAACATGCCCTTGCGGTAGAACGGGAAAGACTGGAAATAGGTGCGGATCTTGAGCCAGCGACCATAGATGCCCAGCGGCTCAAACAGCACAAAACCGATCAGCACCGCGCCGTACACCACGCCCTGCAGACCGGGCGCCTGGCCGATCGCGTCTGGCAGGTAGTCCTTGGTCAGGGCAATCACCTGCGGCATCGAGATCAGGAACATCGCGCCCAGAAACGCGCCGTGCACCGAGCCCAGGCCACCGATCACCACCATCAACAGCAGATCAATCGACTGCAGGATATTGAACTGGTCGGGTGAGATGAACTGCAGCTTGTGCGCGTAGAGTGCGCCGCCCACGCCAGCGAGCGCCGCCGACAGCGCGAACGACAGCGTCTTGTAGCGCGCCAGGTGAATGCCCATGCTCTGCGCCGAAATCTCGGAGTCGCGGATGGCGACAAACGCGCGCCCGGTGGGTGAGCGCAGCAGGTTCAGGATGCCCAGCGTGGCCAGTACCGCGATGCCCAGGCAGAGGAAGTAAAAACCTTCACCCGACGCGATCTTCCAGCCAAAAAAGTCGGGTGCCTTGATGTGGATGCCCGCATTGCCGCCCGTGACGCTTTCCCAGCGCGCAAACACCTCTTCGACGATGAAGCCGAACGACAGCGTGGCAATGCCGAGGTAAATGCCCTTCACCCGCAGCGCGGGCAGCCCCACCACCACGCCCACCGCAGCCGACAGCAGCCCCGACATGATGAGCGCCAGCGGGAACGGCAACCCCATATTGGTCAGCACCGCCTGGGTATAGGCGCCCACGCCCAGAAACGCCGCATGGCCAATCGAGAATTGCCCCGTGAAGCCCGCCAGCAGCATCAGCCCAAGACCCACCACGGCATAGATCAGCACAAAGGTCAGTTGCGCCAGCCAGTACTCGGCAAACAGCCAGGGCGCGGCCACCAGCAGGACCAGCAGCGCGCCGTACCAGAACAGCTGCCCGCCGTGCTTGACCAGCTGGATGTCTTGCCGGTAGTCGGTCTTGAAAATAAATCTCATACTTTTTTGCGCAGCTTCTCGCCGAACAGGCCGTTGGGTTTGACCATCAACATGATCAGCACCACGATGTAAGCTGCAATGTCTTTCACGCCGGCCGGCAAATAAAAGCCCGACAGCGATTCGACGATGCCGATCACCAGGCCGCCTACGATGGCGCCCGGCAGGCTGCCAAAACCGCCCACCACCGCCGCCGGAAACGCCTTCAGGCCGATGATGCCCATGTTGGCGTGCACAAACGTGATGGGCGCCAGCAGCAGCCCGGCGATGGCGGCCACCGACGCTGCCAGGCCCCAGACCAGGCCGTTGAGCTTCTTGACCGGAATGCCCATGTAGTACGCGGCCAGCTGGTTCTGCGAAGACGCCTGCATGGCGATACCGAGCTTGCTGTACTTGAACATCAGGAACAGCCCGAGGCACAGCACGGCGGTGGTGCCGATCACGGCCATCTGCTCGACGTTGAGCACCAGCGCGCCCACATTCCAGATCTGGTCCTTGTAGGGCACGGGCAGGGTGTGGGTTTCGGTGCCGATGCCGGGGATCATGGTGATCAGGCCGCGCGCCACGTAGCCGATTCCGATGGTCAGCATCACGATCGAAAACGCCGGTTGCCCCAGGATCGGCCGGATCACGATGCGCTCCAGCAGCACGCCAAAAGCGCCCATGGCAGCGATCGCGCTCAGCACCGACAGCCAGAACGGAAAGCCCAGCATCGTCATGGTGGCCAGACCAAAGAAGGCGCCCAGCATCATGAGATCGCCCTGCGCGAAGCTCACGGTTTCCGTCGCCTTGTAGATCAGCACGAAGCCGAGTGCGATCAGCCCGTAGATGCATCCCTGCGAAATGCCGCTGATCACCAGTTGAAGAAACTGCACGCTGTCTCCCGAATTGTTGTGCGGTTATACGTGGATGCCCGGCGCGCCGTTACAGGGTTGTTCCGCATACACCTGGCCATCCGCGCCTTCTTTAATGACCCGTATGAGCCCAACCGTCGAGACCCGTCGCCGCGGTGCAGTCACCGTGGTGACACTGAACCGCCCCGATGTCCGCAACGCCGTCAATGCCGCCACCGCACGCGCGTTGTACGACGCCTTCGTGGCGTTTGAGGCCGACGAGCAGGCCCGCGTGGCGGTGTTCCACGGCGCGCACGGCCATTTTTGTGCCGGCTGGGATTTGGCTGCCGCCGCGCAACTGCTGGCACAGACGGGCACGGGCGCCGCCGAACCCCAGGCGCTGGCGGGGCTTGAATTTGAGCCGGGCGTCTACCAGCCCGCGGGCGGAGGTGACTTCGTCGGTCCCCAAGGTCCGATGGGCCCCTCGCGGCTGCTGCTGTCCAAACCCGTGATCGCCGCCGTCAGCGGTGCGGCCGTAGCCGGCGGCATGGAGCTCGCGCTGTGGTGCGATCTGCGCGTGATGGAAGAAGACGCCTTCTTTGGTGTCTATTGCCGCCGCTTTGGCGTGCCGCTGATCGACGGCGGCACGGTGCGCCTGCCGCGCCTGATCGGCATGGGCCATGCGATGGACCTGATCCTCACCGGCCGCAAGGTCGAGGCGGCCGAGGCGCTGCAGATGGGGCTGGCCAATCGCGTGGTGCCCAGTGGCGGCGCGCTCGAAGCCGCCGTGGCGCTGGCCGAAAGCCTGGTCAAGTTTCCGCAGGCCACGATGCGCGCCGACCGCATGAGCGCCTACCGACAGTGGGACCTGCCGCTACCCGAAGCGCTGCACCAGGAATGGGAGCGCGGCAAGCACTGCATTGGCGACGGCCTGCGGGGCGCCGCACGGTTTGCGGGCGGGGAAGGCCGGCACGGCAAGTTTTAGCTGTTTTTTGAACGATTTCGTGCCAAGGTCCACGCCAGTTGGTTATAGTTTGCTATTAATTACATAGCAATCGGACCCTGTGCCCGAGCCGCGTCAGACCTTGGGAATCGGCCTCGGCCGCCCCTGGTCGTCAATCGCCACGTAGGTCAGCGACGCCTCGGTCACCTTGATGAACTGGCCCTGCGAGCGGAAGCGCTCGGCAAACACCTCCACCTGCACCGTGATCGAGGTGTTGCCGATGCGCGTGACGCCGGCGAAGAAGCTCAGGATGTCGCCCACCCGCACCGGCTGCTTGAAGATGAACTGGTTGACCGCCACCGTGGCCATGCGCCCGTCCACATAGCGCGCGGGCACCACCGAGCCGGCCAGGTCCACCTGCGCCATGACCCAGCCGCCGAAGATGTCGCCGTTGGCGTTGCAGTCGGCCGGCATGGGGATGACCTTGAGCACGAGTTCCTTGTCCACCGGCAAGTCGACCTTGGGGCCCATCACGGCGCGCGGGTTGGAGGGGATGGCGCCAGAAGGGTGGACGGCCGGAGCGGTACCGGGGGTGGCGAGGCTTGATTTGTCAGACATGGGCACAATCTCATTCAGTCCTAACCCTGATTGTCCCCCATGCGCCGCAGCGGCGAACTGAGTCCCACCCCACTGTCAGCCCCATCCGCCACGGCCACAGCCGGGGGCGGCAAGCCCGTGCCCGCCACGCCCGCGCATTCCGATTGGGACACGCTCTCGCGCCTGTTCCCCTACCTGTGGCGCTATAAATGGCGCGTGATGGCGGCGCTGGCCTTCATGATCGGCGCCAAGGTGGCCAACGTGAGCGTGCCGCTGCTGCTGAAAAACCTGGTGGACGGCATGACGCTGAAACCCGGCGATCCGGCGGCGATTTTGGTGGTGCCGGCGGGCCTGCTACTGGCCTACGGCCTGCTGCGCCTGAGCACGTCGCTCTTCACCGAACTGCGCGAGCTGGTGTTTGCCAAGGCCACCCAGGGCGCGGCGCGCAGCATCGCACTGGAAACGTTTGAACACCTGCACGCCCTGAGCCTGCGCTTTCACCTGGAGCGCCAGACCGGCGGCATGACGCGCGACATCGAACGCGGCGTGCGCGGCATCGAGTCGCTGATCTCGTACTCGCTCTACAGCATCGTGCCCACGCTGATCGAAGTGACGCTGGTGCTCACCATCCTGGCGGTGAAGTTCGACGTCTGGGTTGCCGGCATCACCGCCATCGCGCTGGTGTTCTACGTCGCCTTCACGGTGAGCGTGACCGAATGGCGCACGCAGTTCCGCAAGCAGATGAACGAGCTCGATGCCACCGCGCACAGCCGCGCGATCGACTCGCTGCTGAACTACGAGACGGTGAAGTACTTCAACAACGAAGACTTCGAAGCGCGCCGCTACGACGAAAGCCTCGAGAAGCTGCGCCGCGCGTCGCTGAAGAGCCAGAGCACCTTGTCGCTGCTCAACACCGGGCAGCAGATGATCATCGCCACCGCGCTGGTGGCCATGCTGTGGCGCGCGACACAGGGCGTGGTCGATGGCCGGCTGACCTTGGGTGAC
>JANOBJ010000359.1:0-5957 GCA_031411575.1 Betaproteobacteria bacterium | reverse complement strand
TGCAGGCGCGCAAAGCGCTGCGCGAAGCTGTCGGGCTCGGCGTTGATGATGAAGTTGATCTCGCCCTGGCGGTACAGCGTGACGGCCTTGTGGCGGTGCTTGGCAATCGGCTTGAAGCCCATGCGCTCAAACACCGCGCCCATGGCGGCCGGGTCCGGTGCCGCGTATTCGATGAACTCGAAGCCGTCGGTGCCCATGGGGTTTGGCCAGACGTTGGCGGCGCTCGGATCAGCCTTTGTGGCAGCGGCGGGCAAGGATGCGTTCATGGGCTCTCCAGAATTGATCACGCTACTGTATCGGCGGCGCCCGTCATTTTTCATGCGTCCTCAGGCGCCGACTTTGCCCAAAACGCAGTAAACCTGCAGAATAGTCGGCATGCAAGCATTGGACAAGCTCGACAAACTGATTCTGCGCAGCCTGCAAGCCGATGGCCGCGCCACCTACGACCAGATCGCCGAGGCCGTCAGCCTGTCGCCCAGCGCGGTGCTGCGGCGCGTCAAACGGCTTGAGGAATCGGGCGTGATCGACCGCTATGTGGCGCTGGTCAAGCCCGAATCGGTGGGCCTGGGGCTCACCGCCTACCTCAATGTGCGGCTGGAAAAGCACACCGAGAGCCACAAGCGCAACCCGATGGACCTGTTTCGCGCCAGCGTGCAAACCTGGCCCGAGGTGGTGGAATGCGCCGCGCTCACCGGCGAGATGGACTATTTGCTGCGCGTGGTGGTGGCCGACATGGCGCACTACAGCCGTTTCATCATGGATACCCTGCTCAAACACCCCAGCGTCGAAGACTGCAAAACCAGCTTTGTGCTCGACCGGGTGAAGGCCACGACGGCGATTCCGGTGTAACAGCGTGCATCCACACCACAGGTCCAGATGCAAGATGCTATGAAATATATAGCAAACTATGACCAGGGGACGAGCACAACGGGGCAATTTGATGCCAAAAATGCCTGTCCATAGCCTGCGCAGGGTTGTCCCGACTTAGAGCGAAATTCCTAGGGAAAACCCGTATATTGAGCCCATGGTTGAGCCGAAACTTCTGATCAAGGCATCGCTGGACGCGGGGCGCGAGTTTTTCCGCGCGCCGGCACATGACGCCGCGACCACCACGCCCGCCCCCAACGACGGCGAGCCCAAGCGCGAGCCGGTGCTGATCCCCATCCGCTCGTTGGGCGCCAATCACCGTGAGCGCATCGCCCAGCACCTGCTGGGGCTGGACGAGCACGACCGCTACCTGCGCTTTGGCTACGCCGCCAACGACGAGCAGGTGCGCCGCTACGCCGATGGCCTGAATTTCGACCGGGACGAGATTTTTGGCATCTACAACCGCAAGATCGAGCTGATCGCCATGGCGCACCTGGCGTTTTCGATCGATCCCAAGTGCCAGGCCTGCGCCGAATTTGGCGTGTCGGTCAGCAAAGCCGCGCGCGGCCGGGGCTACGGCGCGCGCCTGTTTGACCGCGCCGTGATGCACGCGCGCAACGAAGGCGTGACGATGGTGTTCATCCACGCCCTGAGCGAAAACACCGCCATGCTCAAGATCGCGCGCAACGCCGGCGCCGTGGTCGAGCGCGACGGCTCCGAAACCGAGGCCTACCTCAAGCTGCCCCCCGCCACGCTGGACAGCCGGGTGACCGAGATGGTCGAGGAGCAACTGGCCCAGACGGACTACCGCCTCAAGGTGCAGGCCAAGCAGTTCTGGGACTTCCTGGCCGGCGTGCAAGAGGTGCGCCGCGGCGTGCGCGAAGCGCGCAACAGGTTGTCCGACTAGCGCTCGCGCCGGGCCGCCCCAAGCGAGGCTAGCTCCCGACGGGCTGAAGGCTGCGGCTCCCGGCCTGCCTGCGCAGGGCGGGACAGCCCGAAGGGACGCGGACTCTGGCAGCGGCTCGTCCAGCGTAGTACGCGCAGCGACAAGGGTGGGGGCCATCCACTGCTTTTCCGCTATCCTTGCGGTTCCCCAACTACCGCACGTCCTGCATCCAAGGCTGTGTCAGACCCCCACCCGGCGCGTCCCGCCGAGCGCGAAGACAAGCGCACGTTTTTCCAGCGCCTGGTGGAACTCATCTCGCCCGGCCCCGATTCCAAGGATGAGTTGATCGAAACGCTGGCCGACGCCGAGGACAACCAGGTCATCGGGGCCGAATCCCGGGTCATGCTCGAAGGCGTGATCCGCATGGCCGACATGACGGCCGGCGACGTGATGGTGGCCGCGCCACGCATGGATCTGGTCAACATCGACTCGCCGTTTGACGAGCTGCTGCACCTGATCATCGACACCGCGCACTCGCGCTTTCCGGTGTACGAGGGGGAGCGCGAGAACATCATCGGCATCCTGATGGCCAAGGATCTGCTGAAACTGCAGCGTGCGCCCGAGCTCAATATCCGCGCGCTGCTGCGACCGGCCGTGTTCGTGCCCGAGAGCAAGGGCCTCAATGATCTGCTGCGCGACTTTCGCGGCAACCGCAACCACCTGGCAATCGCCATCGACGAGTTCGGCCGCGTGGCCGGGCTGGTCACGATCGAGGACGTGCTGGAGCAGATCGTCGGCGAGATCGAGGATGAATTCGACATCGCCGCCGACGAGGGCGACATCTTCGGCCTGGCCGACCACACCTACCGCGTCAGCGGCGACACCGAAATCGGCCGCGTCAACGAGGCGTTTGGCGTGACGCTGAACCGCAGCGACGCCGAAAACCAGTTCGACACCATCGGCGGCCTGATCGCCCACGAGATGGGCCACGTGCCCAAGCGCGGCGAACACCACGCGCTCGCCGGTCTGAATTTCGTGGTGCTGCACACCAAGGGCGGCGCCGTGCGCTGGTTCAAGGTGTCGCCGGTGGCCGACAAAGACCCGACGGGCTGATGCGTTCCATGCTGTCCCGCCGTCCATGCGCCTGAGAAAGCGGCTCGCCTTACCCCTGGTGGCCCTGCTGGCGGGCGCCGCGCAGGCGGTGTCGATTGCCGCGCCGTGGAACGGCCAGCCGCTGTGGTGGCTGCAAGTGTTGAGTCTGGCGCTCCTGGTCTGGTCGCTCGACCGGGTGGCCGAGGATGAGCTGTCGTGGAGCAGCAGCACCTGGGTTGATACCGAGCGCGCCTCGGCCGGTGTGCGGGCCGCGTGGCTGGGCTGGCTGTTTGGCGTGGCCTGGCTGGCGGGCACGTTCTGGTGGCTCTACATCTCAATGCACACCTACGGTGGGCTGGCCGCTCCGCTGGCGGCGCTGGCGGTGCTGGCGCTCAGCGGCTTCCTGGCGCTGTACTACGCCGTGGCCTGCACGCTGTTTTTGGTGCTTTTCCCGCCGCAGGTCCAGACCAGCAGGGCATGGCGTGCTATTGTTTTTGCAGCGTTGTGGACGCTGGCCGAGCTGGTGCGGGGCCGCTGGCTGACCGGTTTTCCGTGGGGTGCAAGCGGCTATGCGCACGTGAGCGGGCCGCTCGCGGCCTATGCGGGCTGGATGGGCGTGTACGGCCTGGCCGCGCTGGCTGCCGTGCTGGCCGCGCTGCTGCCGGGCATCCTGGGCAAGGCCAAGCCGGGCGGCATGCTGGCGGTCGGGTTGCTGATCGTGCTGGTGTTTGGCACGCCGGTGGCGATGTCGTATCTGCCGCCGGTGGGCGCCAGCGCGCAGAAGGTGGCGGTCACGCTGCTGCAGGGCAATATCCCGCAGGACGAGAAGTTCCAGCCCGGCAGCGGCGTGCCGCAGGCGCTGCAGTGGTACGCCGAGCAACTGCGCGATGCGAAAACGCCGCTGGTCGTCGCGCCCGAAACCGCCGTGCCGATGCTGCCGACGCAGCTGCCCGAGGGCTACTGGGACGCGCTCAAAACCCGTTTCAGCAGCGGCCAGCAGGCGGCACTGGTCGGCGTGCCGCTGGGCAACATCGAGGTGGGTTACACCAATTCGGTGGTGGGCCTGAAGCCCGGGCCGGCCGACCCGCGCGAGCCCTACCGCTACGACAAGCACCACCTGGTGCCGTTCGGCGAGTTCATCCCCACCGGCTTTCGCTGGTTCACCGAAATGATGAACATCCCGCTGGGCGACTTCAACCGCGGCGAGGTGGGCCAGCCGTCGTTCGAGTGGCAGGGCCAGCGGCTGGCGCCCAACATCTGCTACGAAGATTTGTTTGGCGAAGAGCTGGGCGCGCGCTTTGCCGACGCGGCCTCGGCGCCCACCATCATGGTCAACCTCAGCAACATTGCGTGGTTTGGCAACAGCGTGGCGATTGACCAGCACCTGCACATCAGTCGCATGCGCGCGCTGGAGTTTGCGCGGCCGATGATCCGCGCCACCAACACCGGCGCCACCGTCATCATCGACCACCGTGGCCGCGTCACGCATGCGCTCGAGCGCCACACCCGCGGCGTGCTGGTGGGCGAGGTGGAGGGCCGCACCGGCACCACGCCGTACGCCTGGTGGGTGTCGCGCTTCGGGCTGGCGCCGCTGTGGGTGCTGGCCTTGGCGGCGGTGGGCGTGGCCGCCTGGCTGCGGCGGCGCGGCTAGATTTCAGGCCAAACCCGACGCCAGGGCGCGCGCATCCTGGCGCCGCCACACCAGCGCGCAGGCCAGGCCGCTCACGATGTGCCAGATGCCCCAGAGGCTGGCGATGATCACCATGCCCAGGTCGCTGCCGAACTGCACGCCGATGATGCCCAGCGCCAGGCCCGAGTTCTGCATGCCGCCTTCGATCATCACGGCACGCCGGTCGCGCGTGCTCACGCCCATGGCTTTGCTGGTGATCCAGCCGAAGAACAGGCCGCTGGCGTTGTGCAGCACCACGATCAGCAGCAGCGGCAGCAGGCCCAGGTTCAGCAACTGGCGCTCCTTGATCAGCCCCAGCACGATGAAAGCCAGCAGCGCCAGCAGCGAAAAATTCGCCAGCGGCTTCTGGATGCGCGCCGTGAGCGCCGGCAGTTTGTAACCCACCGCCAAGCCCAGCAGCATCGGCACGGCCAACAGCGCCAGCAGGCTGATCCAGATGTCCGACGCGTCGATCGACAGCGTGCGCAGCCAGCCGGCCGTGACCGGGTTGGCGGCCACCATCCAGCTGAAGTTGAACGGCGTCAGCACCAACGCCATCAGCGCCGCCACCGCCGACACACTGACCGACAGCGCCGTGTTGCCGCGCCCGAAGTGGGTGATCACGTTGGAGAGCGAGCCGCCGGGGCACGACGCCACCAGGATCATGGCGGCTTCCACGTTGGGCGGCAAATCGAGCACCATCGTCGCGGCCCAGGTGCCCACCGGCAGCAGGACGAATTGCGGGATCAGCCCGCAGACCACGGCTTTGGGCGTCTGCGCCACGCGGCGAAAGTCGGCCACCTTCAGCTCCAGCGCCACTGAAAACACCATGGTGGCCAGCACCAGGCTCAGGATCAGTTGTTGTGCGGTCACGTGTGTCTCCTCGCGGCCAAGGGTAATCGGGTGGAAGGCCCGTAAAATCAAGGGTTTACGCGGGCTGGGTCTCGCGTCCACGGCCATCCGTCCGGGCGGGGCCGGTCGAAGTCATCCCCTGAGAACCATGCTGACCTTCCAACAAATCATCTTGAAACTGCAGTCCTACTGGGACGCCCAGGGTTGTGCACTTTTGCAGCCCTATGACATGGAGGTCGGCGCCGGTACGTCACATACCGCTACGTTTTTAAGAGCACTCGGCCCCGAGCCGTGGAAGGCCGCCTATGTGCAGCCCAGCCGCCGCCCGAAAGACGGCCGCTACGGCGAGAACCCCAACCGCCTGCAGCATTACTACCAGTACCAGGTGGTCTTGAAGCCCGCGCCCAGCAACATCCTGGAGCTGTACCTCGGCTCGCTCGAAGCGCTGGGGTTTGACTTGAAGAAGAACGACATCCGCTTTGTCGAAGACGACTGGGAGAACCCCACGCTCGGCGCGTGGGGTCTGGGCTGGGAGGTGTGGCTGAACGGCATGGAAGTGACGCAGTTCACCTACTTCCAGCAGGTGGGTGG
>JANOBJ010000358.1:0-2481 GCA_031411575.1 Betaproteobacteria bacterium | reverse complement strand
GCCCACATGGGCCTGCACGTGGCCCAGATGACCAGCCAGCAAGGCATGCGCGCCTGCTTCGACGCCGTAACCAGCAACGCCGCCAAGGTAATGCACCTGCCAGGCTACGGGCTGGAGCCGGGCTGCGACGCCAGCTTTGTGTTGCTGCAGGCGCGTGACACGATCGAAGCCATCCGGCTGCGGGCGAACCGTCTCCAGGTGTGGAGAAAAGGCAAACTGCTGGCGGAAACGGCCGAGGTGGTGGCGAAGTTGACTCTGGCGGGCCGGCCGACCACGGTTGGCTTCTAGCACCTCGGCCTTTTCGACCAGCGCCGGTTGGTTCCTGGCGCGCCAGTAGAGACGCTGCCGCCTGGTGATTGAACCGGGCGGAGAATTTCACGCCTTGTCGCCTGCGACAATCACTCGCCAGCAACTACCTCAAGGAATACCCCAATGGGCGCGCAGTGGAAAGCAAAAGGCAAGGCAGCGGCGGCGGATGCGCGGGGCAAGCTGTTTGGCCGCCTGGCCAAGGACATCATGGTGGCGGCCCGCAACGGGGCCGATCCGGCGTCCAATTCGCGGCTGCGGCTGGTGGTGGAGCAGGCCCGCAAGGTCTCCATGCCCAAAGACACGCTGGACCGGGCCATCAAGAAAGGGGCAGGCCTCACCGGCGAGGTGGTGCATTTCGAGCACGTCATGTACGAAGGCTTCGCACCCCACCGCGTGCCGGTGATGGTCGAATGCCTGACCGACAACGTGAACCGCACCGCGCCCGAGATGCGCGTGCTGTTTCGCAAGGGGCAGCTGGGCACGTCCGGCTCGGTAGCGTGGGATTTTGACCATGTGGGGCTGATCGAGGCCGAGCCTGCGGCCAAGGGTGCCGACCCCGAACTAGCTGCGATCGAGGCGGGCGCGCAGGACTTTGAGCCCGGCGAAGCTGAAGGCACTTCGCTGTTCATCACCGACGCGACCGATCTTGATCTGGTGAGCCGCGCCCTGCCCGCCCAGGGGTTCACCGTGCTGTCGGCCAAGCTCGGCTACCGGCCCAAGAACCCGGTGGACCCGGCCAGCCTCAGCGCGGAGCACCTGGAAGAGGTGGAAGCCTTCCTGGCCGCCATCGACGCCCATGACGACGTACAGAATGTGTTCGTGGGCCTGGCCGGTTGAAGGATCCGGAGGATGGCGATGAACTACTGGCTGATGAAGTCCGAGCCCGAAGAATGCTCGGTGGACGACGCACTCGCCGCGCCCGACGCCACGGTGCCTTGGATCGGCGTGCGCAACTACCAGGCGCGCAACTTCATGCGCGATGCGATGCGGGTGGACGACGGCGTGCTCTTCTACCACTCCAGTTGCGCCGAGCCTGGCATCGTGGGTCTCGCACGCGTGGCGTCCGCGCCCTACCCCGACCCGACCCAGTTTGAAGCGAAATCGCCCTACTTCGACCCGGCCGCCAAGCCTGAATCGCCGCGCTGGCTGCTGGTGGACGTGCAGGTTCGGCAAAAGACCCGCAATCTCACCCTGCCCGAGATGCGCGCCCACGCCGACCTGCAAGAGCTGGTGGTGCTGCGCAAGGGCAACCGGCTGTCGATCACGCCGGTCGAGCCGAAGCATTGGCGGCTGATCGTCAAGCTGCTGGGCAGCGCCGCGCGTTGACTGCACCCGGGCGCCCCTTGAATCCCCTCGTTCGAAAGATCACCATGACCCTGATTGCCATTCTTATCCTGCTGCCGGTGCTGCTGATCGTGGCGGGCCAGGCGGGCCTGTTGCGCGGCAAGCCGCTGCGTCCGCCCGGTGTGACGGCCGGCAAGCTGCAGCCGCCGTCAAAAACCCAAAACAGCGTCAGCAGCCAGACGGCGCTGTACCCGGATCATCCGCAGGCCAGCTACGCGAAGATCGAGCCATTTCGCTACACCGGCGAGGGCAAGGCCGCGTTCGACAAGCTGGCCAAAGTGGTGGCTGGATGGCCGCGCACCACCATCGTCCAGGCGGAAGCGGGCTACCTGCATGCCGAGTGCAGCACGCGTTTGCTGAAGTTCACCGACGATCTGGAACTGTGGCTGGATGAACCCAACCAGGTGATCCACGTGCGGTCGTCCAGCCGGTTGGGACGCAAGGATCTCGGCGTGAACCGGGCGCGGGTGGAAGCCCTTCGCGCGGCCGCCGCGCCGCTGTAGCACGGGCCCGGCGCGACCTGGTACCGGGCATATACCAGCCACAGCATGCTATAATTAATATAGCAAACTATGACCAGTAGACGCTGACCCCAGTGCTTTTTGCATGAAAAACCGCTGATTAACTCGGCGGTGGCTTCCTCAGCCTCAGGCTTGGATTTACCTTCTTTCTTCGGCAGCGGCTGGATGTCCAGCTGGACTTCTCCGTTCTCCACGCCCTTGTCGTCCTTGGTCACCAGCATGTCCACGGTGAGGCGCCCGCCCTCGGTCAGCCGGCCGAACAGCAGCTCGTCGGCCAGCGCACGGCGGATGGTGTCCTGAATCAGGC
>JANOBJ010000357.1:0-5996 GCA_031411575.1 Betaproteobacteria bacterium | reverse complement strand
TCGCCTCGCGCGCCTTCAGTGCCCGCCCGCACAGCGCCGCAATGAGCAGCGCCACGGTGGGGCCCGACACCCGCACAATCCCCACCGCGCCGCGCCCCGGGGCGGTGGCGATGGCGGCGATCGGGTCGAGATGACGGAGCGACATGGGTGCGAGTTTAGTCAGCCCCGGCGCGGCCGGGTTTCGCCGCAGGTCGGGCCAGAAGCCGCGCCCTTTTCAAGGAACACCGCGGAACCGGCTTTGCCGGGCCGCTGGTGTTGCCCCGCTGGGTGGGGGAGGCGCCGCAGGCGCTTCGGGGGGGTTTATTTGAACTTCGGCAAATTGAACTGCGGCGGCACACCCATGCGCGTGTTGATGACCCACTGCTGGGCGATCGACAGCACGTTGTTGGTGATCCAGTACAGCACCAGGCCCGCCGGGAAGAAGAAGAACATGACCGAGAACGCCAGCGGCATGAACCACATCAGCTTGGCCTGCATCGGGTCCGGCGGCACCGGGTTCAGCGCGGTTTGCAGCATCGTGGTGGCGGTCATCACCAGCGGCAGGATGAAGAACGGGTCGGGCGTGGACAGGTCGCGGATCCACAGCATCCACGGGGCGTTGCGCATCTCAACACTGGACAGCAGCACCCAGTAGAGCGCGATGAACACCGGGATCTGCACCATGATCGGGAAGCAGCCGCCCATCGGGTTGATCTTTTCCTCGCGATAGATCTTCATCATCTCCTGCTGCATCTGCTGCGGGCTGTCTTTCAGGCGCTCGCGCATCTCGGTGATGCGCGGCGTGACCGCCTTCATCTTGGCCATGCTGGCGTAGGCCTTGGCATTGAGCCAGTAGAACGCGATCTTGAGCAGGAACACCAGCGCCACGATGGCCCAACCCCAGTTGCCGATCAGGGTGTGCAGCTGATCCAGCAGCCAGTACAGCGGCTTGGCCAGGATGGTGAGCCAGCCATAGTCCTTGACCAGCTCGAGGCCCGGCGCGAGGCCTTCGAGCTTCTTTTCTTCCTGCGGGCCGGCAAAAAACTTGGCCTCCACCGTCTTGCTCTGGCCGGGCGCGATATCGCCCAACGGGGTGATCATGCCCACCGCGTACAGGTTGGTGTCGACCTTGCGCATGAACAGCTCGCGCTTGAGCCCGTCGGCCAGCAGCCAGGCGCTGGCAAAGTAGTGCTGCACCATCGAGATGTAGCCGTTGCTGGCGGTTTTCTCGAAATCGGCCTTGCCTTTTTCGATGTCGCCGAATTCAACCTTCTGGTACTTCTGGGCCTCGGTGTAGATCGCCGGGCCGGTAAAGGTGGAATAAAACGACGACTCGCCCGGCGGCTTGTTGCCGTCGCGCACCAGCTGCAGGTACAGCTGGGGCGACACCGGTGCGCTACCCGTATTGACGATCTCGTGGCGCACAGCCATGTCGTACGCACCGCGCTTGAGCGTCCAGGTCTTGACGAGCTTCACACCGCCAAGGTCGGCCGATTCGAAGCGCAGCGTCAGTTCGGCCGCGCCATCCTTCAGGTCGCGGTCACCTGTCACGGTCATCGGGGTCTTGTGGGTGGGCAGGGCGGTGGCGCCGATCAGGCCGGTTTGGGCCAGGTAGACGCGCGTGGCGCTGTCGTCCAGCAACACAAAGCCCTTGGCCTTGTCGGCCATGTCCACGTGCTTGCGCAGTTCGGCATGCACCAGCGAACCGCCTTCGGTGTCAAACGCGAGCTTGAGCACATCGGTTGTGACGACTACCCGTTCACGCGGCGCTGAAACCGTGGTTGTAGTAGCCGAACCGGCGGTGGTCGGCACCGTCTGGACATTGGTTGCTACTGTATTAATAGCGGCGCTGGTGCCCGGTACGCTCGATGCACCCGTCGGCAGCGGCACCGCGGCGCTGGCTGGCGCCTTGGCGGCGGGTGCGCTGCTGGTGGTGGGCGCGGGGAAGAAGGTTGCCTTCTTGCCGTTGAAGACCTGCCATTGGTCCCACAGCAGCACCATCGAAAAGCCAAAGATCACCCACAAAATGGTGCGGCGAATATCGTTCATGAAGACTTCTTGTCAGAGGAATGTTGCGGGGTGCGGCTCAGCAGGCTGCTGAACAGCGCTCGGCCGGGGGTCGCGGTGGGAACGGGATCATGCCCGCCCGCGCACCACGGCTGGCAGCGGACGAGGCGACGGATCGTGAGGTAGCTGCCGGCGGCGGCGCCGTGCTGCTCCAGGGCCTGAAGGGCGTAGGCCGAACAGGTGGGCTCGAACCGGCAGGCCGAACCAAGGGAGGGGCTCAGCAGCAGCCGGTAGCCTTTGACCAGGCCGATCAGCATCGACTGGATCATGGCTGCTCCGAGGCGGCGGGGATCGCGGGCGTGGCAGGCATGGTGGGCGCTGCACGGCGCGCGTGTTCGAAAAGCTGCTCGAGTTCGGCGCGAACCGCTCTCCGCAGCGCCACCGAGGTAGCACTCACGAATACCGTGCGGTCAAAACCCGCGCGCAGGCGCACCACATGCGCCGCAATCGGCAGGGCCGGTTCCAGGGCGGCGCTCACGGCGTAAATCTGCCGCTTGATGGTGTTGCGGGTGACGGCGCGGCGCGCCCAGCGCTTGGGCACGAGCGCACCCAGCCAAACGTCGGCCACGGCAAACAGCGGCGTTGGAGGCGCGGGGTGGTCAGCAACGGAGGGAGAGAGCACATGGAGCGACTGGCGGTGCAGGGCGAAATGCGCGGTGCGCGCCACCGTGCCGCCGGCCATGACTGCCTGAAACTGCGTTCGGGTTTTCAGCCGCTGCACGTTCAAGGCCCGCCCAGGCGCCGGCTGGCGCGGGGTCAGGCGGCCAGGCGCTTGCGGCCCTTGGCGCGGCGTGCGTTGATGACAGCGCGGCCGCCGCGGGTTTTCATGCGGACCAGAAAGCCGTGCGTGCGGGCGCGGCGAACTTTGGAGGGCTGGTAAGTGCGTTTCATGCTAGTTCCTAACGGGATGCTTCAGATCAATCAGATCGCCCTGAACACTTTTCAGGGAAACCCAGCATTATCGCCGAATTCTCAAGTGCCGGCAATGCCTTACGGCGCTATTTGGGCGTGGTGCCTGAACTGTCCCGGGCACAGGCAGCCTGGTGGTCCGGCTTGTGGATAAGGCCTTGATAAACTACAATGCCGGGCGCCTGATGCAGAACAATATCCACAGCAACGAATTCCAATAATGACCGAGGGACATCTCTCCCGGCTGGTGCCCGAAGGGGCGCCGGCAGGGCACAGTTTGTGGCAGGCCTGCGTCGAACAGCTCGCGCAGGAGTTGCCCGAACAACAGTTCAACACCTGGATAAAACCCCTGGTGGCGCAGGCGTCTGACGACCTGACGCGCATCACGGTGTTCGTGGGCAACCGCTTCAAACTCGACTGGGTGCGGGCGCAGTACGCGGGCCGCATTTCGGCGCTGCTGGAAAAAGTGTATGGTCAGCCGATTCAGCTTGAGTTAGCGCTTGCTCTCAGGGAAACATCCGCCCGGTCATACATGGCACCTGTTGTGGCTGAGCTGTTGCCCCTGTCCGAACCGGCTGGCTCGGCCGAGGAAAGCGCCAACGGCGGCTTCAAGAACCGGCTCAATACCGCTCTGACCTTTGACAACCTGGTCGAGGGCACGGCCAACCGCATGGCGCGCGCTGCGGCCATGCATGTGTCGGGCACCCCGGGGCAGTTGTACAACCCGCTGTTCATCTACGGCGGGGTGGGTTTGGGTAAAACCCATCTGGTGCACGCGGTGGGCAACAAACTGCTGGCCGACCGGCCCGACGCCAAAGTTCTCTACATCCACGCCGAACAATTTGTATCTGATGTGGTTAAGGCCTACCAGCGCAAGACTTTTGATGAATTCAAGGAGCGTTACCACTCTCTCGATCTGCTGCTGATCGACGATGTGCAGTTCTTCGCCAACAAGGACCGCACCCAGGAAGAATTCTTCAATGCGTTCGAGGCGCTGCTGGCCAAGAAGAGCCACATCGTCATGACCAGCGACACCTATCCCAAAGGGCTGACCGACATCCATGAGCGCCTGGTGTCGCGCTTTGATTCGGGCCTGACGGTGGCCATCGAGCCGCCCGAACTCGAGATGCGGGTGGCCATCCTGATCAACAAGGCGCGCGCTGAAAGCGCCGAAATGCCCGAGGAAGTGGCGTTTTTCGTGGCCAAGAACGTGCGCGCCAACGTGCGCGAACTCGAAGGTGCGCTGCGCAAGATCCTGGCCTATTCGCGCTTCAATCAGAAAGACATCTCGATCGCCCTGGCGCGGGAAGCCCTGCGCGACCTGCTGTCGATCCAGAATCGCCAGATCAGCGTCGAAAACATCCAGAAGACGGTGGCCGACTACTACAAGATCAAGGTCGCCGACATGTATTCCAAGAAGCGCCCGGCCAGCATTGCGCGGCCGCGCCAGATTGCGATGTACCTGGCCAAGGAGCTGACCCAGAAGAGCCTGCCCGAGATCGGCGAGCTGTTTGGTGGCCGCGACCACACCACGGTGCTGCACGCGGTACGCAAGATCGGTGGCGAGCGCCAGTCGCTGACCGAGCTCAACCAGCAGCTGCATGTGCTTGAACAGACGCTCAAAGGTTGACCCGCATGCGCCCGATCAACACAAGGACAAGCCTGGGGATAGTTCTGGCACAACCCGGTGGTTATCCACAGCGCGGGGCGGTTGCGCCAAGTTATTCATGGCGGCGTGACACCTCGGAAGCACAGGTACGCACAGCTTTCAACAGCAGCCAAGTGGTTGATAAAAAAGGCGAAAATACGGATATCCACAACGCCCTGCGTCCCTTATCTAACTACTACTAAGTTAAGTTAAAGAAATTAAGAAGAGGTAGACATGATCGTCCTGAAGGCCACACAAGACAAAGTGCTCGCAGTCCTGCAATCGGTTGCGGGCATCGTCGAGCGCCGCCACACGCTGCCGATCCTGGCCAACGTGCTGTTGAAGAAAACCGGCGACGAGATCGAGTTCACCACCAGCGACCTCGAGATCCAGGTGCGCACCAGCGCCACGCTGGGGGGCGACGCAGGCAACTTCTCCACCACCGTGGGGGCCCGCAAGCTGATCGACATCCTGCGCAGCTTGCCGGGCGACCAATTGGTCACGCTGTCGGCGGCGCAGAGCAAGCTCACCCTCACCGGGGGCAAGAGCCGCTTCACGCTGCAGACCTTGCCGGCTGACGACTTCCCGCTGGTGAACGAGGCGGCTGACTTCGGCCCGGCCTTCTCGGTGCCGCAGAAGACGCTCAAGACCCTGATCAACCAGGTGCACTTCGCGATGGCGGTGCACGACATCCGCTACTACCTCAACGGCATCCTGTTCGTCGCCGAAGGCAAGCAACTCACGCTGGTGGCCACCGACGGCCACCGTCTGGGCCTGGCCCAGGCCCAGCTGGAGAGCGACATCCCCAAGCAGGAGGTGATCCTGCCGCGCAAGACCGTGCTGGAGCTGCAGCGCCTGCTCAAGGACGAGGACACGCCCATCGAGATGCGCTTTGCCGGCAACCAGGCGCGCTTCAACTTCTCGGGGCTGGAGTTCGTCACCAAGCTGGTCGAGGGCAAGTTCCCCGACTACAACCTCGTGATCCCCAAGAACCACAAGAACAGCGTGATCCTGGGCCGTGCCCCGCTGCTGGCCAGCCTGCAGCGCGCGGCCATCCTCACCAGCGAGAAGTTCAAGGGCGTGCGCGTCAACATCGAGCCGGGCCTGCTGCGCATCGCCAGCAGCAATGCCGAGCAGGAAGAGGCCAAGGAAGAACTCGAGGTCGACTACAACGGCGACCCCATCGAGATCGGCTTCAACGTCACCTACCTCATCGACGTGCTGGCCAACATGGGCCAGGACATGGTGAAGATCGAGCTGCAGGACGGCAATGCCAGTGCGCTGATCACCGTGCCCGAGCAAACAGGATTCAAGTACGTCGTCATGCCCATGCGGATCTAGCCCGCAGGCCAGCACGACAGCACAGCGGGCCGCGAGCCCGCTTCAGCGTTTT
>JANOBJ010000356.1:0-6688 GCA_031411575.1 Betaproteobacteria bacterium | reverse complement strand
GGCGGTCATCACGATCTTTTCGAACGGCACGCCCAGTTCATCGGCCACGATCTGTGCCACCTTGGTGTGCAGGCCCTGGCCCATTTCGGTGCCGCCGTGGTTCACCTGCACGCTGCCGTCGGTGTACACATGCACCAGCGCGCCGGCCTGGTTGAACAGCGTGGCGGTAAAGCTGATGCCAAATTTCACTGGCGTGATGGCGATGCCGCGCTTGATGACCGGGCTGGCCAAATTCCATGCCGAAATAGCCTCTCGTCGGCCTCGGTAGGACGAAGTTTGCTCTAATGTTGATAGCAACGGGTGGAGGATGTTGTCTTCCACCTTCATCTGGTAATGGGTCGTATCGCGACGCCGTTCCGGCGTGGTCTCGTTCGCCGGCGCGATGACTTCATTGCTGTACAGGTTGCGCATGCGCACGTCCAGCGGGTCCAGCCCCAGGTGGCGCGCGATGTCGCCCAGGATGGTTTCGATCACGATCACGCCCTGGGGGCCGCCGAAGCCGCGAAACGCGGTGTGGCTCTGGGTGTTGAGCTTGCAGCGGTACGAGGCAATGTCCACATCGCTCAAGAAGTAGGCGTTGTCGCTGTGGAACACGGCGCGGTCGGCCACCGGGCCGCTCAGGTCGGCGCTGAAGCCGCAGTTGGCGGCCAGCATGAGCTTCAGGCCCATGACGAGGCCGCTCGCGTCAAACCCCACGGTGTAGTCATAGGCAAACGGGTGGCGCTTGCCGGTGACCATGAAGTCGTCGTCGCGGTCCATGCGCAGCTTGACGGCGCGCTGGAGCTTGTGGGCCGCCACCGCCGCCCAGACCGCCATGTGCCCGGCCTGGGTTTCCTTGCCGCCAAAGCCACCGCCCATGCGCCGGCATTCCACACGCACCTGCGCGTTGTCCAGGCCCAGCGCGTGCGATACCCAATGCTGAATCTCGCCGGGGTGCTGCGTGCTGGAGTACACCAGCCACTGGCGCTGTTCCTGCGGCACCACATAGGCCACCTGGCCTTCCAGGTAAAAGTGCTCCTGCCCGCCCACCTCAAACGCGCCGCTCAAAACGTGCGGCGCGCGGGCAATCTGCCCGCCCGCGTCGCCGCGCCGCACGTGCACCGGCGGCAGCACATAGCTCTGCGCCTGCAGGGCATCGCGCACGGTCAGCACCGCCGGCAGTTCCTCGATGTCAAGCTTCACCTGGCGGGCGGCGCGGCGCGCCTGCATCACCGTGCGGGCCACCACCACGCCCACCACCTGACCCACATGCTGCACCGTGTCGATCGCAAAGATCGGTTCGTCGTGCGAAAACGCCGCGAGGATCTTGTCGCCCGGGATGTCGGTGTGCAGGATCACATCCACCACGCCCGGCATGGCCTTGGCGGCCCGGGTATCGATACCGCGCAGGCGGCCATGCGCCACCGTGGACAAGATGGGCGCGGCGTACAGCGTGCCTTTGACTTCGGCAATGTCGTCCACATAGGTGGCCGAGCCCGCCACCTGGGCGCGCGCGCTTTCGTGGGCGCGCGAGGTGCCGGTCACCTGGCTTGGTGCCGCCGTGAACAGCTTGTCGGGTGCGTTCATGCCACCTCCTCATCCAGCTGGAAAGCTTCCAGGTTGATCTGTTGCTGGCCCTGGCTTTCCAGCCAGAAGCGCTGTAGCAGGTTGCCCAGTACCTCGCTGCGGTAGGCGGCCGAGGCGCGCATGTCCGATATCGGCTGGAACTCATGGCGCAGCGCGGCAATGCCTTTTTTGACCGTGTCGAGCGTCCAGGGCTGCCCTGTCAGCGCGGCTTCGGTTTGCACGGCGCGCACCGGCGTGGCTGCCACACCGCCCGCGCCGATTGACACCCGGCGCACCGCGCCGTTCACCAGGTAGACCCGGACCGCCAGGCACACCGCGGAGATGTCATCGTCATAGCGCTTGGAGATCTTGTATACCCGAAGCCATTCTTCGGCTGACGGCCGCGGCACCTTGATCCATGCCACCACCTCGTCTGCCGCCATCACGGTCTGGCGGTAGCCGGTGTACAGGTGCTCCAGGGGCATCTCGCGCGCCACCGGCTGGCCGCCGCGCTGGCTCATCAGCACCACGTTGGCGCCCAGCGCGATCAGCAGCGGCATCGAGTCACCGATCGGCGAGCCATTGGCCACGTTGCCACCGAGCGTGCCCGAGTTGCGCACCGGCAGACCGGCAAACCGGTTGCCAAAGGTCTTGAGCTGCGGCCGCTCGGCCACCAGCGCTTCGAATGCGTCTGCCAGCGTGACGGCGGCGCCAATGGCGATATGGTTGGGGTAGGTTTCAACACGGCGCAGCTCGGCCACGCGCGTCACGTCCAGGATCTGTTCAAACTGCCGGTGCAGCTTGGTGACCCACAGGCCCACATCGGTGCAGCCGGCCACGATCTGGGCCTTGGGGTGGGCCGCGCGCGCGGCCAGCAGCTGGGGCAGTGTTTCGGGCGAAATATAAGCCGAATTGGCCCGGGGTCCGCTCCCACTGGTCTTTAAGTGCTTCAGTTTTTGAAGCAAAGTGGTTTCGTCCAGGGGCGCGGCCGGCAGCCGTTCCATCTGCTGCGCGGCGTCCAGGATGGGCCGATAGCCGGTGCAGCGGCACAGGTTGCCCGAGAGTTCTTCCTGCGCCAGTTCGCGCGACACCGTTTCGCCGCGCGCCACGTGGTTCTGGTACATGCCGAACAGGCTCATGACAAATCCCGGCGTACAAAAGCCGCATTGGGAGCCGTGGCACTGCACCATGGCTTCCTGCGCAGGATGCAGCGTACCGTCGGGCGCGGCCAGGTCTTCCACCGTCCACAGCGCCATGCCGTCCACCGAATGCGCCAGCCGGATGCAGCTGTTGATGGCGCGGTAACGGATGCGGTCGCCGTCGGCTTCACCCAGCACTACCGTGCAGGCGCCACAGTCGCCTTCGCCGCAGCCTTCCTTGGTTCCGGTGCAAGCCAGGTCCTCGCGCAGCACTTCCAGCAGCGTCCGGTCGGGTGGTACATTGACCAGCGAGACGGGCTCGCCACGGCGGATAAAGCGGATCGGTTGGGTCGTCATGGGCGATGTGGGTCCTGCAAAAGTGGGTACGGCTGTGGCTTGAGGGTAGTTCGCTGGCCGTTGCCGCGCCATAAGCATAGGCATATGACACGAATGCGGTCAAAGGTATGAGAGATCAGGCGCTTTTCGACAAGATAGACCTCCACTTGATCAGGGTCTTGCATACCGTGTTGACTGAACGCAGTGTCTCCCGCGCCGCCATCCGACTGGGCATGTACCAGCCGGCCGTGAGCGCCGCCCTCAAGCGCTTGCGCGACTTGTCGGGCGACCCGCTTTTGGTGCGTTCAGGCTCCGGCATGGTGCCTACCGATGCGGCGCTGCGCATGATTGAGCCCAGTGCCAGCATTCTTCGTGCCGCCGAATCGATGTTCAGCGACGCCCGCGCATTTGAGCCGCAAACCGCGCACAACACCTTCCGCGTGGCCGCCAGCGACTACCTCGACCCGCTGTTTTTGCCCCAGCTGGTGGCGCAGATCAAGACGCAGGCGCCGCTGAGCCACATCGAAATCCACCCGCTTTCCGCCGAATCCGACTACCACGCACATCTGGCGCAGGGCGATGTGGATCTGGTGATCGGCAACTGGCTGAAACCGCCCGAAGACCTGCACATGGCGCGGCTGTTTGGCGACGAGGTGGTCTGCCTGGTGGCCAGCGACCACCCCGCGACCCGCCGCGCCTGGGACCAGGCCGCCTGGCTGGAGGCCGAGCACATTGCGCCCACGCCCACCCACCCGGGCGCCAAGGGCGTGATCGACGAGCACCTGGAATCGTTGGGTCTGCGCCGCAACATCACCGCGCGCTGCCCGCATTTCGGGTTGATCCCGGCCATGGTGGCATCGAGTTTGCTGGTGCTGACCACCGGCCGCCAGTACTGCGAGCGTTTTTGCGAGCGGCTGCCGGTGAAGGTGCTCGAATGTCCGATCCCGTTCCCGCGACTGATGTATTACCAGCTGTGGCACGAGCGCACGCACGCCTCCAGCGCCTCCAAGTGGCTGCGCGAGCGGGTCAAGTCGGTCGCGGCATCGCTACAAAAAAAATAGCGTAAAACGTCCAGTGGACGCGGACCAGGGGCCTGAAAGACATCAAAAAGAGAGAGACAAGCAACTTATGAGCACCCCCCGATTGCAACTGGCCCACATCACCAAGCGGTACCCTGCGGTGGTGGCCAACAGCGATGTGTCGCTGACCGTGCAGCCCGGCGAAACCCACGCCGTGCTGGGCGAAAACGGCGCTGGCAAATCAACGCTGATGAAGATCATCTACGGCTCGGTCAAGCCCGACGAAGGCAGCGTGGTGTTCAACGGCCAGCCGGTGCACATCCGCAACCCGCAGGAGGCGCGGGCGCTGGGCATCAGCATGGTGTTCCAGCACTTCAGCCTGTTTGACACCCTGACCGTGGCCGAAAACGTGTGGCTGGGCCTGGACAAAAGCCTGACGCTGGCCGATGTGACCGCGCGCATTTCGGCCAAGGCAGCCGAGTACGGACTGGACATCGACCCGGCGCGACCGGTGCACACCCTGAGCGTGGGCGAGATGCAGCGGGTGGAGATCATCCGCGCCCTGCTGACCAACCCCAAGCTGCTGATCCTGGACGAGCCGACCTCGGTGCTGACGCCGCAGGCGGTGGAAAAGCTGTTTGTGGTGCTCAAAAAACTGGCCTCCGAGGGCTGCAGCATCCTGTACATCAGCCACAAGCTGCACGAGATCCGCGAGCTGTGTACCGCCTGCACGGTGCTGCGCGGCGGCAAGGTCACCGGTGTGTGCAACCCGCAGCAGGAATCCAACGCCTCGCTCAGCCGCCTGATGATCGGCGCCGAGCCGCCCGCGCTGGCGCACCACGAGCGCCCGGCCGGTGAAGCCGTGCTGGCGGTGCAGGGGCTCACGCTGGCGCGCGAATCTCCCTTTGGTGTGGACCTGGAAGACGTGAACCTGCAGGTGCGGGCGGGCGAGGTGGTGGGCATTGCCGGCGTTTCGGGCAACGGCCAGAAAGAGCTGCTGTACGCGCTGTCGGGTGAAGACACGCGGGCTGGCGCGCAGATGATCCAGGTGTTTGGCCAGGCCGCCGGCAAGCTGGGGCCGAACCGCCGCCGCGCGCTGGGCGTGCATTTTGTGCCCGAAGAGCGGCTGGGCCGCGGCGCGGTGCCTACGCTCGGGCTGGCGCACAACCTGATGCTCACGCGCACCGACGCCATCAGCCGCCACGGCTGGATCAACCTCAAGGCGCTGGAGCAGCAGGCCGCGTCCATCATTGCCCGCTTCAACGTCAAGGCGGGCGGGCCCAACTCGGCGGCCAAGTCGCTGTCGGGCGGCAATCTGCAAAAGTTCATCGTCGGCCGCGAGATCGACGCCAGCCCGAAGCTGCTGATCGTGTCGCAACCCACCTGGGGGGTGGACGTGGGCGCCTCGGCGCAGATTCGCGGCGAAATCCTGGCGCTGCGCGACGCCGGATGCGCGGTGCTGGTGGTGAGCGAAGAACTCGACGAGCTGTTCGAGATCAGCGACCGCCTGCACGTGATCGCCAAGGGGCGCCTGTCGCCCTCCGTCCAGCGGGCCAAGGCCACCGTCGCGCAGATTGGCGAGTGGATGAGCGGCCTGTGGCAAGCCACGGAGGCGCACCATGCTCAAGCTTGAACCGCGCCCGCAGGCGTCCAGATTCTGGAGCTACGGCTCGCCGCTGCTGGCGCTGGCCATCACCGTGGTGGTGGGCGTGGTGCTGTTCGCGGCGTTGGGCAAAGACCCGGCGAAGGCGCTGCTCGTGTTCTTCTGGGAACCCATCAAGAGCCCATACGCACTGGGCGAGCTGATGGTCAAGGCCACGCCCCTGCTGGTGATTGCGCTGGGGCTGGCGGTGAGTTTTCGCTCCAACGTGTGGAACATCGGCGCCGAGGGGCAGTTTGTCATCGGCGCGGTGGTGGCGGGCGGCGTGGCTCTGATGGCCGACAAGGACACCGGCCGCTGGATCGTGGTGGCCGTGATGCTGGCGGGGGTGTTCGGTGGCATGGCGTGGGCCGGCATCACCGCGCTGCTGCGCGACCGCTTCAACGCCAATGAAATCCTGGTGAGCCTGATGCTGGTCTATGTGGCCGACATGGTGCTGAGTTACCTGGTGTACGGGCCATGGAAAGACCCGGCGGGCTACAACTTTCCGCAGAGCAAGACCTTTGAGGCGGTGACGCAGATTCCACGGCTGATGCAGGGCTCGCGCATGAGCATTGGGTTGCTGATCGCGCTGCTGGGCGTGGCGGCGCTGTGGGTGTTCCTGTTCCGCACGCGGGCCGGGTTTGCGCAGCAGGTGGGCGGGCTGGCGCCGGCGGCGGCGCGCTACGCGGGTTTTTCTTCTCGCAAGGCGCTGTGGGTGGCCTTGTTGACGTCGGGCGGCGCCGCCGGCTTGGCGGGCGCGCTGGAAGTGGCCGGGCCGATTGGCCAGCTGACGCCGTATGTGCCGGCCGGCTATGGGTTCGCCGCCATCATCGTGGCGTACGTGGGGCGGCTGCACCCGGTGGGGATGGTGTTCTCGGCGGTGCTGATGAGCATGTTCTACATCGGCGGTGAGCTGGCGCAGTCGCGGCTGGGGCTGCCCAAATCCTTGACGGGCGTGTTCCAGGGGCTGCTGCTGTTTGCGCTCTTGGCCTGCGACACACTGATCA
>JANOBJ010000355.1:0-6260 GCA_031411575.1 Betaproteobacteria bacterium | reverse complement strand
GCGCATGTCGGCGAGCACGGCGTCGATGCCGTTTTTATCGATCAAACGAAGACCGGCGTTGGAAATGCGCAGACGCACCCAGCGGTTTTCTGCTTCAACCCAGAAACGGCGGTATTGCAGGTTCGGCAGGAACCGGCGCTTTGTTTTGTTGTTGGCGTGGGAAACGTTGTTCCCGACCATCGGGCCTTTACCCGTTACTTCGCAGACGCGTGCCATCAGGACACTCCGATACATTCAAACAGCTGTCACAGCGTGACCGTCATGACAACATGCCGGTCTGGCGTTTCAGCCTCACCTCGCCAGAAAAAGGGTGGCGGTAACCCATGAATCTTTGCTTCCTTCGACTGGGGTGCACCCTTGCATCAGCCGCTTCAGCAAAGCCTTGAATTATAACCAATTCCGCCAAACGTCCCGTACAGCCCGTTCAGGTGCTGCTTTGCTCGAGATACCTCTGGGCGTCCAGCGCGGCCATGCAGCCGGTGCCGGCGCTGGTGATGGCCTGGCGGTAGACGTGGTCCTGCACGTCGCCAGCGGCAAACACGCCGGGCACGCTGGTCATGGTGGCAAAGCCCTTGAGGCCGCTTTGCGTGGTGATATAGCCGTTTTCCATGGCGAGCTGGCCCCGGAAGATCTCGGTGTTGGGGGCGTGCCCAATCGCGATGAAGCAACCCTTGAGCGTCAGGTCTTCGGTGGCGCCGGTCTTGGTGTTCTTCAGCCGAACACCGGTCACGCCGCTGGCGTCGCCCAGCACTTCATCCAGCGTGTTGAACAGCTTCAACTCGATCTTGCCCTTGGCGACCTTGTCCATCACCTTGTCCACCAGGATCGGCTCGGCCTTGAACTTGTCGCGCCGGTGAACCAGGTACACCTTGCTCGCAATGTTGGACAGATACAACGCTTCTTCCACAGCGGTGTTGCCGCCGCCGATCACGCAGCAGACCTGCTCGCGGTAGAAAAACCCGTCGCAGGTGGCGCAGCCGCTCACGCCCTTGCCCATGAACGCCGTCTCTGACGGGAGGCCGAGGTACTTGGCCGATGCGCCGGTCGCGATGATCAGCGAATCACAGCTGTAGTCGCCGCTGTCGCCCTTCAGGGTGAACGGCCGTTTGCTGAAATCCACCGCGCTGATCTGGTCGAAGACGACTTCGGTCTTGAAGCGTTCGGCGTGCTCCAGGAAGCGCTGCATCAGCTCAGGCCCCTGCACGCCCTGTGCGTCGGCGGGCCAGTTGTCCACATCGGTCGTGGTCATGAGCTGGCCGCCCTGGGCGATGCCGGTGATCAGCACCGGGTTGAGGTTGGCGCGCGCCGCATAAACGGCGGCGGTATAGCCCGCAGGGCCGGAGCCGAGGATCAGGACTTTGGCGTGTTTGGAAGACGGCATGGTAGAAAAACAGATTAAGCCGGGACTGGCTGGGTGTACAGTTTGGGGGTGTCGGTCGAGTATCAACTGGGCCGGTCGCTGCGACTGGCTGAAGATTTCAATCAGCGCCATTGTAAGAACCCATCGCTTTTAACGCTGGAGGAACGCTAGATGTCGATGCTGTCCAATCTGGAGCTGTTGCGCCGAGTCCCGCTGTTTGCCATGCTGACGGCGGCGCAGGCCGAAGCTGTTGCCGATGCGATCGTGAAGCGGCGTTTCAAGCGCGGCGAAAAGATCGTCGAGCAGGGCAAGAAGTCCAATGCGCTGTTCATCGTGCTCACCGGCCGGGCCCGCGTGCTTACTGCCGATGCGCGTGGGCGCGAGGTGATTCTGGCCACGCTGCAGCCCGGCGACTACATCGGCGAGATGAGCCTGATCGACAACGAACCGCATTCCGCCACGGTGCGTGCCGAGGTGCAGACCGATGTGCTGATGCTGGGCCGCGTGGAATTCGCGCGCTGCCTGCCCGAGAACACCTCGATGGCCTACGCCATCATGAAGGGCCTGGTGCAGCGTCTGCGCCACGCCGACAGCAAGATCGAATCGCTGGCGCTGATGGACGTGTACGGCCGCGTGGCCCGTGCGCTGCTTGAGTTCGCCCAGCCCCAGGCCGACGGCACCATGCTCATCAAGGACAAGATTTCACGCCAGGACATCGCCAAGATGGTCGGCGCCTCGCGCGAGATGGTCAGCCGCGTGATGAAAGACCTCGAAGAACGCGGCTTCATCGACACCCAGGACAACGGCTCGATGATCGTCAAGGAACTCGGGACGATGGCCTGAGGCTGGCGCGCCCAGCCGGAACAGGCCCTAGAGGTTCATGACGTACTCGCTCGATACCCTGACCGCCACTTCCTCCCGCTCGGCCGACCGGTCGGGCGCCCAACGCTTCGCGCATGAAATCGGGCTGATCCTCGGCCTGCTGGCGCTGGCTTTCTGGTTGCTGGCGCTGCTCAGCCATTCCGCCTCGGACGCGGCGTGGTCCACCTCGGGTACCGGCGGCGCCGTGCGCAATTGGGGCGGCCGACTGGGGGCCTGGCTGGCCGATGCCAGCTATTTCCTGCTGGGTTTTTCAGTGTGGTGGTGCTTTGCCGCCGGGGTCCGGGGGTGGTTGCACACGCTGGCGCTGTGGATGCGCGGCAACGCGCCCGCCGCTCCGCCGCAGGCCCACCCCCAGGCGTCGCGGCTGGCGCGCTGGGCCGGCAGCCGCTCGGCATTCTGGGTTGGCCTGGTGGTGTTGCTGTGCGCCAGCGCCGCGCTGGAGTGGGCGCGCCTGTACCGGTTTGAGCCGCGCCTGCCGGGCCATGGTGGCGGCGTGCTGGGCTATCTGATCGGGCCGGCCAGTGTCAAGTGGTTTGGCTTCACCGGCTCGGGCCTGCTGGGCATCGCGCTGGGCGTGATTGGCGCGTCGCTCGTGTTCCGTTTTTCCTGGGGCCATGTGGCCGAGCGGCTGGGTGGCTGGATTGACGCGCAGATCGCGTCGCGCCGCGAGAAGCGCGAAATCGCCGAAGACCTCGCCCTGGGCAAGCAGGCCGCGCGCGAACGCGAAGAAGTGGTGATGGAAGAGCGCATCGAGAGCGAGGAGCACCACCCCGCGCCGGTACTGATCGAGCCGACGATGATCGCCGTGCCCAAGAGCGAACGCGTGGCCAAGGAACGCCAGAAGCCGCTGTTCCGCGAGTTGCCCGACAGCAAGCTGCCGCAGGTGGACCTGCTGGACGGCGCGCTGACCCGACAGGAAACCGTGGCCCCCGAGACGCTGGAGATGACCAGCCGCCTGATCGAGAAGAAGCTCAAGGACTTCGGCGTCGAGGTGCGGGTGGTGCTGGCACAGCCCGGCCCCGTGATCACGCGCTACGAAATCGAACCCGCCACCGGCGTCAAGGGCTCGCAGATTGTCGGGTTGGCCAAGGACCTGGCGCGGTCCTTGAGCCTGGTGTCGATCCGCGTGATCGAGACCATCCCCGGCAAGAATTTCATGGCGCTGGAGTTGCCCAACGCCAAGCGGCAGACCATCAAGCTCAGCGAAATCCTCGGCTCGCAGATCTACAACGAAGGCAAGTCCATGCTGACCATGGGCCTGGGCAAGGACATCGTGGGCAACCCGGTGGTGGCCGATCTGGCCAAGATGCCGCACGTGCTGGTGGCCGGCACCACGGGTTCGGGCAAGTCGGTCGGCATCAACGCGATGATTCTGTCGCTGCTGTACAAGGCTGAGGCGCGCGATGTGCGGCTGCTGATGATCGACCCCAAGATGCTGGAGATGTCGGTCTACGAAGGCATTCCGCACCTGCTGGCACCAGTAGTGACCGACATGCGGCAGGCCGCGCACGGCCTGAACTGGTGCGTGGCCGAGATGGAGCGGCGCTACAAGCTCATGAGCAAGCTGGGCGTGCGCAACCTCGCGGGCTACAACCACAAGATCGACGAGGCCAAGGCCGGCGAGCAGTTCATCTACAACCCGTTCAGCCTCACGCCCGACGCGCCTGAGCCGCTGGAGCGTCTGCCGCACATCGTGGTGGTGATCGACGAGCTGGCCGACCTGATGATGGTGGTCGGCAAGAAGATCGAGGAACTGATCGCGCGCCTCGCGCAAAAGGCGCGTGCCGCCGGCATCCACCTCATTCTGGCCACACAGCGCCCCAGCGTGGACGTGATCACCGGGCTGATCAAGGCCAACATTCCGACCCGCATCGCGTTCCAGGTGTCGAGCAAGATCGACAGCCGTACCATCCTCGACCAGATGGGCGCCGAGGCCTTGCTGGGCATGGGCGACATGCTCTACATGCACTCGGGCTCGGGCTTTCCGATCCGCGTGCACGGCGCCTTTGTGAGCGACGAAGAAGTGCACCGCGTGGTGGCCTATCTGAAAGAGCAGGGCGGTGAGCCCAACTACATCGAAGGCGTGCTCGAAGGCGGCACGGTCGACGGCGAAGACGGCGACCTGCTGGGCGGCGAGGGTGGCGGCGAAAAAGACCCGATGTACGACCAGGCCGTCGAGGTGGTGCTGAAAAACCGTAAAGCCAGTATTTCGCTGGTGCAAAGACACTTGAAGATTGGCTACAACCGCGCTGCCCGGCTGGTCGAAGACATGGAGAAAGCGGGCCTGGTGAGCGCCATGAGCGGCAGCGGCCAGCGTGAAATCCTGGTGCCGACGCGCGCCGAGTAGTGGCTGACCCTTACTCGGAGTGAACCCTTGCGCCATTGCCGGGTCTGACCTTCATGCGAAAAACACTTCTGACCATCCTGTCCCTTGGTGCTACTTTATTGATAGCAACAAACGTCCATGCGACGGGGACCTCGGGCCTGGAAAGCCTTGAAAGCTTCGTCAAGACCGCCAAGAGCGGCCGGGCGGCCTTCACCCAGACCGTGACCTCTCCGCCCAAAGACGGACAGGCTCCGCGCGTCAAGACCTCCAGCGGCACCTTTGAATTCCTGCGGCCCAACCGCTTTAAATTTCTTTACACCAAGCCGTTTGAGCAATCGATCGTGGCCGACGGCCAGACGCTGTGGTTGCACGATGTCGATTTGAACCAGGTGACCGCGCGCAAGCAGGCAGCGGTGCTGGGCTCGACGCCGGCTGCGCTGATCGCCGCCGCACCCGATCTCAAGGCATTGCAAGCCGACTTCAATCTCGAATCCCAGCCGGCCGCTGCGTCCGACAAGGACGGCCTGCAATGGGTGCTGGCCACGCCCAAGGCCAAAGACGGGCAGCTGCAAACCGTGCGCGTCGGCTTCAAGGGCAGCGAACTGGCTGCGCTCGAGATTCTGGACAGCTTTGGCCAGCGCTCGGTCATCCGTTTCAGCAAGCTCGACGTCAATGCGCCGATCGCGGCCGAAGCCTTCCAGTTCAAGCCGCCCTCGGGCGCGGACGTGATCCGGCAGTAGCCGTGCCTTGAACCCTGTCGCATCCCCCCACCAGCCGCTGGCTGAGCGCCTGCGCCCGAAAACCCTGGGCGAGGTGATTGGCCAGCAGCACCTGCTGGGCGAGGGCATGCCGCTGCGCATCGCGTTTGAATCGGGCCAGCCGCACAGCTGCATCCTGTGGGGCCCGCCCGGCGTCGGCAAGACCACCATCGCGCGGCTGATGGCCGACGCCTTTGACGCGCAGTTCATCACTATCAGCGCCGTTCTGGGCGGCGTGAAAGACATCCGCGAGGCGGTCGAGCAGGCGCAGATCGCGCAGGGCACGCCGCTCGAAAACAGCCTGCTCGCGAGTGGCGAGCCCGACAGCCGCAGCACGGGCTCTGCCCCGGGCGGCAGGCGCACCATCGTCTTTGTTGACGAGGTGCACCGCTTCAACAAGAGCCAGCAGGACGCCTTCTTGCCGCATGTCGAAAGCGGCCTGTTCACCTTCATCGGCGCCACCACCGAGAACCCGTCGTTCGAGGTGAACTCGGCCCTGCTGTCGCGCGCGGCGGTCTATGTGCTGCAGCCGCTGTCAGACGATGATTTGAAGCAAATAGTGGCCAGGGTCCTCGCCAGTGGGTCATTGTTAGCTATCGAAAATATAGCAATTGACCGACTGGTGGCGTATGCCGACGGCGATGCCCGGCGCCTGCTCAACACCCTGGAGACGCTCAACATTGCGGCCACGCAAGAAAAGCAGGCCGAGATCACCGACGTCTGGCTGCTCAAGGTGCTGGGTGAACGCATGCGCCGCTATGACAAGGGGGGCGAGCAGTTCTACGACACCATCAGCGCGCTGCACAAATCCGTGCGCGGCTCGGACCCCGACGCCTCGCTGTACTGGCTGGTGCGCATGCTCGATGGTGGGGCTGACCCCAAGTACATGGCGCGGCGGTTGGTGCGCATGGCCAGCGAAGACATTGGCCTGGCG
>JANOBJ010000354.1:0-32289 GCA_031411575.1 Betaproteobacteria bacterium | reverse complement strand
TTGAACAAGATAACTGTTTTTGACCCAGTGCTATTTGATGGCAGCCGTGCGGGACAGGAGCTCAAGCTTCGCTACCAAGAGTGTTTTGCGCCGCAGTTACAGCGTCGCATCAACTTTGCACCGACGGAGCCACGTTCAGAGCGAGTCCAAGCGGGCACTACTACTCATTTTGTTCAACAGCTAGCGAACAATCCTGGCGAACTACTATTCCTATAAATCTGAATGGCCAAGATTTTTTGTATTGCCAACCAGAAGGGCGGCGTCGGCAAGACCACCACCACCGTCAACCTGGCCGCCGGCCTGGCCAAGGTGGGTCAGCGGGTGCTGATGATCGACATCGATCCGCAGGGCAATGCCACCATGGGCTCGGGCGTGGACAAGCGCAAGCTGGAGCTCACGGTGTACGACGTACTGCTGGAGTCGGCCACCATCGCCGAGGCGGCAGTGGCGTCAGAGAAATGCGGCTACCGCGTGCTCGGCGCCAACCGCGAGCTGGCTGGTGCCGAGGTTGAACTGGTGGCGCTGGAGCACCGCGAAAAGCGTCTGAAGGCCGCGCTGGCCGAGGTGGCCGGCGACTACGATTTCATCCTGATCGACTGCCCGCCGTCGCTCAGCATGCTCACGCTCAACGGCCTGTGCTCGGCGCATGGCGTGATCGTGCCGATGCAGTGCGAGTACTTTGCGCTGGAAGGCCTGACCGATCTGGTCAACACCATCAAGCAGGTGCACGCCAACCTCAACAAGGACCTGCAGATCATTGGCCTGTTGCGCGTGATGTTCGACCCGCGCATCACGTTGCAGCAGCAGGTGAGCGAGCAGCTCAAGGCGCATTTTGGCGACAAGGTGTTCAACACCGTGATCCCGCGCAATGTGCGGCTGGCCGAGGCGCCGAGCTACGGCCTGCCGGGGGTGATTTTCGACCCGCAGGCCAAGGGCAGCGTGGCGTTTGTCGAGTTTGCGCACGAGATGGTCGAGCGCATCCGCAACATGTAATGGTGCATCATTTTTATGTCAAATCGCCCTATAGTCCGCTCCCCCTGGCCATAGTCTGCTATTAACATTATAGCAATGAAACCGTCCAATGTCCTCGTGCTGCCCGGCTGGCAGAGCAGCGGCCCCGACCACTGGCAAAGCCTGTGGGAGCGCGAGCACGGCTACCTGCGCGTGGAACAGCACGACTGGATGCGCCCGCTGCGCGGCGACTGGATCGCGCGGCTCGAAGACGTGGTGCGCAGCTGCGACGAAGCCGCCGTGCTGGTGGCGCACAGCCTGGGCTGCGTGCAGATCGCCGCCTGGGCTGCTCATTCCAGAAACACCCACCGCGTGAAGGCGGCCCTGCTGGTGGCGCCTGGCGACGTGGAACGCGAAGACATCCGCCCGCTGCTGCCCAGCTGGGCGCCGGTGCCGCTGAACAAGCTGCCCTTCAAAACCACGCTGATCAGTAGCCGCAACGACCCCTACTGCGACATCGGACGTGCCCGCCAGTTCGCTACCGCCTGGGGCTCGACCGTGGTTGACTACGGCGAATATGGCCACATCAATGCCGAATCCGGCCTGGGCAACTGGCCGCAGGGGCACTTGCTGCTGCAAAACCTGATCAACGCGCCGCACCTCACGCGCATGTAGTCCGCACTCCAACCGCATTCCAACCCCGCGCCCAGCCCGCACCAACCCGTCACACCCCCTGCACATGGTCACCAAAAAACCCAAGGGCCTCGGCCGCGGACTCGAAGCCCTGTTCGGCCCTACGGCTACCGAGACATCGGCTGCCGACGAAGCCAGCAAGGGCGCCAGCCCCGGCCTGCCGGCGTCGCTGCTGCTCGCCGACATGGTGCCCGGCCAGTACCAGCCGCGCACCCGCATGGACGAGGGCGCGTTGTACGAGCTGGCTGAGAGCATCAAGGCCCAGGGCATCATGCAGCCGATTCTTGTTCGGATGCTCAAAGCCGGCGCCCACGCGGGCAAGTACGAGATCATTGCCGGCGAGCGCCGCTTCCGCGCGGCCCGACTGGCCGGGCTGGACAGCGTGCCGGTGCTGGTGCGCGACGTGCCCGACGAAGCCGCCGCAGCGATGTCGCTGATCGAGAACATCCAGCGCGAAGACCTGAACCCGCTGGAAGAAGCCCAAGGCCTGCAACGCCTGGTGCGAGAGTTTGGGCTTACTCACGAGCAGGCCGCACAGGCCGTGGGGCGCTCGCGCAGCGCCGCCAGCAACCTGTTGCGGCTGCTGAACCTGGCCGATCCGGTGCAGACCATGCTGATGGCCGGCGACCTGGACATGGGCCACGCGCGCGCCCTGCTGGCGCTGGACCGCGCCACCCAGATCACCGCCGGCAACCAGATCGTGGCCAAAAAGCTGTCGGTGCGCGAGACCGAAAGCCTGGTCAAGAAGCTCAGCGCCGAGTTCAGCCTGGTCGCGTCCAAGCCACCGGCGCGAACTGAGAAATCGCGCGACCTCAAGCGGGTGGAAGAAGAACTGTCTGACCTGCTGATGGCCGAGGTCGAGGTGCGCGTGAAAAAGCGCGTCAAGCGCGCCGGCCGGGTCGAAGAAATGGGCGAGGTGGTGATCCAGTTCGGCTCGCTCGAATCGCTCAATGGCCTGATCGACCGGCTGCGCGGCAACGGCGACGCGTCGTAGCCGGCGCGGCCCCCGCGCGTGCATGCAGGGTGCGCGCGTGCGGGCGACTCCCCCTCAAACAGGGGAGAGACATTTGCTTGCAAATTGCGACAAACTTGCCGAAACTTAAGGTCTTGCAAGTCACAACGGCTGGAGCGCCGGCCATCACCTTTTTGCGAAAAGAGAGGATCGCCATGAAAAAACGTCAGCTCACCCTTGCCGCCAGCCTGTGCGCGGCCCTTGTCTGCAACCCGATCGCCGCCACCGCGCAGACCCTGGGCGGCGCTGGCGGCCCTGCTGGCGACGCCACCCAGGTTGAAAAGTGCAGCGCCCCGAAGGGCACGCTGGCCATCGTCGAGCCGCAGCAGGCCCAGCTGATTGACCTGCAGCGCTACGGCCTGCAGTCGCCCAGCGGCATCATCCGCCTGATCGTGCAGCAGTCCAACTGCTTCCAGATTGTGGAGCGCGGCACCGCCTTCAACAACCTGATGCAGGAGCGCAGCCTGGCCGCCGGCGGCGAGATGCAGGGCGGCTCCAATGTGGGCAAGGGCCAACTGGTCGCGGCCGATTTCGTGGTCACGCCCAACGTGGTGTTTTCCAACCCCAACGCGGGCGGCGCGGGCGGCGGCATTCTGGGCGGGCTGGGCGGCGGGCTTGGTCTGATCGGCGCGATCGCGGGCGGCCTCAAGTTCAAGGAGGCGCAAACCTCGATGACCATGTCCGACACGCGCTCGGGCATCCAGGTGGCGGCGGCCGAAGGCAGTGCCAAGAAGACCGATTTCAACATCGGCGGCGTGCTGTTCGGCGGTGCGGGCGGCGCGGCGCTGGGCGGCTACACCAACACCGCCGAGGGCAAGATTGTGGCCGCGTCGTTCCTGGACAACTGGAACAACATCGTGCGCAGCGTGCGCGACAACCCCTCGCTGATCCAGGCCAAGGCCGGCCCGGCCGCGCAGGCCAACGCGGCGGGCAGCGTGCGTGCGGGCGCGGGCAACGCGGGCGATGTGTACATCGCCAAGATCGCGGGCGTGAAGGTCTACCGCGGCGCCAGCGAAGGCGCCGAACTCACCAGCCTGACCAAGACCGACGAGGTGATCTTTGAAGGCGAAGAGCAGTCCGGTTTCATGAAAGTCACCACCGCCAAGGGCTCGGGCTGGGTCAAGGCGATCATGATGCGCAAGCAGTAGCCGGTTGTTGATTGCTATAGTATTTATAGCTAATTATGACCAGCCGACGCCGACTCTGGCACGAAAAGGCTTGAAAATTCGCTGATTTGACCGTTTCGGGCCGGCACGCAACGCAGCGCCCGAGCAGGCCTGTGGAGGCCCCCCAACGGCCCATTGGCGGGATGCCGGCCACGCGTTTTCACAGGGTCACGCCCCCGGTGCTACCGCCGCGCTCACCTGCTGCGTGAACGCCCCGGCCGCCGGCGACAACACGCGGCCGCGCCGGGTGATCAGGTGGATCGATGGCACCCGCATCGGCAGGGTGACCGCCAGCACCCGCAACACGCCCAGCCGCGCGTAGTGGCTGGCCAATGAGGCCGGCATGATGGCCGCCATGTCCGAAATTTCCAGCAGCGCGGTGGTGGCGATGGTGGACGCGGTTTCGGTGATGTCCAGCCGCGTGTGCAGGCCAGCCTCACGCAGCGTGTTCTCAAACCGGCTGCGCTGGGGCGAGCCGGGCGGCTGCAAAATCCACGGCCATTGAACCAAATCTTCCAGCGCCACCGCCGCCTGCGCCAGCAGCGGGTGGCTGGCGCGCACCACCGCTACCTGGTCTTCGCCCAGCAGCGGCACGCTGGCAAACGCGTCGTCGTGGTTGCCTTCGGTCAGGCGGCCCAGCACCAGGTCCACCTCACCGCGCGCCAGCTGCGCGAGCATCACGTCGCTGGTATCCACCACCACCGACACCGCCACGCGCGGGTGCTGCCGCTTGTAGGCCACCAGCGCCGGCGCCAGCAGCTCGGGGATGGCGCCCGGCACGCTGCCCACCCGCAGCGCGCCGCTCAGGCCCGCGCGCAGGGCCAGCATCTCTTCGCGCGCAAAGCCAAAGTCGCTCAGCAGCTGGCGCGCATAACGCACCATCACTTCGCCGCAGGCGGTGGGTTCCATGCCGCGCGGCAGCCGGATGAACAACGGCTCGCCCAACGTGTCTTCGGTCTGCCCGAGCAGCTTGGTGGCCGCCGGCTGGCTGATGGCCATGGCCGACGCGGCGCGGCCCAGATGGCGTTCGCGGCCGAGCAAGTCCAGCAGCACGAGCTGGCGCGTGCGCAGCCGCATCAAGAGCGAGGCGTCAGGCAGGCCTGTGGTCACGCCGGCCTCTGTTTATCATCAGATAGATATTCATTTATATATGCATTGTTGGTTATTTTCGATTGGAAAGGAATGGGAAAGCGCCGTAATCTGCAGGTACCGGTCAGACGCCGTGACCACGGACGCTTCGGACCCCGCAGACGCCAGAACCGCCAAAGAACCATCAGGAGACACCCCCATGACGCTCATTCCCCTGTTTCGCCGCGCCTTGCACCTCGGGCTCGCCGCCCTTGTCGCCGGTGCGCCGGCGCTGGCCACCGCCCAGACAGCGACTGCCGACAAGCCGATCCGCATCATGGTGGGCGCTTCGCCCGGTGGCGGCACCGACATCCTGGCCCGCATGCTGGCCGACAAGTTTGGCCCCAGCCTGAAGCAGACCGTGGTGGTCGAGAACCGGCCCGGCGCGTCCAACACCATCGCCGCCGACCTGACAGCCCACGCCCCGCCCGACGGCACCACGCTGCTGCTGGCCACCAACACGGGCCAGGCCGTGGCACCGCACCTGCTGAAACTCAAGTACGACCCGCTGAAAGACCTGCAGGCCATCGGCCTCGTGGCGGTCATGCCCAATGTGCTGGTGGTGTCGGCCAACGCGCCGCAGAAGAACGTGAAAGACCTGCTGGCCGCCATGGCCGAGAAACCCGGCTCGTTCAAGTACGCGTCGTCGGGCATTGGCAGCACGCAGCATGTGGCGGGCGAGGCGTTCGGCCTGTCCACCGGCACCAAATCGATCCACGTGCCGTACAAGGGCAGCTCGCAGGCGCACATCGACATCATCGGCGGCGACGTCAGCATGATGTTTGACAGCACCTCGTCGGCCATGTCGCAGATCAAGGCCGGCAAGTTCCGGCCGCTGGCGGTGACGTCCGAGAAGCGCTCGGCCGAACTGCCCGACGTGCCCACACTGGCCGAGCAGGGCGTCAAGGGCGCCGACGTGCAAACCTGGTACGGCCTGTTTGTGACCGCTGGCACGCCGCGCGCCACCGTCGAACGCCTGTCGGCCGAACTCACGCGGGTGCTGGCGCTGCCCGACGTGCAGGCCCGCATCAAGGGCCTGGGCGGCGAGATCAACGTGCTGGGCGTCGACCAGTTCGCCGCCATGAACCGCGCCGAGTTCGAGCGCTACGGCAAGCTGGTGCGCGAGGCCAACATCAAGGCTGAGTAATTCAAAGCCGAGCCATCGCACCGCCGCGCCAGGCCACTTCATTCACGACATTCGGAAACACCATGCTGTCACACCGCCCCCGCCTTGCCGTCCTGCTCGGAGACCCGAGCGGCATCGGCCCTGAAATGGCCGTCAAGCTGCTGGCGCGCGCCGCCAATGTGGCCGCGGCCGATGTGCTGCTGATCGCCGACCCGGCCGTGCTGGCCAGCGGGCAGCAGATTGCCGGCGTACAGCTCGACACGCTGACCGTCGCGTCGCTCGACCAGGTGCGTTTCGAGCCCGGCCGCATCACGCTGCTGGCCAAGGACTGGATGGCCGGGCGCGCGGTGGTGCTGGGAGAGTGCAACGACGCCTCGGGCCAGGCCTCAATGCAGGCGCTGTCGCTGGCCACCGAGGCGGTGGGCCGCGGCATCGCCCAAGGCATCGTGTTCGCACCGCTCAACAAGCACTCGCTTCGCCTCGGCGGGCTGACGCATGAAGACGAACTGCGTTACATGCAGGACCGGTTCGACGTGAAGAGCTTCGTATGTGAGTTCAACATCACCGGCGCGCTGTGGACCTCGCGCGTCACCTCGCATGTGCCGCTGAAAGACGTGGCGGCGCTCATCACCGGCCCGGCCGTGGCCGACGCCGTGAAGATCATCGACACCGCGCTGCGCCAGGCCGGCGTAGCCCGTCCGCGCATCGCCGTGTCGGGCCTGAACCCGCACGCGGGCGACGGCGGGTCGATTGGCATGGAAGAGATCGAGATCATTGCGCCGGCCGTGTTGCGGCTGCAAGCCGAGGGGCTGGACGCGCGCGGGCCGTATTCGCCCGACACGGTGTTCATTGCCGCGCGCCGTGGCGACTTTGACGCCGTGGTGTCGATGTACCACGACCAGGGCCAGATCGCGATGAAGCTCATGGGCTTTGAGCGCGGCGTCACGCTGCACGGCGGCCTGCCGGTGCCGGTGGCCACCTCGGCCAGCGGCAGCGCGTTTGATATCGCGGGCAAAGGCGTTGCCAATGTCGAGGGCCTGCAGTCGGCGTTCGATCTGTGCGTGCAGATGGCGGCCACCGCGCTGCCGGCCAGCGCCCAGCGGCGGGCTGCCTGAACGCTCGGCCGGGGCAGGGCGCGCGCCCGACCGCGATCCAGAACGCTATGCTATTAATAGCAAACAATGACCATTCGATGAGGACAACAAGCACTTTTGACGCGAAATTGCGCCGCGCGGCCTCCGCCGCGCCTCAGAGTGCAGCCACGTACGGCAGCCAGCGTCCATCAGGCTGCGCCAGCCGGTCAGCCACCACGCGCAGCACGGCGCGGTTCCAGCCCATGCCCGAGTGGCTCCCCCTGACTTCCACGTCCTGCACGGTGGCGGACGGCTGCGCGTGCAGGCACGACTGCCAGGCCACCACGCCGTCGCCGCGGCTGTAGATCGAGGTGGTGGGCACGGGCGGCGGCGTGCGCAGGCGCTGGCTCAGCGCCGCGTCAAAGGCCGGCGTGGCGCCGCTCAAGCGCCGGAACAGCCAGCCCACCCGGGTGCTGTCCTGGTCGGCGTTGAACGGCGTGCCGAGGGTGATGACCTGGCGCACCCGAGGGGCCAGCAACTTGCCCAGCTCGCGGGCGTACAGGCCGCCCAGGCTCCAGCCGATCAGCGTGGCGCGTTGGTCGTAGCGGGCGAGTACGGCCTCGGTGTGCGCGGCCAGTTCGGCCAGCCAGGCGTCCACATTGCCCTTGGGGCCGGTGTTGAAGCCACGGCCCCAGTCGAGCGCGTTGTAGCCCCGTGACCGGCAAAAGTCGCGCAGCGGCCTGACCGCCCGGCCGTCGGTCGCCATGCCCGGAAAGATGATGACCGGGTGGCCGTCGCCAGTCGCCGTCGCCGCGCGGTGACGGGACAGCGCCGACGCCTTGTAGGCCACAAACTCGCCCGCCGCACGCCATGGCTCGGCGGTGAAGAGCGCGAGCGAAGGCCGCTTCAGCGCTCGGGGGGAGGGCTCGAGGAGGGTCGGGCTGGCAGCGGTGTTCATGGGGATGCTCAAAAAAGGGGCAATGCCTCGATTGTTCAGGCCCACCCGCAGGGCGCAGCGCAGACGCTGGCGCATTTGCCTGTAGGACACCGGGCCGACCGCGCCGTGCTGAGCCGGGTCTGACAGCACCGGGTTTTGCAGGCCTTTGCGGGACTGGATGCCAGGGTCTTACGCATTCTTACCTCGGGCACATCTGGCCGCCCCCGTGACGTTGTGCGGACGGGTCTGACCCAACTGAACCGGATTTAGCGTTGTTTTTCGGCAAAAAACTGCCGAAAAACCGCATTGAACTTGCCACAAAGCAAAACGTCGGGACGATTTCCCAGTGGATCGCCCGCAGCCTAACGCATGGCCAGTCCGGCCGTCTGTGCGTCAGCGCACGCTGGAGCGGATAAATCGCGGCTTTCGCCAACATTCGCGCTTCTGAGGACGCGGCCTGCTGCGTCCTCAGAGATTCAAGCGCCCTTCAGCCTGTTGCAAGCAGGGGGCGTCCCTCCACGCTGCGCCAGCCGCCAGGCCCACCGCCTGCTCCCGGCGCAGCCTCACCAAGGCCATCGCTTCATGTACCGTCGTCAATTTGTGCTGGGCTCAACCGCCCTCAGTCTGGCAGGGCTCAGCAGCTCCGCCGCGTTTGCTCAAACCACTTGCGTGCCCACGCCACTGACCACGCCCACCTTGCCCACGTCGCCGATTTCCGGCATTGACGCGGTGGCTGAAATCAAGGCCTTGCGCATCCCGACCGGGCCGTACGCCGGTGGTTATGAAATCGCGCCCAACGGCCGCCTGAACTGGTACTTCGCGCACCTGGGCCTGCTGCCGATCGTTCAGTTCCTGAGCCCGGCCGACCTCGAAAAATACGTGCGCGGCAGCCTGGACGCTTACCTGCGCAACCTTAACGCCGCCAGCACCATCGACGACGTGGATTTTCCGCAGGGCCGCGCCAACACCGCGTTGTTCACCCGGGTGCTGTCCGATTCCGACGATTCCTACGCAGCCACCTTCCTGTCGCTGACGGCCCGCTACCTGCGCGCCAGCCGCAACTGGATCTGGTGGGACGCCAACAAGGTTCGCATCAAGGAACTGGCGTACCGCAACCTTGCGCTCACGGCCAAGCGCACCGGGCTGACCTCGGTGTTCCAGGCGCCGCGCAGCCAGACCAACTCGATCGGCTACCTGATGGACAACTGTGAGGTTTACCGTGGCCTGCGCGACTACGCCGCGCTGCTGCGCGAGCGCGGTGAAGTGGCCGATGCCAACTACTATGACCTGTTGGCCGCCAACGCCGCCGGGGGCATGGTCAGCATGCTGTTCAACGTGGCCGGCGGCGCCTTCACGCCCAGCGATGCGTCGCTGATTCCGGAGACCACGTTCTACCCGGGTACCACCTGCCAGGTGTTTCCGCAGGCCTTTGGCGTGACCGAGCTGGCGCCGCTGTTCGACAAGGGCTGGGCTTACCTCAATGCCAGGTCGCCGAGCTGGGAAGACGGCCGCTACGACCCCTATTCCTGGGCCGTGCTGGGTTTTGTTGCCGCCAAGCGCGGGCAGACGGTGCAGGCGCGCGCCCAGATGGCCTCGATCGAGAAGAAGTTCACCAGCATCCGCAGTGCCGTCACGATCAATGAGCTGGGCTTCTACCAGCGTACCAAGACCGTGCTGGCAGGCGGCGTGGACGTGTAAGCGCCACCAGGCGCCCGGGTGTGTGCCAGGGCACAGAGCGTTGGTCCGGTTCAGGCCATGATGCGGGAAGCAGCTTTGCTTTCGCGGAAAGGCCCGTATCGATCACTCACGCGCAAACCGGTTGCTGGCCATGCTGACTGCTCCCGAACGGCAGCGTGTCCTGTCCGACGCCACGTTTGTGGATATCCCTGCGTTCGACGTGCTGGGGAAAGCGGGCGCGCGGCAGACGCACGCCTGCTTTCCCACCACCTGCATGATCTCGCTGATGCCGCAGCACACCAGCGGCAACGGTTTCGAAGTCGGCCTGATCGGCTTTGAAGGCGTGCTGGGAGCGGGCGGCGCTCTCGGCGTCCCGACCTTGGCGTTCGACGCGGTGGTTCAGGGGTCGGGGCAGGCCTGGCGCATTGGTGTTTCCGCATTGGCGCGCCACGTCGCCGCCAGCCCGGTGCTGGGCGATGTGCTCACCCGCTATCTGTACGTGCAGCTCGCGCAGATGGGCGGGCGCGCGGTGTGCAGCCGTTTCCATTCGTTGCAGCAGCGGCTGGCGCGCTGCCTGCTGATGAGCGAGGACCGCCTGCGCTCGCCCGACCTGCTGATGACCCACGACTCACTGTCGCACATCCTGGGCGCTCGGCGGGCCGGGGTCAGCGTGGCGGCGGGCGTGTTGCAGACGCAGGGCCTGATCCGCTACAGCCGCGGCCATATCGTGGTGCTGGACCGCGCCGGGCTCCTGGCCAGCAGCTGCGCCTGCTACGCACAAGATGTGGCGACTTACGACAAGTTCATGCGGGTATCGCCTGGCAAGCACTATAAAACTAATAGCAAACAATGACCGCAGGTTGGGGACATCAAGGCAAAAGCACCTGAAAGCCGGTCTCAGCGCCGGATGGGAGCCTGTGCGGTGACCGCAGGCTGCGCAGCCAGAATCGACCAGTACTCGATTTCCTCGGTTGAGGCGTCCCAGTCGGTGCGGTAGAGCTTCAGCCCGTAGCGGTGCATGAACAGGGCAATGCGCGGCGTGGTGCCAATGGCGGCGGCAATCCGCTCAGGTCGCTCGGGGCGGCGCCTGTGGTGGTGTGCATGGCATTTCTCCCTGTCAACAGCAGCGATTGAGATGCGCTTGGTGTCGCCCTGGCAGAAGCTGGCGCGGTTGGCGATACCGCCCATGCGGTCGGAAACGGGTACGGCTATCCCCTGTTTGCGGTATCGGCGCCTTGCGGCGAGCCGCCCTGTCATCGCACCGTCATCCGCGCTACGCGAAATGGTCATGCGGGCGGCGTAGCGTGGCGTCTCCTGTCCCCACCCCCAAGGAGAAGCCATGTCCCGTGACCCCCGCCTCGCCCTCGAACTTCCGCCCGTACCGCTGCGGCTGCCACTGCCGCGCCGCACCTTCATGCAGCAATCGGCCTCGTACCTGGGGCTGGCCGCCGCCGCGAGCCTGGGCGCCCCGGCGCTGGTGGCCGCGCAAAGCGCCCGCCCGCTCATGCCTTACGGCCTGCAGCTGGGCGACACCACATTGGCATTCAGCGGACGGCGTGGTGCTGACCGCGACGAGTGGCCGGACTTTGACGATTTCCCCCGCAGTGGCCCGGGCAGCGGCGGCGCCGACGGCTGGCACGCGCGCAGCATTGTCTGGGCCCGCAGCGACCGGCCGGCGCGCATGGTGCTGGAATGGGACACCACCGAGCGGTTTTCCAACCCGCGCAAGATCACCGGCCCCTACGCGCTCGAGGCGAGCGACTTCACCGCTCGCGTCGACCTGACCCAGCTGCCCGTTGGCCAGCGCATCTTCACCCGCGTGGCGATGGAAGACCTGAGCACCGGCCGCGCCCGCAGCGAGTGGCTGACGGCGCAGTTCCGCACGCCCGCGCTCGACCTGCGGCGCGGTCCGCGCTTCGTGTGGGGCGGCGACACGGCCGGGCAGAACTACGGCATCAACCCGGACATCGGCGGCATGCGACTGTATGACCTGATGCGCCAGCGCGAGCCGGATTTCTTCGTGCATTGCGGTGACACCATCTACGCCGACGGCCCGATGACGGCAGAGCGCACGGTGGAGGGCGGCCGGGTCTGGAAGAACCTGATCGCCGAGGGCGTGGAGAAGGTGGCCGAGTCGCTGGACGAGTTTCGCGGCCGCTACCGCTACAACCTGCGCGACACCAACGTGCAGAAGTTCGCGCTGCAGGTGCCCCAGCTCTGGCAGTGGGACGACCACGAGGTCACCAACAACTGGAGCGACAGCAAGGACCTGGGCGCCGACACCCGCTACACCGAAAAGCGCGTGCCGCTGCTGACCGCGCGCGCCAGCAAGGCCTTCCTGGAATACGCGCCGTTGCGCCCGCATGGCGCCGACGAGAGCCAGCGCGTCTACCGCAAGCTCAGCCATGGCCCGCTGCTGGACGTGTTCATGATCGACATGCGCAGCTACCGCGGCCCCAACACCGCCAACGACCAGCCCACCGAAGGCCCCGACACCGCGTTTTTGGGGCAGGCGCAGATCGACTGGCTGGTGCAGGGCCTGAAGGCGTCACGCGCCACTTGGAAGATCATCTCGGCCGACATGCCGCTCGGCCTGGTGATCGGCGACGGGCAGGACGCCGCCGGACGCGACCGCTTCGAAGGCTTGGCCAACAGCAACGGCCCGGCCCGCGGCCGTGAGCTGGAGATCGCGCGGCTGCTGAGCGCCATCAAGCGCGAGCGCATCCGCAACGTGGTGTGGATCACCGCCGACGTGCACTACTGCGCCGCGCACTACTACGACCCCGCCCGCGCCCAGTACACCGATTTCGCGCCGTTCTGGGAGTTTGTGGCGGGGCCGCTCAACGCCGGCAGCTTCGGCCCGAATGCGCTGGACAACACCTTTGGCCCGCAGGTCGTCTTCCAGAAAGCGCCACCGGCGGCCAACACCTCGCCGCTGTCGGGCTTTCAGTTCTTTGGCGAGATGCGCATCGACCCGCGGAATCGCCAACTGAGCGTGGGCTTTGTCGACTTTGCTGGCGCCACCGTGTTTGAGCGGACGCTGGACCCGCAACGCGGATGACGCGGAGACGGGTTTGTGCGTGGGAAAGCAGTTGAAACCGGATTGCTATAAATAATATAGCAAAGAATGACCGTCCGACAAGCACCACAGGCCTGTTTGACTCCAAAAAGGGCGGTTTGATCGGGTTGAGGCGGGTTGCGGCCAGCGCGCCCTTGCGCCACCGCACCGGCCTGCCACCGCAGCGCGCCCGTTGCCCATCAACCGTCTAGCCGGACCAGCTTCAGCCGCATGCCGTTGGCCGAGCGCAGCGACAGGCGGGCGGTGGGCCGGGGCACATGGCCCGCCACGGGCTCAATGCGGTAGCGCCGCACCAGCTGCGCCAGGATCAGCAGGCTCTCCTGCGTGGCAAAGGCCGCACCGGGGCACCCCCGCGGCCCGAGCCCGAACGGCAGGTAAGCCGTCCTGGCCGAGGCCAGGCCGGCGTCGGTACAGAACCGCTTCGGGTCAAACTCATGCGGCCGGTCCCAGAGTTGCTGGTGCCGGTGCACCACCCAGGGCGACACGGCGACCATGTCGCCAGCGGCCACGGGCTTGTCGCGCAGGCACCCGGCGTGCGCCGCTTCACGCACGTAAAACGCGATCGGCGGGTACAGACGCAGGGTTTCGCGGAACACATCGTGGGTCAGCGACAGCTGGCGCGTGTCGCCGTAGTCCGGCGGGCGGTCGCCCCAGGCTGCGGCAATCTCGTGCCGCACCTCGTCCTGCAGGTCGGGCTGGCAGGCCAGCAGGTACAGCGCCCAGCACAGCGTGGACGCCGAGGTTTCATGGCCAGCCAGAAACAGCGTGCCGACCTGGTCGATGATGTCGTCCTCGCTGAGCGTGGCCCCGGTGTCCGGGTCGCGCGCCGCCATCAGCGTGGCGAGCATGTCGTCGGGCAACCCGGTCTCTCCGCGCCCGGCGGCCCGGTGGCGTTCGCGGATGCGGTCGGCGAACGGCTGGCGGATGGCGGCGCCAAGCCGGCGGCAGCGCCAGCGGTGGAAAAAGGTCGGCAGCCGCAGCGCGCTCAGGCCCATGACGCGCTGGGCGTTGGCCTGGTAGTCGCGAAACGACGCATGCACCTGGCGCGCCTGCGCCGCGTCCAGCGGCTGCGACAGGATGGTGCGAAAGATGATGTCGGCCGTCACGTGGCTCATCTCGGCGTCGGCGTCCCAGGGGGTGCGCCCGGACGCGGCCGCCGCGTCGGTGCGCCCCAGCAAGGCGGTGATCGCCGACTGCATCACCGGAAACGCCCGGCGCAACCCGGCCTGCACGAAGGCCTGGTCCACCAGCCGGCGCTGCTGTTCCCAGGCCGGCCCGTTGGCATTGAACAGGCTGTAGCCGATCAGCGGCTTCAGGATGTCGGCCAGGTAGTGGTGCTTGGGGAAGTCGCCCGTCCGCGCCACCAGCACGTCGCGCACCGTCTGCGGCGCGTTGACGATGAACAGCGCAAAGCGGGCGATGCGCGTCACGCCCATCTGAAGGGTGTACACCTTCTCCGGCAGCAGGTTCAGCATCGAGCGGCCGTCGCGCGCGAACAGGCCGCCCAGCAGCGCGCCCTTGGAGCGCGCGGTGGGGCGCGGCGGGATGAAGCTCATGCCCTGGCCTGCGCAGGGCGATCGGTGACGGGCAGGGCGCGGGGCCCGGCGGTCAGGCTGAAAAAATCGTTCTCGACCGCAAGCCGGGTGGACATCAGGTACTGGAAATGGATTCGGAAGGCGTCGCGCTGCAGGTGCGCGTAGTCGGCCGGCGAGAACATTTTGTCAAACCGGGCCGACTTGAGGCGGTAGCCCGGTCGGTCCGGCACGGACAGGCCGCAGGCAACGAACGGGTCGACCAGCGCGTAGCACAGCGGATCGGTTGGGGCGGTGCAGTCGAGCCACGGCATGCCCGACTGGCCCACGCGGGTGAGCTGGTCGCGAAACCAGCCGGCTTCGGGAACGAAGCCCAGCATGGGGTTGACGCCGCCCAGCGTCAGCAGCTTGACCGCCGGCGATGGCTTCGCGCCCTGCAGCGCCAGCCAGGCGTCCGCCACCGCGACCGCCGCCATCACGCCCACGCTGTGCCCGACGATCAGCACCTCGTCGGGCGGGCCTTGCGGGTCGGTGGTGAGGTCGGCCTGGATGCGGTTGGCAAACATCGCCCAACGCTGGTCCAGTGGTTCGGGCCGCGCCAGGCCCCAACGCAGCACGAACAGCAAGATCCGGCACAGCCAGAAAAGGCGCAGCCGCTCGGCGCCGTTCAGCGCGGCTTTCAGGACGCCCGCCGCCACCGCGAGCCCCACCGCGACACCAAGCAGCGGAAAGCCCAGTCCTCGTGTTGCGAGCCACCCCGCGCCCCCTGCCGCGAGGGCTGCGACCAGCACGGTCAGCAGACCGTAGAGCAGGGGTGTCAGGAGCGTCCAGAAGGCGCGCGGGGCGCTGCGCTGCGACCGGCCAAGGGCGCCGTTCGCTGCGTAGCGCCGATAGAACGCCGGCAAGGCGGCTATCACGTCAAGGGTGGTGCCGGGCCAGTGGTCGCGCACCAGGTCGTCCCAGCGCAGGAACGCGTAGCGCGTTTCGGTGGCGTGGTCACCGCATTGGGCGCTGACAGACCATTCAGTGACCTGCGCGCCGGCGTTGCGCCGTCCGCTGACGGTGTAGCTGCAGCCGTTGACGGGCGCCTGCAACGCGGCTTCGGCCTGGTAGAGCTGGTGGTAGAAGCGGGCACCGCGCGGGTCGAAGCCGCTGAGGTAGTAGACAGTGCGTCGGCGGACGGGTGGTGCGTCTCGGGGCAGATCAGGGGCCATGCTTCAGGGTGCCGTAAGCTATCTATCTTATAGCAACCAATGACCACCCGAAGCCGACCACAGGCTGATTTGGCTCTGAATCCGATGTGCAAGACCGGTCTGGCGCCCGCGCGACCCGGCGGCGGCATGGGTGGCCGTCACAGGCTGAAAATCTTGCCCGGGTTCAGGATGTTCTTCGGATCGAGCGCGCGCTTGATGGTGCGCATCATGTCCACCGCGCCCACGCCTGCCTCGGTAACCAGGAAATCCATCTTGTGCAGGCCCACGCCGTGCTCGCCGGTGCAGGTGCCTTCGAGCTGCAGCGCGCGGCTCACCAGTTTGTGGTTCAGGCCCTCGGCGATCTCGCGTTCCTTCGGGTCGTTCGGGTCGAGCAGGTAGCCAAAGTGGAAGTTGCCATCGCCCACGTGGCCGACCAGAAAGTACGGGATGCCGCTGGCGTCGGCCTCGGAGACGGAATCGAGCAGGCAATCGGCCAGCCGGCTGATCGGCACGCAGGTGTCGGTGGAAATCGCGCGGCAGCCCGGGCGCGACTGGATCGCGGCAAAGTAGGCGTTGTGCCGGGCCGTCCACAGGCGCGTACGTTCCTCGGGCGTGGTGGCCCACTCGAACGCGTTGCCGCCGAAATCGCTGGCGATCTCCTGAACGGTTTCAGCCTGCTCCTTGACGCCGGCGGGTGAGCCGTGAAACTCCATCAGCAGCAGTGGCTCCTCGCGCAAGCCCAGCTTGGCGTAGGCGTTCACCATGCGCACGGTGTTCACGTCGATCAGCTCCACGCGCGCAATCGGCACGCCCAGCTGGATCACCTGGATCGTGGTGCGTACCGCGGCCTCGATGCTCGGGAACGAGCAGATTGCCGCCGAAATCGCCTCGGGCAGCGGGTAGAGCTTGGCGGTGACTTCGGTGATGACGCCGAGCGTGCCCTCGCTGCCCACCATCAGGCGCGTCAGGTCGTAGCCGGCCGAGGATTTCTTGGCGCGGGTGCCGGTGCGGATGACGTCGCCGCTGGCGGTCACCACCTCCAGCGCCAGCACGTTTTCGCGCATGGTGCCGTAACGCACCGCGTTGGTCCCGCTGGCGCGGGTAGCCGCCATGCCGCCGATCGAGGCGTCGGCGCCCGGGTCGATCGGGAAGAACAGGCCGGTGCTCCTGATCTCGTCGTTGAGCTGCTTGCGCGTCACGCCGGGTTGCACCGTCACGGTCAGGTCGTCGGCATTGATCGACAGCACCTTGTTCATGCGGCTCACGTCGATGCTGATGCCGCCCTGCACCGCCAGCAGGTGGCCCTCCAGCGACGAGCCGACGCCAAACGGGATCACCGGCACCTCGTACTGGCTGGCCAAGGCCACGGCAGCGGCCACGTCGGCCGTGCTTTCGGCAAACACCACGGCCGCGGGTGGCGGCGCCTCGAACGACGATTCATCCCGGCCATGCTGCTCACGCACCACCAGCGCGGTGGAGCAGTTGGTGCCAAAGCGGCCCTTCAGCGCGTCAATCAATGCGGCGGGCACGTCGCGCAGGTGGATTTCGGGCACGAGGTGGGCAAGCGGGGTCGGTGCGTTCATGGCGGGTCTCCAGCCGGGGGCGGCGTGTCGGGTGGCTTGTCGTCAGGGGGTCATCAAGCGGTCAGACAGTTTAATCCCGCGCCCGGATTTGGGCGAGGGCGCCGGCCCGCGTCGGCCTTGATGCGCGGCGGCAACGCGGACGTGCGATTTTGCGCCCGGCGTAACGTTTTGCAGCAAATGAAAGGCACCCCCCGGCGCGCACCGCCAAGGTGCAGCCCTAAACTGGATTGTTCGCGCCAACCACTATCACCGTTGGGGCTGTTGAGAACCAAGGCATGGACAGCGAAGCGATTTACCGCAAGACCGACAAGGGGGCTGAGGCGATTGCGTTGCGGGAGCGAAGTCTCCCGCAACGGTTGCGTGCATGCCTGATCCTGGTGGATGGCAAGCGCCCCTTTGGCGAACTGGCCCGGCTGTCGGCCGCGCTGGGCGACCCGGAAAACCTGCTGGCCCAGTTGCTGGACGCCGGGTTGGTGGAGCTCGTGCTGCCACTCGTGGCTGAGCCACCGCCGCCCGCCCCGGCCGACGCCCTGCCCGCCGAATCGGTGTTTGAGCCACCCGACACCGCGATCGAAGTCCCGATGGACACGCAGGCCGAGGCAGACGCCACGATGCCCGCCGAGCTGGGCGACTTGCCCGTGCAGATGCTGGACGAGCCCGACGAAGCGCCCGAGCCGGCCCCGGTGGTGGCACCCGCTCCTGCTCCGGTCGCTGCTCCGGTCGCCGTGGCGCGCGCCGCCCGACCCGAACCCGTTGCGGTGCCGCCCTCTCCGGCTCCCGCTGCTCCCGCGCCCGCTCCGGTGGCATGGGCGCGAGAGGGCGCACCCATCACGCGCGCCGCCGTGCTGGCGGCCATGTCGGCGCCGGTCTCGGCCCCGGTGCCGCTGGAAACGGCGCCCGAGAAGGCGCTGACCCCGGTGGCGCTGGACCAGGCCCGCCGCTTCGCGCTGCGCGAGCTGGTCCGCATCCTGGGTGACGACGCCGATCTGCTGGCCGAGCCGATTGCCACCGCCCGCACCGAGGAAGAGATGCGCTACGCGATCAAGCGCACCCAGGTGTTCCTGCGCAGCCTGCGCGGCGAAGAGGTGGCCACGCGCTTCATGTCCTCCATCCGGGCCAACACGCCGCTGGTCTGAGCACCGGTCGGCGGCGTTGCAACCGTCAGGCCGCCTGCGGCCCGCGCACCAGACGGCCCGGCATCGCGCCCGTCGGCTCCCCGTTGTCCATGATCGCCTCGCCGCTGACCAGCGTCGCGATGTAGCCCCTGGCGGCCTGCGTCAGGCGCCGGCCGCCCGCCGGCAGGTCGTACACAAAGTGCGGCATGTCGAGCTGCAGGTGGTCGAAGTCAATGATGTTCACATCGGCCTTGTAGCCGGGCTGCAGCAGCCCGCGGTCGTGCAGGCCGTACACCGTGGCGGTGTCGTGCGTCTGCTTTTTCACCACCATCTCCAGTGGCAGCGTGGGGCCGCGCGAGCGGTCGCGCGCCCAGTGCGTGAGCATGAAGGTGGGCATCGACACATCACAGATGTAGCCCACGTGCGCGCCGCCATCGGCCAGGCTCATCAGCGTGCGCGGGTGCTGCAGCTGCGTGTGCAGCGGCGACAGGTCGCCGTATGAGTAGTTGAAAACGGGGAAGTACAGCAGCCCCTTGCCATCGTGGCGCCCATCGTTGGACAGCATGGCGTCGTAGGCAATCTCCAGCGGGTTGGCACCGGTCAGTTTCGCGATGGCGACCACGCTGTCGGACAGCAGGGGCTCGCAGCTCACGTCGCCTTTGAGCACGAACAGGCGCCCCATCCCGCGCAGGAAAAACGCGGCTTCCTGATTGACCTGCGCCGCCACCTCCACCACTTTCAGGTTGGTCAAGGTGGCGCGCACGGTGGGCTCGCGCAGTTTGGCGAGCCGGGCCTCCCAGGGCAACGGCGCGAGCTGTTGCCACAGCGGGTTCAGGATGAACGGGTGCAGCGAGCCCTCAAAGCCCATCACCATGCTGGTGGCGCGACCGCTGATGCTGCCGTACAGCGGCACACCCTGCGCGTGGGTGGCGTCCAGGTGCGCCAGCAGCCGCTTCCAGGTGTCGGGCGTCTGGTCGGTCTGCACCAGCGCAAACGCCACCGGCAGGTTGTTGTCCTGCGCGATCTGTGTCAGCCACCACAGCTCGCCTTCCATGCCTACGTGGTTGGCCGTCATCTGGAACACGCCGTGGCCCGCCGCCTTCATGGCCCGGGCGATGCCCAGTATTTCTTCGGGCGAGGCGAAGGTGCCCGGCGGGTACTTGTGCTGTTGGTACTTGTGGATCAGCGTGCGGCTGGTCGAAAAGCCCAGTGCGCCGGCCAGCAAGCCTTCGCCCACGATCTGCGTCATGGCACGGATGTCGTCGGCCGTGGCCTCGTCGTGCGTGACGCCGCGCTCGCCCATCACGTAGGTGCGCACCGCGCTGTGCGGCACCTGCGCGCCGATGTCCAGCGCGCGGGGCTTGGCCGCCAATGCATCGAGGTACTGCGGAAAGGTTTCCCACTGCCACTGGATGCCCTCGCTCAGCACGGTACCGGGGATGTCCTCCACGCCTTCCATCACGCTGATCAGCCATTCACGCCGGTCGGGTTTGACGGGCGCAAAGCCCACGCCGCAATTGCCCATCACGGCCGTGGTGACGCCATGGTGCGAGGAAGGCGAAAGGTACGGGTCCCAGGTGGCCTGGCCGTCGTAGTGGGTGTGCACGTCCACCCAGCCTGGCGTCACAAGCGCGCCGTGCGCGTCAATCTCGCGCCGCGCCGCGCCCAGTTTGCCGCCGACCGCGGCGATCTTGCCGTGCGCAATGCCCACGTCGCCGGCAAACGGCGCGCGGCCGCTGCCATCCACGATGGTCGCGCCACGTATCACGGTGTCCAGCATGCCGGTGTCTCCTTGAAGCGGAAACAATAGCACCAAACCGGGCGCGCCGAACCGTCTGTGAGCAAGCGTGTGCCCACGAAAAAAACCCGCCGGGCAGGCGGGGTTGAGGGAGGGGGGTTGAATGCCCGGCGGGGAGGGGGAATACCGTTCTGGCTGAGAGGCTGCGCAGACGCGCTACATCTTCATGGCCTTGTCGAACTCGTCGCGCGAAATGGCCTTGTCGCCGTCCGCGTCGATCTGCTCGAAGCGCTGGGCCACGGCGGGCAGTGCGTCGCACTCCTCGCGGCTCAGCTTGCCATCCTTGTTCTTGTCGGCCTTCACAAAGGCAGCCGCAATGTCCTTGTCCGCCATGGCCGCCTTGGGCGCAGGTGTGGCGGCGGCGGGTGCAGCCGGGGCTGCTGGTGCCGTTGACTGGGCAATGACTTGCGTGGGCGCACGGTGTGCGTTGGCGTCTGGCGTCTGGGCATACGCCGCGCCTGTTGCCCCGAAGGCACAGGCGGCCATCAGCATCACACTGCGGGTCTCGAAGTTGCTCAGATATCGGCGCTTGGCTTTCATAGGAATGCTCCGTGAAGTGGTTGAGGCCTTCATTGCACCGCGGCATCGCGTTGAAGGCCAGCATTCTTGCTTGATGTTTCCTCCACTACATTCAGCTTGCCTCAGACACATTTCCTTGTGCCGCGTAACGCTGGGGCAATCGGCGCACAATCCATCCCGACACTAATAGGAGCCATTGGCCATGGGTAATCGACTGACACAGATCGCCACGCGCACGGGCGATAACGGCACCACCGGTTTGGGTGACAACACGCGCGTCTCCAAAAACAGCCTGCGCGTGCACGCCATGGGCGATGTGGATGAACTCAACTCGAATATCGGCGTGCTGCTGTGCGAAGACATGCCGCAAGGCGTGCGCGAGCTGCTGGTCGAGATCCAGCACCAGTTGTTCAACCTCGGTGGCGAGCTGTCGATCCCCGGCTTTGAGCTGCTCAAGCCCGAGGCCGTGATCGCGCTCGATGAAGCGCTGGCGCAGCACAACGAAGCGCTGCCCAAGCTGCAGGAATTCATCCTGCCGGCCGGCTCGCGCGCGGCGAGCCTGGCGCATGTGTGCCGCACGGTGGCGCGTCGCGCCGAGCGCGCGGTGGTGGCACTGGGCAATGAAGAAGCGCTGAAAGACACGCCGCGCCAGTACCTGAACCGGCTGAGTGATCTGATGTTTGTGCTGGCCCGCGTGCTCAACCGCCATCGCACCGATGGCTCGGCGGGCGACGATGTGTACTGGAAGAGCGAGCGGCTTGCGCGAGCGGCGTCAGAGTAGACGAGCGGCTTGCGCGAGCGGACTCCGAATAGATGAGCGGCTTGCGCGAGCGAAGTCGGAAATGTCGCGCGACCGGCGCGAGCCGTCAGCGCAGCGCCACCCAATCCCCCGGCAGCACCCGCGCCACCACCGTCCAGCGCGTGCCTTCTGGCTTGATGACGGCGGCTTCGCCCTCGGCCAGGTGCGGCGCTCCGGCCACCGCGCGAAACGGGATGCCGTGGCCCACCAGCCACCGGTTGGTGCCGGCGGCCACCGGCGTGACCAGCAGCGCCTTCAGGCCCGGGTAGTCGCCCGCGGCGCCCTCGCGGATCTCGTTCTTCGGCGTCGCACGCGTGAGCATGAGCTTGGCCGTGTCCATGGTGCGGCAATAGGGGCTGGCAAACACCTCGCCGACCGGCAGCTTGAGCGCGCGGATGCGGCGGCCAATGTCCTGCGCACTGCGACGCCCCTCGGGCGACAGCAACCGCTGGTTGGCGCAATCGGTGTAATTGGTCATGGCCGCGTCATTCTTCGAGAAATCGGTGGCGGTATGCCGAAAGTACAGCACGTAGCCGCCCTTGCGCAGCGCTGCTGGCAGATCCTTGGGGGCAATGGCTTGCGCCGGGTCGGGGGCCGATGACTCGGTGGAGGCGACGGGATCGGTCTGCGCGAATGCCGGCCCGGCTGCGAGCAGGGCGGCGAGCAGCAGCGATTGAATCTTGGTCATGGGCGTTGAGACACGCCGTGGGGTGCCAGAGTTCCGCGCTCTTGAGGCGTCGGCGGGTGCCGACGGTCGCCCGCTAGTCGCGCGGCGCCAACACCGCCATCGTGATGCGCGAGACGCAGGTCAGTTCACCGGCGTCGTTGGTCAGGTCGATGTGCCAGACCTGCGTGGTGCGGCCGATGTGCACCGGCCGCGTGATGCCGGTGACCCAGCCGCTGGTGGCGCCTTTCAGGTGGTTGGCGTTGATGTCCAGGCCGACCGCGCGGTAGCCTTCGGGGCTGGCGTAGGCGGCGCCGCACGAGCCAAGTGTTTCGGCCAGCACCACACTCACGCCACCGTGCAGCAGGCCGTAGGGCTGCCGGGTGCGCACGTCCACCGGCACGCGGGCGCGTATGAAATCGTCGCCCACTTCCAGAAACTCCATGCCCAGGTGGGCCGGTGCGGTGTTGACGTGGATCGCGGCGAGCTCTTCAACCGAGATGGATTTCTTCCAGATACGCATGCAGGCCCCCAGGTGGTCAAACACCCCAAATATAAGCCAAATCGGCCCGTTGTCCTTGTCGGACGGTCATAGTATGCTATTTAGTTAATAGCATCTGTGTGCCCCGAAAATACCCGTGCGCGCGTCACGCCACGCGGTAAACGCTGATCTCCACACGGTCCGGGAAGCGCGCGCCGGTACCCACGAAAATACTTTCGGTCATCCAGGCCAGCGCGGGCGTGGACACCTCGAAGGTGGGCACGCAGCGAAAGTAAATCGCGGCCGGGTCGACCGGCTCGCCGCACACCAGCCGGGCGATGTCCTCCGCGCTCCCGCGGCGCAGCGCCCGGTTCTGCACATAGACATGGCTGCCGTCGACCAGCGCCAGCAGGTAGCGCGCGTCGAGGTCGGCGCTGGTTTCGCTGACCACGATCTGGAAATCCGCGCCACCGGGCAGCACGGTTCCGTTGATGCGACCCGTCACTTTTCCGCCGGTAATCGGAATGATGCGGCGGCGGCCGCGGCTGTTCAGGCCGGTGATCTGGCCGGCCTCAAGGGGTGCGGCCACGAACACCGTGAGGTCGCAGACGTGTTCGAGCGCGGGGGCAGGCAGGGTCATGGTTTCTGTCCTTGACCGTTCAGGCGGCGCTAAGGGCCGGCAACACCGTACCGCGGCATTCGCCAAAGCCGATGCGCGCGGCGCCCGCCTTTTCGCACCAGCCGCGCAGGATGACCGTATCACCATCGTGCAGGAAGGCGCGCTGCTCGCCGCCCGCCAGCGTGATGGGTTCCTTGCCGCCCTTGGTCAATTCGATGATCGCGCCGGCTTCGCTGGGCGTGGGGCCCGAGATCGTGCCGGTGCCCAGCAGGTCGCCGGGCTGCAGGTTGCAGCCGCCCATGGTGTGCTGCGTGACCATTTGCGCCACCGTCCAGTACTGGTGCCGGAAGCTGGTGGCAGACACGCGCGAGCCCGGTGCGCCCTGGGCGCGGTGCTGCGCGGATTCGATCTGCACTTCCAGCGCGATGTCGAGTACACCGTGCGCGCGGTCTCCCGGCGCATCGAGGTAGGCCAGCGGTTGGGGCTCGTCGGCCGGCCGCGTGAAGGGCAGGCGGAACGGCGCCAGCGCTTCGTTCGTGACGATCCACGGCGAGATGCTGGTGCAGAAGTTCTTGCCCAGAAACGGCCCGAGTGGCGCCATCTCCCAGAACTGGATGTCACGCGCCGACCAGTCGTTGAGCAGGCAGATGCCGAAGATGTGGTCGTCGGCGCGCGCCAGCGGGATGGTCGTGCCCTGCGCGTTGCCCGGGCCGATGAAGACGCCGAGTTCCAGTTCGTAATCGAGCCGCGCACAGGGGCCGTACACCGGCGCCTTCGCGCCAGCCGAAGACGCAGACATGTCAGCGCCTGGCGGCGGCATGGACTGCCCCATCGGGCGATGGAAAGGCGTCCCGCTGACCACGACGCTGGACGCGCGGCCGTGGTACGCAATCGGAATCCACTGGAAGTTGGGTGTAAGCGGATCGTCCGGCCGCGCGATGCGGCCCACGTTGCGCGCGTGGTGGATGGACGTGTAGAAATCGGTGTAATTGCCAATGCGGGTGGGCAAGCCGTATTCCACGTTGGCCTGGGGCACCCAGCACGGCTGCACCGCCGCCTGTACGGTGGCGCTGGCGTCGCTGCGCAGCAAGGCAAACAGCGCGTGCCGCAAGGCCTGCCACGCGGCCGGCCCCTGGGCCATGAAGGCGTTGAGCGTGCTCTGGGCGGCGAGCACCAGCGCCGCTGCTGCATCGCCCGACAGCAGTCCTTGCACGCGCAGCGCTTCGAGATCGAGCACCTGGTCTCCCAGGGCCACGCCGCCGCGCCAGGGCTCGGTGCTGCCGGCGCGGCGAAACACCGCAAACGGCAGGTTCTGCAGGGGGAAGTCCGGGTGGCCGTTGGCCGATGCCAGCCAGCTGCGAACAGACGGGTCGTGGGTGTGGTTGAGTTGCATGGTCAGCCTCAGACGGAGGCCATGAGGGCGTCATCAAAAATCGCGACCGCCCGCGTCCAGCCGGCAGACGCGCCGCGGATCTTGTGCGGAAAGCAGCTGATGAAAAAGCCGTCGGGCGGCAGCACCTCCAGGTTGTGCAGTTTTTCGATGTGGCAATAGCCGATGTCGCGGCCGGCCTTGTGGCCTTCCCAGATGAGCGAGGCGTCCTTGGTTTCGCCGTATTTCTTGGCGGTATGCACGAAGGGCGCGTCCCAGCTCCAGGCGTCGGTGCCGGTTAGCCGGATGCCGCGCTCCAGCAGGTACATGGTGGCTTCGTAGCCCATGCCGGCACCGGCCGCCACGTAGTCGTTGTGGCCGTAGCGCGAGCCCGCGCGCGTGTTGACGATCACGATCTCCAGCGGCTTGAGCGTGTGCTGGATGCGCGCCAGCTCAGCCTCGACGTCGGCGGCGGTCACCACGTAGCCGTCGGGCTTGTTGCGAAAATCCAGCTTCACGCCGGGCTGGAAGCACCATTCCAGCGGCACGTCGTGGATGGCGATGGCGGGCTTTTTCTCGCCCAGCGCCTTGTCCATGGTGCTGTGAAAGTGGTAGGGCGCATCCAGATGGGTGCCGTTGTGGGTGGACAGCTGCACCAGCTCTACCGCCCAGCCTTCGCCATCGGGCAGGTCTTCCTTTTTCAGGCCGGGAAAGAACGGCTCGATCTGCTCGTAGGTGTTGTCGTGGGTGAAGTACTGGATCTTGGGCGCGAACGCGGGCGGGTCGCTCAGCACGTCGTTCTCCAGGTAGATCGACAGGTCAACGAATCGGCGGGGCATGGGGTTCTCTTTCTGAAGCAGATGGGGGTCAGGCGGACGGGCCGGCATATGCCCATGACCGGTATTGAACGGGCGTCCAAATTGTTTGTACGCCCGTACAAACCCTCAGGAAATGGCCGGCTGACCACCTGTCAGAGCCGTGGCTGGCCTACCCGACGAACCGCGCCCGTCCTACACGGGCGGCGGGCTAGCCGCGAGACGATGGGCGCTGGGCAAACTCGCCCGCACTATTGGAGATTGACCCATGAAGAAGCTCTTGTTGATAACCGCCATGGCCCTGGCTGCAGGTTCTGCGTTCGCACAAGCCCCGGCCGGCACCCTGTCCAAGCCGCCGGCCGAATCCAACCCCACCGACGCCAGCGGCAAAGCCGGCGCCAAGGCCCAGATGAACGTGGACGGCAAGACCGCCGCCTCGCCCATGACCCCGACCGACCCGGCCGCACAAGGCTCTGGCAAAACCGCGCCGCCCTCGCAGATCAACCCGTCGGCGGCGACTGGCAAAGCTGGCGCCAATGCCCAGATGAAGGTGGACGCCAAGACTTCAGCCACCCCCACCGCGGGTGACGCCGCCATGAAGGGCGCCGCGATGCAGAGCATGGATACCAATGGCGACGGCATGATCTCGCGCCGCGAATACGACCGTCACCACGCGATGATGTGGAAACAAATGAAGCCTACCAAGAACATGGTGCCCAAGGCCGACTACGACGCCATGATCAAGGGCGGCCCGAACTGATCAGCTGCCGCCGCTGAATCTCACGCTAACCCTCTGGGCGCACGCGCCCACGGGTGCTACGCTCCGCGCTCATGAGCGCTGCGCAGCCCCCCTACACGCCCCAGATTCGTCTGTACCAAGACTGGCTGCGCAGCACGCGCGGCCAGTCTTTTGCGTCTTACGACGCGTTGTGGCGCTGGTCCATCACCGATCTCGACGCTTTCTGGCAAAGCGCATGGGACTACTTTGACTTGCGCTCTCCGACGGCCCACACGGCGGTGCTGGCCGTCAACCGGATGCCCGGCGCGCAATGGTTCCCGGGCGCGCAGTTCAACTACGCGCAGCAGGTGTTCCGGCATGTCGAACCCGCACACCAGGCGGGTTTGTTCGCCATCATCAGCCGCAATGAAAAAGGCCAGCAGCGTGAGCTGAGCTGGCCCGAGTTGCGCCGCCAGGTGGCATCGCTGGCGCTGCACCAGCAGGCGCAGGGCATACAGCCAGGCGACCGCGTGGCCGCCTACCTGCCCAACATTCCCGAAGCGATGGTCGCGTTCCTGGCCACCGTGAGCATCGGCGGCGTGTGGAGCATCTGCGCGCCCGACATGGGCACGCGCGCCGTGCTCGACCGCTTCAGGCAGATCGAGCCGAAGGTGCTGATCGCCTGTGACGGCGTGACGTACGGCGGGCGCGACTTTGACCGGCTGGCCGTGGTGCAGGAGCTGCACGCCGCGCTGCCCACGCTGGCGCACGTGATCGTGCACGGAAATCTCGACGCCGATCCGAATGCTATTAAATCAATAGCAAACTATGTCCAATTCATGCGGACAACAGCCCGAAATGATGCCGAAACGGCGGCTTTTGAGCCGCTCTGGCTGCCGTTCGACCACCCGCTGTGGATTGTGTATTCCAGCGGCACCACGGGCCTGCCCAAACCGATTGTGCATGGGCACGGTGGCACGGTCATCGTGGCTCTGACGCAGCTGGTGCTGCACTACGACGTCGGTTGCAGCTACGCGCCCAACAGCCGGGGCGAACGCTTCCACTGGTACAGCTCCACCGGCTGGGTGATGTGGAACGCGCAGATGAACGGCCTGCTGAACGGCACCACCTGCGTGATTTTCGACGGCAACCCCGGTGGCACGAAAGGGAGCGGCCCCTCGGACAGCCCGGACCGGCCCGACTGGACCACGCTGTGGCGCTTTGCCGCCGAGCTGGGCGTCACCTACTTCGGCGCGGGCGCGGCGTTCTTTGCCAACTGCATGAAGGCCGGTATCGACCTCACGCAGCTGCCGGGCCTGAAGACCGTGCGGGCGCTCGGCACCACGGGGTCGCCGCTGTCGCTGGAAGTTCAGTCCTGGGCCGGGCAGCAGTTCGAACGAGTGGGTGTTCCGGAAATCTGGTGGTCCAACATCTCGGGCGGTACCGACTTTGCCGGCGCGTTCATCGGCGGCAACCGCGAGCTGCCGCAGGTGCCGGGCGAGATGCAGTGCCGGCTGCTCGGGTGTTCGGTGGAAGCGTGGAATGAGCAGGGCCAGCCCGTCGTCAACGAAGTCGGCGAGCTGGTCTGCACGCAGCCCATGCCGTCGATGCCACTGTATTTTGTGGGCGATGCTGGCAACCGGCGTTATCTTGCCAGCTACTTCGACATGTACCCCGCGGGGCACGGACGCCGGCCCGGTGGCGGTGACGCAGACGCGTCGCTCGGGCCGGTCTGGCGTCACGGCGACTGGCTCAAGATCACGCCCACGGGGGGCTGCATCATCTACGGCCGCAGCGACGCCACCATCAACCGCCACGGCCTGCGCATGGGCACCAGCGAGCTGTACCGCGCGGTCGAGGCGCTGCCCGAGGTGCTGGACTCCCTGGTGGTCGACCTTGAATTCCTGGGCCGGGACAGCTACATGCCGCTGTTTGTCGTGTTGCGCGACGGCGTGACACTGGATGACGCGGTGCGCGCGCGGATCAACGGCGCCATCAAGACCGCACTCAGCCCGCGCTTCGTGCCGAACGACATCTTTCAGGTGGCTGAGGTTCCGCGCACGCTGTCGGGCAAGAAGCAGGAGCTGCCGATCAAGAAGCTGCTGCTGGGCCAGCCGATTGAAAAAGTCGTCAACCGCGATGCGATGGCCAATCCGGGCTGCCTCGACTGGTACGTGGCGTTTGCGCGGGCGCGCTCAGACGCAGCCCGCGTGACCTGAAGCCGGGCGCCGTCACGTCGCCGGCTTGCGGTTCACCAGCACGATGCCCGCGGCCACCAGCGCCAGCGCCGCCAGCAGGCTGGGCGTCACACGCTCGCCCAGCCATAGCGCGCCAAACAGCAGGGCAAAGATGGGGGTGAGAAACACAAAGACCGAGATTTTGGTGGCCGGGTAGCGGCCCAGCATCCACATCCACGCGAGGTAGCTGGCAAACGCGCCGATCACGGTTTGCACCACCAGCGAGGTGATGGCAAACGCGCTCCAGTCAAATGACCACTGTTCATTGAGTCCCGCCGACAGGAACGGCAGCACCACGGTGCTCACGGCCACCTGGTAGTACAGCAGCTTCTCGGGCGACACGCGGGCCAGCGCGCTGGCGCGGATCACCACCGTCGTCAGCCCCCAGAACATGCCCGCCGCCAGGCCCAGCAGGTCGCCGCGCCACGTCAGCGCGCCGCCATTGCCGGCAAAGCCTTCGCGCAGCGCAAACGCCACGGCCGCGAACGCGCAGGCCAACCCCGCCCATTGCATCGCGCGCAGCCGCTCAGACCGCACGAACAGCGGCAGCAATGCCGCCACCCAGAACGGCGAGGTGTAGAGAAACACCGTGAGCCGCGACGCCGTGGTGTGCTGCAGCCCGATGTACAGGCAAGCGAATTCGGCGGCGAATAGCGCGCCCGCCAGCAGCCCGGCCCACAGCGACCCGTCGGGCGTGAACAGCGAGATCGACCGCCAGCGGCACCAGATCCACAGCAGCGTGGTGGCGCCAGCAAAGCGGATGGCGGCCTGGAACACGGGCGGCACTTCGGGCAGCGTGGCTTTCACCAGCACCTGCTGCGCGCCCCAGAACAGGCAGCAAGCCAGCAGCAGCGAGACAGCGATCGAATCGAGGTGGTCTTTACGGTCGGTCATGGCAGCATTCTCGCCCAGCGCCACGGCGCTCCCGGTCGCCTCAGCCCTGTTCGGACAGGCGCTGCAAAAACCCCTTCAGCGCTCTTATTTCCATAGCATCCAGTGACCGCAGCGCGCGGACCTCATGCGCTTTTGCCTTCAAAATCAGGCTGCGCACCTTGCGCTTGCCGGCCGCGGTGGCGGCCACGCGCGTACAGCGCTGGTCGGTCGGGTCAGCCTGTATCGACACCCAGCCCTGTTCGGCCATGCGCTGCACCAGCTTGGTGATGGTGGGCTGCTTGGACAGCACCTCGCGCGCCAGATCGCCCACGGTCAACGGCTCGGTGTCGTGCAGCGTGGCCAGCACTCGCCACTCAATGGAGCTCAGCCCCGCTGCGCGCACCTGCGCATCAAAATCCTTGTACATCGCATGGTTGGCCTGGCCCAGCAGGTAGCCCAGGTAGTCATCAACGAACCGTGAGCCCCCACGCTCCCCGCTACGCGTGGTTCGCTGCCCCCCGAGGGGGCCCTCGCGCCTTGGGGCGGCCCGGCGGCACTCAACGCGCGCGGCCCCGCTCATAGAGGGTGTTCGGTGTAGAACTTGCCGCCGTGAAACAGCAGCGGCGACGCGCCGTCTCGCTGCACGCAGCACTCGACCTCGCCGACAAAAATCACGTGGTCGCCCTCTTCATAGCGGCTGCGGTTGAAGCACTCGAAGCTGGCGGCCGCGCCGGTGAGCAGCGGCGCGCCCGTGATGCCCTCTGTGTACGCCACGCCGACCCAGCGCTCAGCGCCCTTGGCTGCAAAGCGCTCGGCCAAATCCTTCTGATCGGCCGCCAGGATGTTGATGGCGTAGTGCGAGCCGGTGCTGAGTGCCGGCATTGAGCCGGCGGCGCGGGACAGGCTCCACAGCACCAGCGGCGGGTCGAGCGACACCGAGTTGAACGAGTTGGCGGTGAGGCCGATCAATTCGCCGGTCGCGGTGCGCGCGGTGACGATTGTCACGCCCGTGGCAAACGTGCCGAGCGCAGCGCGAAACTGGGGCTGGGAAAAGCTCGGCGGACGGGCGCCGGGGTGCTTGGCGGGTGACATCACTGGAATTTACATGAAATTTCATGAATAATCACGCCACCACGTCATTTACCCATGCTGCAAGAACAGATTGAACCCGCCTGGATCGACGCCTTTGAGGCCGTGCTGCGCCGCTGCGCGCTGCAACCCGGCGATACCGTTGCCATCCTGAGCGAAACCCAGAGCCGGCGCGTGCTGCCCGAGCTGGCGCGGCTGGCTGCGGCCCGCCTCGGCTGCCAGGCCTTCGCGCTGGTCCTGCCCTCAATTTTTGGATCAAATACGCCCGTTGTCCGCTCCACCGGGGCATCTAATGCTATACAAAACATAGCGCCCGTGGTGCAGGCGCTGGCTGGCTCTACCTTTGTGGTGGACTGCACGGTCGAGGGGCTGATGCACGCGCCCGAGCTGCCCGCCATCCTGAAAGGCGTGGCGCGAGCCGACGGCACCGGCAGCCAGCCGCGCGTGCTGTATGCGAGCAACGAACACCCCGAGGCGCTGGCCCGGCTGGTGCCAGGCGACGCGCTGGAGCCGCTGGTGAAGGCCCATGTGAAGCGCCTGCGCGCAGCCCGCGCCATGCGCGTGACTTCAGCGGCAGGGACCGATCTGGCAATCTCGCTCACGGGCGCTACCGTCGGCGGCAACTGGGGCTTCACTACCCGGCCCGGCACCATGACGCACTGGCCGGGCGGGCTGGCACTGGCGTTCCCGGCAGCCGGCAGCGTGAATGGCACGCTGGTACTGGCCGAGGGTGACGTCAACCTCACCTTCAAGCGCTATATCGAGCGCCCGATCACCCTCACCATCGAGCACGACACCATCACCCGCATCGACGGCAGCGGCGTGGATGCCGAGCTGATGCGCAGCTACATCGGCGCCTGGTCCGAGAACGATGCTGATCGCGCCGCCTATGCCGTGAGCCACGTCGGCTACGGCCTGAATGCGCAGGCGCGCTGGGACAGCATGGCGCTGTACGACAAGCGCGACTTCAATGGCACCGAGCTGCGCGCCTTCGCCGGCAACTTTCTGTACAGCACCGGCGCCAACGAAGTGGCCGGCCGCTACACGCAAGGACACTTTGACCTGCCGATGCGCGGCTGCACGATCACGCTGGACGGCGCAACGGTGGTCGATGCCGGGCGGGTGCTGATATGAGCGGCCGCCGTGCCGGGCCGCCCCAAGCAAGGTCAGCCCCCTCGGGAGGCAGCGAATCACGCGTAGCGAAAAGCGTGGGGGTCCAATGACTCCGACCTTCACGTCACTGGGATCCGGCCCGATCATCCTGATGCTGCATGGTATTGGCGGGGGCCACCTGTCGTTTGCGCCACAGGTCGAGACCTTTGCCGGCTCGGGCTACCGAGCCGTGGCCTGGGACATGCCGGGCTACGGCCACAGCCCGCCGATCGAGCCCTACACGTTCAAGGGGCTGGCGCAAAGCTGCATCGCGCTGATCGAAGGCCTGCTGGCCGCCGAGCATCGCCCGCCGCCGGGCCGCCCCAAGGCGGGCGCGGCCCCCATGGGGGGCAGGGAGCCACACAGCGCGGGCGACCGTGGGGGCGTCATCCTGATCGGCCACAGCATGGGCGGCATGGTGGCGCAGGAGGTGGTGGCGCGGCGTCCCGCGCTCGTGAACCGGCTGATCCTGTGCGGCACTTCGCCGTCGTTCGGCAAGCCCGATGGCGACTGGCAGCGCGCCTTCATCGCCGAGCGCACCGCGCCGCTTGACGCCGGCCGCACGATGGCCGAGCTGGCCGAGACGCTGGTGCCACAGATGATCGGCCCCGGCTCGCTGCCTGAAGGCGTGCAACTGGCGATGCGCTGCATGGCCGGCGTGCACGCCGCCACCTACCGCAAGGCGCTGGAAGCGATCGTCACCTTCGACCGGCGTGGCAGCCTGGCCGCGATTCACCGGCCCACGCTGGTGCTGGCCGGCGAGTTTGACAAGAACGCGCCGCCCGCCGTGATGCGCAGGATGGCCAGCCAGATCGAGGGTAGCCGGTACGTCGAGCTGCCTGGCATCGGTCACCTGCAAAACCTGGAAGCACCCGACGAGTTCGACGGTGC
>JANOBJ010000353.1:0-15834 GCA_031411575.1 Betaproteobacteria bacterium | reverse complement strand
CTCGAACGACGGGCTCAGCACCTCGGGATTCTTGAAGGTCAACCCGTCTTCACCGCCGGTGAAGTCGGACAGTTGCGACGCCAGGGTCTGGAAGGCGGTGGCCACGGCCAAAGTGATCATTGCGTAGAAGATCGCCTTGACCCGCAGCGAGAACAGGCCGATCACCAGCGACAGCAGCAGCGACACGCCCAGGGCCAGCGCGATGCCCAGCAACACCACGCCGAAACCCGGCCCGAGCCGGGTGCTGGCGATGGCCACGCCATAAGCACCAATACCGAAGAACATGGTGTGCGCAAAGCTGACGATGCCGGTGTACCCCAGCAGCAGGTCAAAGCTCGCCACCAGCACGATGAAGACCAGCACCTTGGCTGCGACGTTGAGCGCCTTCACGCCGGGAAAGAGGAATGGTGCGAACGCCAGCGCGAGCAGCAGCACCAGCAGCACGACCGCTAGCGCGCGGCTGCGCGGAAGGTCGTTGGAGAGCAGGCGGTGGAGCATGGAAGGCGCGTCCTCAGCGGTTTGCCACCGGGTACACACCCTGCGGCCGCCACAGCAGGATCGCCGCCATCAAGGCGATGTTGGAAAACAGCGCGACCTTGGGCGCCAGGAAGCCGGTGTAGTTGGCCATCAGCCCGACCAGCAGCGCGCCAATGAGCGCGCCCGCAGTGGATCCCAGGCCACCAATGATGATGACGATGAAGATCAGCACGTTCACCTGCGCGCCCATCTGCGGCAGCACGGATTGCTGGAACAGGCCCCACATGACGCCCCCAAGACCGGCCAGCGTGCTGCCCATCACGAACACCGCCACAAACAGGCGGCGGATGCGATAACCCAGCGCCTCGACCATCTCCCGGTCCTGAACGCCGGCGCGAACAAGGAGGCCAATCTTGGTCCGGTTCAGCGCCCACACCAGCGCCAGGAAGACGGCAACGCCAATCACCATCGCAATCAACCGGTATTTTTCGATGGCCGCGTCCCCGATGATCAGCGACCCGCGCATGGCCTCGGGCAGCGGCAGGGCAATCTGCAACGGGCCCCAGATCACCTTGATCAGTTCCTCACCGATGATCATGCCGCCCATGGTGATGAGGATCTGCTTGAGGTGTTGCCCATACACCGGCCGCACGATGAAACGCTCGAACGCCAGGCCCACGGCGCCGGCTACCGCCATGGCGACCAGCATGGCGGTGCCGACGGCCAGCAGATTGCGGGCAAGGTCGGCAGAACCGGTCCAGTCAGCCATGCCACCGAGCACGCTGGTGGCCACGAAGGCACCCAGCGCGATGAAGACGCCGTGGCCGAAATTGAGCACGTCCATCAGACCAAAGACCAGGGTCAGACCCGAGGCGATGACAAAGATGATGAGCCCCATTGCCAACCCGGCCACCGTGAGCGTGAGCCAGCTCGACGGTGAGCCGATCAGCGGGAAACCCAGCAGCATCAGCAGCGGCACCAGGGCCGCCGGCTTCCAGTCGAATTCGCCCGGTCGCATGGTCATATGGCGAGCCCCAGCAGCGAGCGCTGCAGCGCAGGGTCGGCCGTCAGGGCCTGCATGCTTCCGGCGTGTACCACGCGGCCGTTGTCCATCACCGCGACCTGGTCGCCCAGCCTTTGTGCAAAGTGCAGGTTCTGCTCGACCAGCAGGATGGTCACGCCGCTGGCCTTCAACTGGCCAAAGGCGTCGATCATGTTGTTGATGATGCTCGGCGCCAGCCCCTTGCTTGGCTCGTCGACGATCAGCAGTTCGCGTGGTTCGACGATGGCACGTGCCACCGCCAGCATCTGCTTCTGCCCGCCCGACAACTTGCCTGCGGGATGGTTCCAGAACTTCTCCACCGCCGGGAACAGCGAACAGATCCACTTCAGGCGCTGCGGGTCCATCTGGCTGGAGCGCGCGGCGCTGCGCGCGGCGAGCAGCATATTCTCCTGCACCGTGAGGTCGGCGAAGATGCCCATGTTCTCGGGCACATACGCGATGCCGAGTTTGGCGATGTCGGGCGTGGCGGCGCCCGCTATGTCACGCCCGTCGAACTGCAGGCTGCCTTGGGAAGCGCGCCACAAACCCATGATGGTGCGCAGCGTGGTGGTCTTGCCCGCGCCATTGCGCCCCAGCAGCAGACTGACCTGGCCGCGCGGCACCACCAGGTCCACCCCGTGCAGGATGTGGTACGCGCCGATGTGCGTGTGCACGCCGGCAAGCGTGAGCAGATTCACGCTCATGGGTTTGCTCCCCTTCCCCCTTGAGGGGGAAGGCCGGGTTGGGGGGGAGCGACATCTTGCGCCGAGGCGTCTTGGGGGTTTACCCCCAAGTACGCCTCTTGTAAGACCTTCGACGCGATGACCTCGGCCGGCTCGCCGTCGGCCACCAGGGTGCCGTTGTGCAGCACGATGATGCGGTCGGCCAGTTCCCGCACCACGTCCATCTTGTGTTCGACCAGCAGAATCGTCTTGCTCTTGTCTTTCTTGAGCGCGCGGATCAGGTCGAGGATGACGGGCGACTCGGCCGAGTTCATGCCCGCAGTGGGCTCATCGAACATGAACACCTGCGGCTCCAGCGCCATCAGCAAAGCGACTTCCAGCTTGCGCTGGTCGCCGTGCGGCAAGCTGGCCACGGCCACGTGCTGCCGGTCGGCCATCGACACCGACACGAGAATCTCGTGCGCGCGCTCGGTCAGTGCCGCGTGGTCGCTCCAGATGCTCCACAGGTTCAGGCCGCGCTGGTGTGCGCCGCCGCGCGTGGCCTGCACCGCCAGACGCACATTCTCCAGCACGCTCAGGTTGGGGAACAGGTTGGTGAGCTGGAAGGCCCGCCCCAACCCAGCATGCGTGCGCGCCGATGGGCTCAGGGCCGACAGGTCCTGCCCGTTCAGGTGCACCGAACCCGCCGTCGCCTTGAGCTGGCCCGAGATCAGGTTGAAGTACGTGGTTTTGCCCGCCCCATTGGAGCCGACAATGGCCGTCAACGTGCCCGGCTCGAACGAGCAGCTGACGTTGTTGACAGCCACATGGCCGCCAAAACGGATGGTGAGGTCGCGGGTGACTAGCAAACTTGAATACTCCTGGCCATCACATCTGGGTCACGGACAAGTCCCGATGACGTAGTAGTTCGGGCCGGTCAGCTTGAGCGTGCGGGTGGTGAAAATATTCCACAGGCCCATCGCCTGGTTGGAGCCATTGGCGAAGGTGTAGCCGCCCGCCACATAGGCCCGGCCCGCGGTCGTGTGGGCGTAGTTGGACGCGGTGGTGCAAGTGGCCGCTACCCCTGTGGTGGTACCACTCGCTGCGGCCGACGCTGCGCCCTCCACGCCATTGCTGTCGGCCGCGCGCACGGTCCAGCTGTAGGCGGTGGCAGCGGCAAGCCCGGTGTCGGTAAAGGCCGTGCTGGTGACCGGCAAGGCGTTGGTCTTGTTGGTATTGCGGTAAACGTTGTAGCTGGCGGCACCGGTGACGGCATTCCAGCTGATGTTCATCGTGCTGGTGGTGGCGCCTGACGTGGTAACCGCCGTGGGCGCCGCCAGGGTCGTGGTGCCAGGCGGGGGGTTGCTGCCGCCGGACGAAACCTGGTCCACCATGGCCTTGATGGCGACCATTTGCGGGCCTGATTTCTTGGCGTAGTTGGCGCTGTCATAGCCCCACCAGTCCCAGCAGCTGTTGGTGGCAGCGGTACTGGTTTGCGGGTAGAGCACCACGATGTTGTTGCTGTCTGCCCAGCGGTTGTAGCCGGTGTTGCGGACGTACTGCTGCTGCACGTCCGTCTCGTTTTGCTTGCAGCCATGCAGCACCACATGCAGGCGGCAGGGTGCGCCGCTGGCGCAAGCGTGCGGCACATAGGCCCAGCCAGTGGTCGCCATGCCATGCCCGGTGACGAACGCGCTCTGGTTGAACTGCACGAAATTGGCCGACGCCAGCGTACCGCCGTTGCGCGCATTCAGCGTGCCATACAGCTGCGCGAGGATGGCGCCCGCCAGATCGACATTGCAGTCATTGATGTAGGGCGCACCCTTGGTGGCGCAGGCGCTGCCGTAGTCGTCCGTCACCATGGCATGCTCGGCTGCCACATCCTTGCGGTAGACCACATTGGCTGCGGGCACGAAGCTGTTGTAGTAGGTCTTGAGCGCGTCCATCACACCCGGCTTGACCACGCTGTCGAGCGAGCCCGAGAACAGGAACACCTTTGACGCCTGCAGATGGGCCACCGGGTCGATCAGCCCCTGCTGCGCCCAGGCGTTGGTGGTGCTGACCAGCGTCGCGGTCGGGATGCCCGAGGGGCTTGCCATGCAACGGCCAGTGGCGTTGAGCACCGAGCCCTCGGCGCAATAGAACGGGCCCCCCGCCACCACGCCCGCGCCCTTGCTGAACGTGGCCGAGTACGCCACGTGCAGCTGCACAGCCATGAAGCCGCCGGCCGACAGCCCCGACACGGTGGTTTGTGACTTGTCGATGTTGAGCGCCGGCAAATTGACGGCGGCAGATGCTGCGCCCCAGCCGAATGCGGCGGCAACGATGAGCCGCTTGAGAAAAGGGGTCGTCACTGAGTGTCTCCTGGTGTGTTTGCGAAAAACATCCCTTGGCCCCGTGTGATCCGGGGTTGACTCATCGAACGTGTGGAATGAAGGGCCGGTCGGGGCGGCACGAAAGCCGGTCTGGCAATCCGTGCGACACCCCCGCCAGCGCGGGCCTGCTCAGCGCTTGTTCTTGATCGGAACAGCCATCTCTTCGGCCTTGATCTCGCGCACCAGTTCCGGCACGCCCCAGGCGAACGCCGGATCGGCCTTGATCTTGAAGTGGTACATGCTCTGCATGGCCTGATGGTCTTCCTTGCGGAAGGTCATCTTGCCCTTGGGGGTATCAAAACTCATGCCTTCCATGGTCTTGATCAGGGTGTTGGCCGACGCATCGCCCTTGCTGTTCTTCAGGGCCGTGACCACCGCCATGGCGGCCGAGAAACCACCTGCCGTAAAGAAGTCAGGCGGTGTCTTGAACTGGCTGTAGTGGCGCGAGACCAGCGCTTCGTTGATGGGGTTCTTCGGGATGCCGAAGTAGTAGTAGGTCGAGCCTTCCATGCCCGGGAACTGCTTGTACGCAGCCATCGAAGGCAGGATGTTGCCGCCTGTAGCGATCTCGATGTTGTAGCGCTTCAGGTCAAGATCGGCGATCTTGAACGGATTGCCCGCGCCAGCCCAGATGATCCAGATGACCTTGCGGCCTGGCTGGTCCTTGAGCTTGTCGATCAGGCGTTGCGCACCGGCCGTGAAATCGGTGGTATTGGCGGGCAAGTACTCTTCGTGCACCACCTTGGCCTGCTTGATGGAGTCCTTGAACGCCTTCACGCCATCACGGCCAAACGCGTAATCCTGCGCCAGGGTGGCAATGCTCACACCGGGCTTGTCTTGCGCCACGGCGTTGGAGATCGCGTCCTGCGAGCTGTTGCGGCCCGTGCGGAAGATGTATTTGTTCCATTTGTCACCGGTGATCGAATCGGCCACGGCGGGCTCGACCAGCAGGACCTTCTTGTACTCCTCGGCTACCGGCAGCATGGCCAGCGCGACGCCCGATGACGTGGGGCCAACGGCAAGATCGGCCTTGTCGTCGGAGTACGCCGCTGCCAGCAACGACTTGCCCAGATCGGGCTTGCCCTGGTCGTCCTTCTCGATCACGACCAGCTTCTTGCCCGCGACTTCCATGGTGCCGCCCGTGGCGTAATCCAGACCCATCATGAAACCGGTGGCGGTTTGCTTGCCATAGGCTTCCAGAGGCCCGGTCTTGCTGTACACGTGCGCGATCCGGATCACTTTGGCCTGGCCAAAGGCATGAGGGGCCGCCAGCGATGACGCGAGCGCGATGGCGGTGGTGGCGAGGGCAATCAGATTGCGACGTTGCATGGTGTCTCCATTAGGTATGCCTGAATATTGCACAGTTCGTGCCAACTCGCAAACTCTTGATTTAATTGAACTTAATTACCCGCCAGCACCGCGTCAGTCGAAAATACAGGCACCTGTATTGCCTGACTTTCAGACAAGTGTTTACTCTTTATTCAGGGTTTTCCAGACGTTCGTAGAGCGTGGCGCGTGAAATACCCAGCAGCCTTGACGTCGCCAGTTTGTTGCCGCCAGTGGCCTTCATCGCAGCGCCAATGGCGCGCCGCTCAAGTTCGGCCACCTGCTCGGCCAAGGGACGCAACAGCGAGGCTTCGGACAGATCCGGTGCCGCGTGTTCCACGGACGCCGGCGCGATCTGCTCCAGCCCGGCCTCGCGAAGGATCCGTTCCAGTTGGGAGGCATCGATGCGCTGCGACTCACAGCGCATCGACGCCTGCTCCAGCACGTTGCGCAACTCCCGGATGTTGCCGCGCCAGGTTTGCGCCGCCAGCAGTGCCAGCGCGTCGGGCAGCAGTTCAGGCTGCGCAACACCGCTGCGCAAGGCCATGTCTTCGGCCAGCACTTCGACCAACGCGGGAATATCGCCACGCCGCTCGCGCAGCGGCGGCACCCGCAAGGGCAGGACGTTCAGGCGGTAAAAAAGGTCCTCGCGAAAACGCCCCTCACGCACCAGCGACGCCAGATCGCGTGAAGTGGCGGCAATGACCCGCACGTCAAACGGCACCAGTTTGTTGGAGCCCAGCGGCTCGATCTCGCCTTCCTGCAACGCACGCAGCAACTTGGCCTGCGTGGCCAGTGGCATGTCGCCAATCTCGTCCAGAAACAGCGTGCCGCCGTCGGCCACGCGGAACTTTCCGTCACGGCCCTTGCGGTCGGCACCGGTGTACGCGCCCGGCGCCACGCCGAAGAACTCGGCCTCCAGCAGGGTGTCGGGCACGGCGGCAATATTGATACTGACAAATGGCCCGTCAGAGCGCTGCGATGCCGCATGCACGGCGTGCGCCAGCAACTCCTTGCCGGTACCCGTTTCACCCAGCAGCAGAACCGTGCTGGAGGATTGCGCCGCGCGTCGGGCCTGGCGCTTGATCTCAACCGCCGCCGGGCTCGATCCCACGAAGCTCGCAAAGCTGTACTTGGCGCGGCGCTGGCCCTGCAGCACCGGGTTGTTGCGCTGGCTGGCCAATTCACGGCGCGCGTCTTCCAAGTCGCGCTGCAGCAGCGCGAATTTGCTGATCAGGGGCTGGAGCGTGGTTTCAGGATGGTCAAACAGCACAATGCCAATGGCACCGATCACATCTCCCGCCGCCGCGCCCTCGTCCACTGGCTCACGCAGCGGGATGCGGCTCACCACAAAAGTGCCCGCCTTGTTCGTCAGGAGGTCGATCAGGATCGCCTCGCCGGTTTCCAGCACCCGGCGCATCTGGGTGTTGGGGATCACCTCCTCCACCATGTGGCCGACAAACTGGTCCACTGACGAAAACCCCAGCGCGGGCAGGAAGCGCTGGTAACCCTCGTTCACCCAGACAATCCGGCCGGTCCGGTCCACCAGGAACATGCCCTGGCTGATGCTCGAAAAGAGGTGGAACATCGAACGCGCCGCCAGCGCCAGAATGCTCTGCGCATCGAGCGGCAGTGCGGGCGTTGGCAGGGTGACGGCAGTGTCAGTGACGGGCATCGGACAATGGTACCGCGCGGCCAGAGCCAGCTGGCGCTCATGAACACGCATCGGGATGCCCGCTTCCCGGGGTATGCTGCACCGGCGCACCTGCACGTCAAATAACGAGGAGACATGATGGCTTCCACGCAACTGATGCTTGACTACGTTTACCAGCACGAATCCGCTCTGGCTGACCGGGTTTTCCTCACGCAGCCCACGGGCGGCGGGCAAGTCACCGACTACACCTGGCGCGAAGTGGTGGACCAATCGCGCCGCATGGCGGCACACCTCAAGAGTCTGGGCCTTGAGCCCGGCGCGCGCATCGCCATCCTGTCCAAGAACTGCGCCCACTTCTTCATGGCGGAACTCGCGATCTGGATGGCCGGCGGGGTGACGGTGGCGATCTTTCCTACCGAGGGTGCGCAAACCGTGCGCTATGTGCTGGAGCACAGTGAAGCCAGTCTGCTGTTTGTGGGCAAGCTCGATACCTGGCCGCAGCAGGAGCCGGGCGTGCCCGCGGGCCTGCCCTGCATCGCCTTTCCCTTGGCGCCACCGACGCGCTTTGAGAGTTGGGACGCGATCGTCAGCCGCACATCGCCAATAGCCGGAAAGCCGGCCCGCGCGCCAAAGGATTTGGCAATGATCATCTACACCTCGGGCTCGACAGGGCAACCCAAGGGTGTGATGCACAACTTCGAGCGCATCACGCGGGCTACCGAAGGCATGGTCGAGCGCATGTATGAAACCACGGGCCGTGATGCGCCCGTGCGCTCGCTCTCCTACTTGCCGCTGGCGCATGTGTTTGAGCGGGCATTCGTCGAATGCGCCTCGTTTGTGGGCGGCGAGAGTCACGTCTTCTTCGCGGAATCGCTTGATACGTTTGTCCAGGACCTCAGGCGTGCACGGCCAACGCGGTTCATTTCTGTGCCCCGCCTCTGGCTCAAATTCCAGCAAGGCGTATACGCCAAGATGCCGGCGAAGAAACTCGACTTCTTGCTGCGCCTACCGTTCGTGGGTCGCAAGGTCGGCCACAAGGTGCTGGAGGGGCTGGGTCTGGACGAAGTCTTGCTGGCGGGCAGCGGCTCGGCGCCGATTCCGCCCGAACTGATCGACTGGTACCGCCGGCTCGGTTTGAACCTGATCGAGGGCTACGCCATGACCGAGGACTTTGCGTATTCGCACACCTCGTCCAAAACCCAAAGCGCGCCAGGTTACGTCGGCGTTCCGTACCCGGGCGTCGAGGTTCGAATCAGCCCGGAGGGCGAAATCCTGATCAAGTCTCCCGGGCAACTGGTGGGCTACTACAAGCAACCGGAATTGTTTGCCGAAAGCATGACCGAAGACGGATTCTTTCGCACCGGCGATCTGGGCGAACGACGCGCTGACGGTTTGCTCAAGCTCACTGGTCGGCTGAAAGAGTTGTTCAAGACGGCCAAGGGCAAGTACGTTGCGCCAGCGCCGATTGAAAACCTGCTCAGCGCCAATCCCCTCATCGAATCAGCGATGGTGTCGGGTGTCGGCCAGCCTGCTGCCTATGGCATCGTGGTGCTGGCCGAGCAACTGCGGCCGCAACTCAAACAGCCCGAGGTGCGGGCCCGGGTAGAAGAGGAACTTTCCACCCTGCTGGGCGACGTCAACAAGGGATTGGCGGACTACGAGCAACTCAAGATGCTGGTGGTAGCCGAACAGCCATGGTCCATCGAAAACGGATGCCTGACGCCAACGATGAAGATCAAACGCAGCCGCATCGAGACGTCGGTTGCTGGACATGTGGATGCCTGGTACGCCGCACGCGGGAAAGTGGTCTGGGCCTAGCCAGACTCAATCCGGGCCAGGTTTCGCCGCCGGGCCGCCCCAAGGCGAAACGCGCCCCCTTGGGGGGAAGCGCAGCACACGCAGTGGCAAGCGTGGGGGCTGGTTAGGCCAGGCGCTCCCGCCGCTGGCCCCAGACCTTGGCCAGACGCGGCAACACCAGCACCAGCACGACCACGATCAACAGGGTGATCGACATTGGGCGCTGCAGGAAGATCGACCACTTGCCTTCACCGATGGACAGTGCGTTGCGCATCTGGGCTTCGGCCAGTGGCCCGAGAATCATGCCCACCACCACCGGCGCGGTCGGAAAGTCATACCGCCGCATCAACACGCCCAGCAGGCCGATGACGTACAGCAGCACCAGGTCAAACGCGCTCTGACGCATGCCATATACGCCGACCGTCGAGAAAATCAGGATGCCGGCATAGAGCTGCGGTTTGGGGATCTTCAGAAGCTTGACCCACAGGCCGATCAACGGCAGGTTGAGGATGAGCAGCATCACATTGCCGATATACAGCGACGCGATCAGCGCCCATACCAGCGCGGAAGACGTCTGGAACAGTTGCGGCCCCGGCTGGATGCCGTAGTTCTGGAACGCACCCAGCAGGATGGCAGTGGTGTTGGAGGTCGGGATGCCCAGCGTGAGCAGCGGGATCAGGGTGGCGGTGATGGCGGCATTGTTGGCGGCTTCTGGGCCGGCCACGCCCTCGATGGCGCCCGTTGTGCCGAATTCTTCCTTGTGTTTGGAGAGTTTTTTCTCGGCTGCATAGCTCAGGAAAGTCGGGATCTCGGAGCCGCCTGCCGGGATGGTTCCAAAGGGAAACCCGATGAAGGTGGCGCGCAGCCAGGCCGGCCACGAACGCTTCCACTCCAGGCGCGTCATGTGCACCTTGCTCATGCGGTTGGCACTCTCCACCACGCGGCCCTCGTACAGCACGCCATACAGGGCTTCGCCCACGGCAAACAGGCCCACCGCAATCAGCACCACCTCAATGCCGTCCATGAACTCCGGCACGCCGCCGGTATAGCGCGCCTGGGCGGATATCTGGTCAATGCCCACGAGCCCGATGGCCAGGCCGACGAACAGCGCCGTCAATCCGCGCAGGGTGCTCTTGCCCAGCACAGCGCTCACTGTTGTGAAGGCCAGCACCATCAGCAGGAAGTATTCGGGCGGCCCGAGGCGCACCGCGTACTCGGCCACGAAAGGCGCAAAGAACGTCACCAGCACGGTGGCGATGGTGCCGGCCACGAACGAGCCGATGGCTGCCGTGGCCAGCGCCGCGCCCGCGCGCCCGTTCTTGGCCATCTTGTTGCCTTCCATGGCCGTGACCATGGACCCTGATTCGCCCGGCGTGTTGAGCAGGATGGAGGTGGTGGAGCCCCCGTACATCGCACCGTAGTAGATCCCGGCAAAGAAGATCATCGAAGCCGTTGCCTCGACCTTCACCGTGATGGGCAGCAGCATCGCCACGGCCACCGCCGGGCCGATGCCCGGCAGCACGCCCACCGCGGTACCGATCACGCAGCCCAGAAAGGCCCACATCAGGTTGATGGGTGTGGCAGCGGTGGCGAAGCCGCCCAACAGCAGGTTCAGGGTTTCCATGGAATTCTTCCTAGAGCCAGCCGGTGCGGGTCAACCCGGGCAGGTTGATGGCGAGCAGTTGGGTGAACATCCAGTACACGGGAGCCGCAATCACCGCGCCCGTGGCTGCATCGCGCAGCCAGGTGCCGATGCGCCGGTCAGGCTTGCCGGTGGCGCCGCGAAAGCCCTGAACCGCCAGCACAAAACACAGCGTGCAACTCAGGATGAAGCCCAGCGAGTTGATCAGTGCCGCATTGGCCAGCAGTCCGGTGGATACCCAGGCAAAGCCGACCCAGTCGCCGCTGGGCGCTCCGGAAGGCTCTTCCATGTTGCGAAAGCCACCCGTCAGCGCTTCGAACACCATCCAGGCACCGCAGGCCATGAGCGCGATCGATACCACCCAGGGCAGGAAGTTCGGGCCTACGCCGCCATACCCAGCTTCGGTTGAAATCGTGGTGGCGCCAAAAGCCATCGCGCCGCCCACCAGCAGGGCGCCGATTCCGATCAGGGCTTGCAGCAGGGATGTGGGCACTTGTTTTGTCATTGTTGTCCCCCAGAAGCGGGCTGGGTCGCGGCATGCGCCAGCAGCAAAACTGGATTCACCCCAGCCGGGGCAGCGATTCGCTGCCCCGGCTGGGCACCGTCAGATCATCAGATCATCCCGGACTTGACCATCGTGGCGCGCAGGCTGGCAAATTCGTCATCCACAAACTTCTCGAAATCGGCACCGGCCATGACGGCGGGCGTCCAGCCGTTCTTCTCAAGCGCCTCGGTCCAGGCTTTGGATTTGACGGCCTTGAGCACGATATCGGTCAGCGCCTTGCGCTGCTCAGGCGTGATGCCAGGCGCCGCATAGACGCCGCGCCAGTTGCCGATTTCCACATTGATGCCCTGCTCTTTGAGGGTTGGCACGGCGATGCCCTTCAAGCGCGTGCCTGACGTGACGCCCACAGGTTTCATCTTGCCGGTATTGATGTACTCGGCAAACTCGCTGTAGCCGCTGCCGCCGATCGTGACGTTGCCGCCGAGGATGGCTGCGGTGGCTTCGCCGCCCCCACGGAAAGCGACGTAGTTGATCTTGGCCGGGTCAACGCCGACTTCGCGCGCGATCATCGCCGCGGCAATGTGTTCGGTGGAACCGCGAGAACCGCCGCCCCATTTCACGCTGCCCGGGTCTTTCTTGAGCTGCTCGACCACGTCCTTCATGGTCTTGAAAGGCGAACTGGCGGGCAGCACGAACACGTTGTATTCGCTGGTCAGGCGCGCAATGGCGGTGGCCTGCGTCACGGTGACCGGCGGCTTGCTGGTGATGATGCCGCCGAGCATGACAGCGCCCATCACCATCATGGCGTTCGGGTCGCCCTTGCTGCCGTTGACAAACTGGGCCAGACCAATGGCGCCGGCGGCGCCGCCCTTGTTGTCATAGCTGACCGAAGACGCCACGCCGGCGTCCTGCATGGCCTTGCCCAGTGCGCGGCCGGTGGTGTCCCAGCCACCGCCTGGGTTGGCGGGGATCATCATCTTGATGCTCGCACTGGCGCGGGCCGACAGTGGCAGGCCGCCCACGGCCGCGAGCGCAGCCATCGATTTGAGGAAAGTATCACGACGCATTGCAGTCTCCTGGGAAAATTGGAACAACACCCGCGATCATGCGCTCGATGGCTGTCAAACGGCTGTCCGCAGGCATTGGGGAAAGTGCTAATGTCTGGTGCCGTTTCCGCCCCTCCACCGTTTGCCCGCTCGCACCCTGCCCTCGCTGCCCCGTGAAAGTACTCCTGGTTGAAGATGACCCCGCGATGCAGGCCACGCTGCAACGCGCCCTGTCGCGCCGCGGCATGACGGTGCAGGCCTGTGGCGATGGCGTCGCCGCATTGCACCAGTGGCTGGCCAGCCCACCCGACGTGGTAGTGCTGGACCTGACCCTGCCCGGGCTCGACGGCTTGCAGGTGCTGGAGAAGGCGCGCCGCGAAGGCCAGGTCACGCCGGTGCTGATCCTGACCGCCCGAGGCACCGTGGGCGACCGGGTGATCGGCCTGAACACGGGCGCTGACGACTACCTGCCCAAACCGTTCGACCTGGACGAGCTGGAAGCCCGCTTGCGCGCCCTGACCCGCCGACGCACCCCTTTTGGAGTCGAAAGTGCTCCAGGTCCGCTTCAGCTGGGTGAACTTAGCTATGAAAAAGAGAGCGGAGCATTCTATCGGCAAGGCGTTGTGCTGGAGCTCACGCCGCGCGAGCAGGCGCTGCTGCAGGCCCTGATCGTCAAGCCCGGGCACGCGGTGTCGAAAGAAAAACTCTTCGAGCTGGTGTTTCCCGGTGAGGCCGACGTGCAATACGAGGCGATTGAGGTCGTGGTGTACCGCCTGCGCAAAAAGCTCGCGCACACCGGCGTGACGCTCATGACGCTGCGCGGGCTGGGCTATCTGCTGAAGGCCGAGGCATGACGGCGGCGCAAGCGCGTCCTGTCTCGCTCAGGCGCACACTGCTGCTCGGGATCCTCATCCCGGTGGTTCTTTTCGTTGTGGTCAACACAGTGAGCATTTACCGCCAGGCCCTGAAAGCGGTCAACACGGCGTATGACCGCACGCTGCTGGCATCGGCCAAGTCGATTGGCGAGCAGCTTGATGTGGAGGGCTATGACGAAGCCGCCGTGTTGCGCGCCACTGTGCCCTATTCGGCGCTGGAAGCGTTCGAGGCTGACAACCAGAGCCGCATGTTCTACCGCGTGTCCAGCCGCGAGGGCGAGATGGTGTCGGGCTTTGCCGAGCTGCCGTTCTGGCGTGGCCGCATCCCGGACCGAACGGCCTACGCTGCGCTGGTGGACTTTTACGACGACAGCTACCGCAACGAGGCGGTGCGCGTAGCCGTGCTGTTGCAGCCCGTGGTGAGCGAACGTGGCCGTGGCATGGCGGTGGTGCAGGTGGCCGAAACGCTGGAACTGCGCCGCACGCTGGCCCGCCAGGTGCTGTTCGACACCCTGTGGCGCCAGGCAGTGCTGGTGCTGGTGATTGCAGCGGTGGTGGTGCTGGTGGTGCAGCGCGCCATTCGCCCGGTACGCGCCCTGAGCAACGCGCTCAAGGCCCGGCCCGAAGGCGACCTGACGCCCATCGCCGCGCCCGGCACGCCGCGCGAGCTGGCGCCCCTGGTCGAGGCCACTAACGGCGTCATGACGCGCCTGCAGCACCTGCTCGATCACCAAAAGCGCTTTGTGCGCGACACCTCGCATCAGTTGCGCACACCGCTGGCGGTGCTGAAGACCCAGGTTCAATCGGCCTTGCATGGTGATGTGGAGCCGCGCCAGGCGCTGGCCGAGATCAACGACACCGTGGACCGCGCGACCCTGCTGGCCAACCAGATGCTGGCGCTCGCCAAGGTGGAGCAACTGCGACACCAGGCCGATGTCGGCGTCGTGCGTCTGGACGAGGTGGTGCGCGCGGTGGCGCTCGATCTTTCGCCACTGATCGCCGACAAGGACCTCGATTTCGACATCAGCACCGCGCCGGCCCCCGTGCGCGCGCACGACTGGAGCGTGCGCGAACTGGCGCGCAACCTGCTGCACAACGCGATCCGCCACACGCCCACTGGCGGCACGCTGAACGTCCGGATCGTGACCGATGCCCGCCATGTGGCGCTGGTGGTGGCTGACTCGGGCCCGGGCATCAGCGAGGAGCTGCGCCATCGCCTGTTCCAGCCGTTTTCAGCCGGCGATGTGCGCAGCGGTTCGGGGCTGGGCCTGGCGATCTGCCTGGAGATCGTGCACGCGCTGGGCGGCAGCATCAGCCTGGACAACCGCGAAGCGCTGGGCCACGTGGCTGGCCTGGACGCCACCGTGCGGCTGCCGCTGGTACAGAATGCAGGTTGATGGAAAAACTGCGTATCGACAAATGGCTATGGGGTTTGCGACATGCGTAGGCCTGCGCAGCCGAGCCCGAATGTCGCAAACAGTGCGGCCCACGGAAACGAGAGGCTGCGACTGGACAAATGGCTATGGGCCGCGAGGTTCTACAAGACCCGCTCGCTCGCCACCGAAGAAATCGGCAAGGGCCGCGTGCGCGTCAATGGCGTGGAGGCCAAGCCGGCACGTGAGGTCAAGCCCGGCGACACGGTCGAGCTGCGGCGCGAAGCCGTCACCCGCACCATTGTCGTGCTGGCCCTGAGCGGCCTGCGCGGCCCGGCGCCGCAAGCGCAACTGCTGTACCGCGAAACTGAAGCTTCCGTCGCGACGCGCGAAGCGGCGGCGCTGCAACGTCGTATTGCGCCCGAACCCGCGCTGGCAATTGAGCAAGGCCGCCCGACCAAGCGCGACCGCCGCGACCTGCAGCGCACGCGCGAGTGGAACAGCCGCTGGAGCGCGTCGACCGACGATTGAGCCCGCCACCGGGTCGGCAAGCCGTTTGCTATTATGTTTATAGCAAACTATGACCACCCGATGACGACCAGAGCATGATTTGGCTTTGAATTCGGTGTCGCAGGCCGGTCCTGGCCGCAGCGCACCAGGGCCAACCACGCCGCTGGAACACTTCATGCTTGGGGCTTTCACTATGGCAGGCGCACACCGTCTGTGCTGTACTGGCCGTTTGCATTTGCGCAGTGAACCCTGCAGGAGATTTGTCATGAGTTTGAAGAAGATCGTCACCGTGCTGGTCGCCGCCACCGCATTCGCGGGCGCCGCGCAGGCCCAGCAGTTCTTTCGTATCGGCACCGGCGGCACTGCCGGCACCTACTACCCGGTGGGCGGCATGATCGCCAACGCCGTGTCGCAGCCCGGCAAGGTGGTGGTGACAGCGCAGGCCAGCAACGGCTCGGTTGGCAATGTCAATGGCATCGCGGGCGGCGCGCTCGAATCGGGCTTCAGCCAGTCCGACGTCGCCACCTGGGCGCAAAAAGGCACCGGCATC
>JANOBJ010000352.1:0-14024 GCA_031411575.1 Betaproteobacteria bacterium | reverse complement strand
CGAACTCAAAGCGCACGTCGTGCAGTTCGGCCTCGGTGGGGGCCAGCTCGGGGCGAAAGCGCTTCAGGTATTCCATCAGCACCAGCGAGTGCTTCTGCTCTTCAAAAAACCAGATCGACATGAAGGCCGAAAAGTCGCTGTCGTCGCGGTTGTCGCGCAAGAACATCTCGGTGGCGGGCAGGGCCGACCACTCGGTGATGGCGTTCATCTTGATGGTTTGCGCCTGCTCGTCAGACAGTTTTGACGCATCGAAGCTCGCCCAGGGGATGTCCTTGTCCATGTCCCAGCGCACCGATTCGAGCTGCTTGAAGAGTTCCGGATAGAGCATGACGTTCTTTCGTTACTGACTGTATTCTAGGCAGGGCATGTGAACCCTGCGTTACAGGGTATCCAGATGCCCAAGCAGGTACGCGGCCTTTTCGCGGATGGATGCGCGCTCGGCGGCGTCCAGTCGGCCGATATTCTTGGCCATCAGCGCGGTGCGCGGGTTGCGCATGAGGGTCGCCTCGTGCTTGTCCAGGAAATTCCAGTACAGCGTGGTCACAGGGCAGGCGTCGTCGCCGGTGCGCTTTTCGGGCCGGTAGGCGCAGCCGTTGCAGTAGTTGCTCATTCGCTTGATGTACTGGCCGCTGGCGATGTAGGGCTTGCTGGTGAAGCGCCCGCCATTGGCAAACAGCGCCATGCCGGCGGTGTTGGGCAGTTCCACCCACTCGATCGCGTCCACATACATGGCCAGGTACCAGTCGCACACCTGTTTCGGGTCGATCTCGGCCAGCACGCCAAACTGCCCGGTCACCATCAGCCGCTGGATGTGGTGGGCGTAGCCGTATTCCAGCGTCTGGCCGATCACGTCTTTCATGCAGGCCATGCGGGTCTGGCCGGTCCAGTACCACTGGGGCAGCGCGCGGGCATAGCCGTAGTGGTTGGCTTCTTTCAGGCGCGGCATGTCGAGCCAATACACGCCGCGGATGAACTCGCGCCAGCCCAGCACCTGGCGGATAAAGCCCTCGACGCTGGCCAGCGGCAGATCGCGCTCCCGGTACGCAGTCTCGGCGGCGGCCACCACCTCGCGCGGGTCCAGCAGGTGCAGGTTCAGCGCACTGGACACCAGCGCATGCCAGCCCCAGGGCGTGTCGGTCCACATCGCGTCCTGGTGCGGGCCGAAGTGCGGCAGCCGCGTGTCAATGAAGAGGCCAAGCGCCTGCAACGCCTGCTCGCGCGTGACCGGCCAGCCAAAGTGCGCGAGCGAACCGGGGTGGCCGGCAAACTGCTGCTCGACCACCTCAAACACCTGCGTGGTGATGCGGTCCGGCTCGAACCGCGCCGGCGGCGGGATGTCGCCCGGGCCGCCCTTGGCGTAGCCCTGCCGGTTGTCGGCATCAAAGTTCCATTGCCCGCCCACCGGTTCGCGGCCTTCCATCAGCACGCCGTGGCGGCGCCGCATGTCGCGGTAGAAGAACTCCATGCGCAGCTCTTTCTTGTCGTCCGCCCAGCGCGCAAAGTCGTCACGCGAACACATGAAATGGGTGTCGGGCAGGCATTGCAGCGGCACGCCGGCGGCAGCCGCGGTGTCTTGCACCTGCTGCAGCATGCGCCACTCGCCCGGCTCGCATATTTGCATCATTTCGGGCTGCAGTGCTTGCAGCACGGTCATCAGGCGCTCTGAAAACGATAGCGGCAAATCGGCGTCTTCGATCCGCAGGTAGCTGTAGGGCCAGCCGCGCCGGTGCACCTCGTTGCAAAAGTGCCGCATCGCCGACAGGAACAGCGCGATGCGGGCCTTGTGGCTCCAGACCACGTTGCCCTCGGATACCGCCTCGATCATCACGACGCGGTCGTGCGCGGGGTCAAAGCCCTGCAGCGCCGGGTTGTCAAAGGTCAGCTGGTCGCCCAGCACGAGGACGAGCCGGCGGGTGCGGGTGCTGGAGCGGGGGATCATGCGGGCGGGCTCGCTCGGCGCTCACCCCGGCACCGCTCGGAGCAGAACTTCACGCTGTCCCAGTTTTTGGCCCAGCTTTTTCGCCAGGTCATGGGCCGGCCGCATTGCACGCACGACTTTTGCGGCAAAGCCTGTTTGTTGCCCTTGAAAGGCGCCTGCGCCATCACCAGCCCCGTTCACGCGTGCTGGCTGCGCCAGCGGGCGATCTGCTCGCGCATGCCGTCGAGTTCGGCCACGGCCACCACGCCGGCCAGATCCTTGCGGTGCAGCACCGGGCAATGGCCGCCGGCCCAGATCTCCACCGATCGCGGCAGTTTCTGGCGCAGCTCGTCCAGGCCGTTGATCACCAGGTTCGGGTTCAGGCTGGCCGTAAAGCTCAGCGCCACGATGTCGGCGCGGTGTGCGGTGGCGGCCAGCACGATGTCCCAGATCGGCGTCTGCGCACCCAGCGACAGGCACTTGCAGCCTTCCAGCGAGAACAGCGTTTCGGCCATCAACAGCCCCAGGCCATGCGGCTCTTGCGGAAAGGTGGTGAGCAGCACGCGTGGGCGGCTCAGCGCGGCGGGTTCGGGCACGCTGCTGATCGCGTGGCGCAGCACCACGACCACGCTCTCGGTGTACATGTGTTCCTCAAACACCTCGATCTGGCCGCGCATCCACGCGTCGCCCACCAGCACGTTGAGCGGCGCCATCAGCTCGGTGACAAAGCGCGCCAGGCCGAGCCGCAGCGTGGCCTGGCTCAGCGCGCGGCGCAGGCCGTCGATGTCGTGGCTCTTGATCAGGTCAAGGTAGCTACGCAAATCGGCGCTGTTGTCCTGCGCGATGCGCTGGGGCGTGCTGGCCAGCCCTTCGCTGATGCGCTGCAACTGGTCGACCGACAGCGGCACAATGCGCCCGGGCCGGTGCCCGGTGTCCAGCAGCCGCTTGATCACCCGCAGCTTTTCCACTTGCACCAGCGGGTAGGCGCGCTCGCCAAAGTTGTCGCGCTCGGGCGTCGGGAAGCCGTAGCGGCGCTCCCAGACGCGCAGGGTGTCCTTGGACAGGCCGGTGTCGCGTTCCACGGCGGCAATGGAAACTGTGATCGGGCGTAAATCGGCGCGGTCGTTCATGGTTACAAGGTCATGACGGGTCTGCAGAACATACTGCCGCGGAGGCACCAGGATGGCCCCCACCTTCTTTACCCATCTGAACAGGCTTTTGCGTACTGCGTCCTAGACAAAACGCCTGTTTTCGGAAATCATCGCGAAGTATGTCGTTAAATTGTCATTTTGTCCAAGTCATTGTGGCGGGGTCGGCTTTGTTGGGCCTCGTGCCTGCCGGGGCTGCAACGCCTGAAAAACCGTCGGGCGGCGCCTGCCCGGCCGCGCTGTCGCACACCTTTGCCCGGCTGCAGGATGAAAAGCCGCAGTCGCTGTGCCAGTACGCCGGCAAGGTCACGCTGGTGGTCAACACGGCGAGTTTTTGCGGCTACACCGGCCAGTACAAGGGGCTGGAGGCGCTGAATGCGCGCTACAAAGACCGGGGTTTTGTGGTGCTCGGTTTCCCGTCGAACGATTTTTCGCAGGAAAGCGGCAACAACAAGCAGATCGCCGACTTCTGCGAAAGCACCTTCGGCGTCAAGTTCCCGATGTTCGCCAAGAGCAACGTGACCGGCCCGGCCGCGTCGCCGTTTTACCGGCAACTCGCGGCGCAGGCCGGCCAAGCCCCGCGCTGGAACTTTCACAAGTACCTGCTGGACCGCAATGGCAAGGTGGTGGCCAGCTACGGCAGCCAGGTGGAACCCGAAGACCCTGCGTTTTTAAAGGCTATTGAGCAGCAACTGTCGACAAAATGAAGACTGAGCAGTCATAATAAGACCAAGAAGTTTAGAAAATGTCTCATGAGTTTCCATGTCTCACGCCCAACCCCGCGCAAGGCCGGCTTCGCTGCCGGGAACTTCTGGCGCGCGCGGAATGTCTCATGGCTTGAGAAACGGGGAGCCCGATTTCCAGTTTGCTTGCTGCGAAGCCTTCCGGGAGTTTTTAACCCGGATGAAATCCTGAAGCGCTTCTTCTCCTCCTCCCTCCCTCCCTCCTTCGCTTCGGGGCGCTTCGCAGCAATTTTGTATCCGGCGGCATGATGGCCAGCCGCATGAAGGTCGCCATCGTCGGCTCAGGCATCTCGGGCCTGGCCGCCGCGCACACCCTGCACGGTACCTGCGACCTCACGCTGTTCGAATCCGGCAGTTACTTTGGAGGTCACACCCACACGGTGGATGTGACCCTGCCCGGCCACGACGGCCAGCCCGTCACCCACGGCGTGGACACCGGCTTCCTGGTGTTCAACGAGCGCACCTACCCCAACCTGATCAACCTGCTCGCTGAACTGGGCGTAGAAACCGCCAAGTCCGACATGTCGTTTTCGGTGCAGGTGCCGGGCGCGGCGAACCGCGAGGCGCTCGAGTGGAGCGGCTCCAGCCTGAACACCGTGTTTGCGCAGCGCGGCAACCTGCTCAACTGGCGCTTCCTGCGCATGCTGCGCGACGTGGTGCGCTTCAATGCGCTGGCCACGCGCATCGCCACTGAAGGCCACGACGCCGAGCTGATGCAGCCGCTGGGCGATTTCTTGCGCGCGCACCGCTTCAGCGACGAGTTCCGCGACTGGTATTTCCTGCCGATGATCGGTTGCATCTGGAGCTGCCCGACCGACCAGATGCTGGCGTTCCCGGTGGCCACAATGATCCGCTTTTGCCACAACCACGGCCTGATCCAGGTGCGCAACCGGCCGCAGTGGTGGACGGTGAAGGGCGGCGCACGGCACTATGTGGACAAGATCACCGCCGCCATCCCCGACAAGCGCCTCAACACCCCGGTGCGCCTGATCGAGCGCGACCCCGCCCAGGCGCGGGGCGGCGTGCGCGTGGTCACCGACGGCCGCGCCGAGCGTTTCGACAAGGTGGTGCTGGCCACCCATTCCGACCAGGCACTGGCGCTGCTGCGCGATGCCAGCGCCCAGGAGCGCGCCACATTGGGCGCGATCCGCTACCAGCCCAACCGCGCCGTGCTGCACACCGACACATCCGTTCTGCCGTCCAGGCGCATGGCGTGGGCCGCGTGGAACTACGACCGGGGTGAGGGCACGGGTACCGGCGCAAGCAACGATGCCCGCGTCTGCCTGCACTACCTGATCAACCAGCTGCAGCCGGTGCCGTTTGCGCAACCCGTGGTGGTGTCGCTGAATCCGCTGCGCGAGATACCGCGTAATCAGGTGATGGGCGAATTTGAGTACGCACACCCGGTATTTGATCTCGCCGCGATCGAGGCGCAGCTGGCCGTGCCAGCCCTGCAGGGCCGCCAGCACACCTACTACTGCGGCGCTTGGATGGGCTACGGTTTTCACGAAGACGGCCTGAAGGCCGGTCTTGGCGTGGCGCGGCAGCTGCTGGTTGAAGCCAATGGGTTTGCGGCTGACCCTCACACGCTGCCGGCCGCCGCCTTCACGCCACCCGAGGCATTGCGCGCATGAGCTACGCCGCCGCCATGGCCGCCGTGCCCAGCCCCTTGTTGGGTTTCGGCCAGGTGCGCCACACGCGGCTGCGCCCGGCGCGCAACGCCTTCGCTTACCCCACGTACTTCTTGATGTTGCCGATGCGCGCCGTGCAGCGCGACAGCACCGGCGCGCTGGCCGTCAACCGGCGTGCCGCGCTGAGTTTTTTTGACGTGGACCATGGGGACGGCCGCCCTCCGCAGGACGGCGGCGCACTGGCCTGGCTGGACGAACTGCTGCAGCGCGAAGGCATCACCGACGCCACCGGCGAGGTCTGGCTGCACTGCTACCCGCGCGTGCTGGGCTACACCTTCAAGCCGGTCAGCTTCTGGTACTGCCACGGCGCGGACGGCACGCTGCGTGCCATCGTGGTCGAGGTCAACAACACCTTTGGCGAGCGCCACTGCTACCTGCTGGACCGGCCGGCCGACGGGCAGTTCTGGGGCGCTGAATTGCGTGCCGACAAGGTGTTCCACGTGTCGCCGTTTTGCAACGTGGAAGGTGGCTACCGCTTCCGCTTCATGACGAATGCCGACCGCACCCGCACCGTGGCCCGCATCGACTACGACGACGACGGCGGCGCGCTGCTGGAGACCAGCGTCAGCGGCGCGCTCGAACCCGCGACCGCAGCGTCGGTGCGCAAGGCGCTGTGGCGTTACCCAGCCATGACGCTGGGCGTGATCACGCGCATCCACCTGCAGGCCGTGCGGCTGTGGGTCAAGCGCGTGCGCTTTTCCGCCAAGCCGAACCCGCCCGACCACTTTGTCACGCGCTAGAAACTTGCCCCTGCTTCGCCGCCTTCAACGCCCCCCAACCGACGCATGAACACCACCACCGCCTCCCCGTTTGTGATGCCGCAGGACGCCCCGGCGGCGGCGCGCACCATCCTGAAGCTGCTGCAGAAGCTGCGCCACGGCTCGCTCACGGTGCAGCTGCCCGATGGCTCGATGCGGCACTTCGGCCACCACGATCCGCAGAACATCCACGGCACCGACGCACCCGCGGCGGCCATGACGCTCAAGAACTGGACGGTCTGCGGCGCCGCGCTCAAGTCGGGCGACATCGGCTTTGCCGAAAGCTACATCGCGGGCGACTGGACCACGCCCAACCTGACCGATTTGCTCAAGGTGTTCGTGAGCAACCGCCAGGAAGTGGACGACGTGATCTACGGCACCTGGGCCGGGCGCCTGCTGTACCGCGTCAAGCACCTGCTGAACCGCAACACCAGAACCAACAGCCAGAAAAACATCCACGCCCACTACGACCTGGGCAACGCCTTCTACGAGCTCTGGCTGGACGACACGATGAACTACTCGTCGGCGTGGTTCGACGGCGACCTGACGCAACCCATGCAGCAGGCCCAGCACGCCAAGGTGCGCCGCGCGCTCCGCATGGTGCGCGTGCAGCCCGGCGACCGGGTGCTCGAGATCGGCTGCGGCTGGGGCGCGCTGGCCGAGATGGCCGCCACCGAATTCAAGGCCTCGATCACCGGCGTCACCCTGTCCACCGAGCAGCTGGCGTTTGCGCGCGAGCGGATGGACAGGCTGGGCGCCGGAGCCGATCTGCGTTTGCAAGACTATCGCGACATCAACGACGGCCCTTACGACGCGATCTGCTCGATTGAAATGGTCGAGGCCGTGGGCCGCGAATACTGGCCCACCTACTTCCAGAGCGTGCACCGGCTGCTGAAAGACGGCGGGCGCGCCTGCATCCAGAGCATCGTGATCGACGACGCGCTGTTCGAGCGCTACATCGGCTCGACCGATTTCATCCAGCAGTACATCTTTCCGGGCGGCTGCCTGCCGTGCCCGCGCGAGTTCCGCCGCGAGGCCGAGGCTGCCGGCCTCACGGTGGAAAACGAGTTCGCGTTTGGCGCCGACTACGCCGAAACCCTCAAGCGCTGGCGCGAGCAGTTTCTCGCGGCGCGAACGCAGGTGCTGCAACTGGGTTTTGACGAACGCTTCATCCGCATCTGGGAGTTTTACCTGGCCTACTGCGAAGCGGCGTTTGCCAAGGCCAACATCGACATCGTGCAGTACACCTTGCGCAAATGAACACGCCTGCCGTCACCCGCCGCGACGCTATTCAATCAATAGCAATGAACGTCCTGTTGATGGGCACGTTGGCCACTTTTCATGCCAAAAGCATGGCCTACACCGTGCCGCAGGAGCTGGGCGCGGCGGTGCCCGATGCAACGCTGTCGGGCAGCGGCCGGCTGCGGGTGTTCGGCTTTCAGGTGTATGACGCCGCGCTGTGGGTGGCGCCCGGCTTCAAGCCGGATGCATTTGCGCGTTACCCGTTTGCGCTGGAACTGAGTTACCTGCGCGAGTTCTCCGGCCCGATGATCGCGCAGCGTTCGCTGGACGAGATGCGCCGCATCGGCAGCTTCACCGACGCGCAGGCCGATGCCTGGCAGCGTGCGATGGCGGCGGCCTTCCCCGATGTCAGGAAGGGCGACCGCATCACCGGCGTGCACAAGCCCGGCGTGGGCGCGACGTTTCTGACCAATGGCAAGTCCAGCGGCGAGGTGCGCGACCCCGAGTTTGCGCGGCTGTTCTTCGGCATCTGGCTGTCGCCCAACACCTCGCAACCGCAGTTGCGCCAGGCGCTGCTGGCCAAGCTCGCGCCCTGAGCCGGCACCCGCAGCCGGCTCCACAGCATTGCCATGAACCGCGCGCGCGCCCAACCCGCAGCTGCCGCCTCGCCGGGCCGCGCCAGCCTGTTCAGCGCGGCCAATGAAGCCACTTTGAAGGTTTTTTCCAGCCGCGACGGCCTGCTCTACGGGCTGCTCGGCCTGCCGCTGGCCTTTGTGGCGCTGCCCCTGTATGTGATCTTGCCCAACCACTACGCCACCGCGTTTGGCGTGCCGCTGACCGCGCTGGGCCTGGTGCTGCTGGGCGCGCGTCTGTTTGACGCCGTCATTGACCCGCTGCTGGGCGCCGTGAGCGACCGGCTGTTTGCGCGCTCCACCCGCGCGGTGCTGGTCTTTGGCGCGGCCGCATCGGTGGTGCTGGCGGCGGGGTTTGCGGGGCTGTTTTTCCCCGCGGTCCGAGACCCGCAGGGCTTGCTGATCTGGGCCACCGTGATGCTGATGGTGACCTATGCCGCCTACAGTGCGGTCAGCGTGGCGCACCAGTCCTGGGGCGCGATGCTGGGCGGCGACGAAGCCCAGCGCAGCCGCATCGTCGCCTGGCGCGAGGGCCTGGGGCTGCTGGGCGTGGTGCTGGCCTCCATCACGCCGGTGCTGCTGGGATTGGGTGCCACCACGGCCATCTTTGCAGGGGCGCTGGCGCTGGGGCTGTGGGCGTGGAGCCGTTCGCCGCAGCCGCGTCGGGCGCCCCAAGAGAGCTCGCCCGCCGCCGGCAACCATCTGCCCACTGCGGCCACCGCCCGACCGGCCAGCGCGATCTGGCGCCCCTTCCACAGCCGCGCGTTTCGCCGTCTGATGGCGGTCTTCATGCTCAATGGCATCGCCAGCGCGATCCCCGCCACGCTGGTGCTGTTTTTTGTGCAGGACTTGCTGCAGGCACCGCGCAGCCTGGAGCCGGCGTTTCTGGGCAGCTACTTTTTGTGCGCGGCGCTGTCGATCCCGCTGTGGCTGAAGGTGGTGCGTCGCATCGGGCTGGCGCGCACCTGGGGCATCGGCATGGCACTGTCGGTGGCGGTGTTTGTCTGGGCCGCGCAGATGGGCGCGGGCGACGCGGTGCCGTTTTTGGTGGTGTGCGCGCTGTCGGGCGTGGCGCTGGGCACCGATCTGGCCTTGCCCAGCGCGCTGCTGGCCGGCGTGATCGGCAACGCCGGCGACCGCGGCCGGGCCGAGGGCGCCTACTTCGGCTGGTGGAACTTCGCCACCAAGCTCAACCTGGCGCTGGCCGCCGGCCTGGCGCTGCCGCTGCTGGGCGCCTTTGGCTACGCGCCCGGCGCGCGTGACGCGGGCGCGCTGGAGGCGTTGATCATTGCCTACTGCGTGCTGCCCTGCGCGCTGAAACTGGCCGCCGGCGGCGCGCTGTACACGCTGGTGATCCGGCCGGCGCGCACCGTCGTGCCCCCCTCATCCCCTTCAAGGACGCTTTCATGAAACGACGCTTGCTCCTGTCCGCGGCCGCCGCCTCGGCCGCTACGGTTGGCCTGGCCGGTTGCGCCTCGCAGCAGATTGCCGACTACGCCGCCGAAAAACCCGTGCTCGACCTGCGCACCTATTTCAACGGCGTGCTCGATGCCTATGGCGTCTTCACCGACCGGTCGGGCAAGGTGGTGCGCCGCTTCACGGTGGTGATGAACTGCAGCTGGCAGGGCGACCAGGGCGTGCTGGACGAAGACTTCAGCTACTCCGACGGCACCAGGCAAAAGCGCATCTGGCGCCTGACCGCACTGCCCGACGGCAAGTACACCGGCCGCGCCGACGACGTGGTGGGCATTGCCAACGGCCAGGCGCGCGGCAACGCGTTTTACTGGGCCTACACCTTGTCGCTGCCGGTGGACGGTAAAACCTACGAGGTCCAGTTTGACGACTGGATGTACCTGGTGACCGACAAGGTGATGCTCAACAAAGCCACCATGAGCAAGTTTGGCGTGCGGCTGGGCGAAGTGACGCTCTCGTTCACCAAGCGCTGACACCCGGCCACCCTGGTACCCCGTTTCAAGCCGATTTATGACCCAAATAGCCTTGTTGTCCGCACCCCGCGGTCATAGTTTGCTATATTAATAATAGTATAGAGATTTGTCATGCCCCTTAATCCTCCGATGCCGGACTGGCGTGGCAAGACGGTGTGGCTGGTCGGTGCGTCCACCGGCATCGGGCGCGCCACCGCCTCGGCGCTGCACGCGCGCGGCGCCCGGGTATATGTGTCAGCGCGCGGTCGCGCCGCGCTCGACCGCTTTGTGACGCAGCACGCCGGCGCGGTGGCGCTGCCGCTGGACGTGGCCGACGCCGCGCAGATCAAGGCCGCCGCGCAGCAGATTTTTGCCACCACGCCACTCGACCATGTGGTCTATTGCGCCGGCTACTACCGCGAGCTGCGCGCCACCGAATTCAGCCTGGACGAGATGCTGATGCACGAGCAGGTCAACTACACCGGCGCGCTGTACGTGCTGGACGCCGTGCTGCCACACCTGCTGTCGCGCGCCGCGCACGCCGGCCACCCGGCGGGCGGCGTGGGTGCCACCGGCACTAGTGGCAGCACCGCGGCCACCGGCGCACCCGGCGGCGCCAGCTTCGTGCAGGCCGCCGCCGCACCGGGCGCCGCGCGGCAACCGGTGGGCCACATCAGCCTGGTCTCCAGCGTGGCGGGCTTTCGCGGCCTGCCCAAAAGCCTGGCCTACGGGCCGACCAAGGCTGCCCTCATCAACCTGGCCGAAACCCTGTACCTCGATCTGCAGCCCAGCGGCATTGCCGTCAGCGTCATCAACCCCGGCTTTGTGGAAACCCCGCTCACCGCGCAAAACCAGTTCAAGATGCCCGCGCTGCTGACGCCCGAGCAGGCCGCGCAGGAAATCCTGAAAGGTTGGGGCCGCGGTGACTTTGAAATCCACTTTCCCAAGCGCTTCACCGCCTGGATGAAGCTGATGCGCCTGCTGCCCTACCGCCTGTATTTCCCCGCGATCCGCAAATTCACCGGCCTGTAAGGCGCGCCTTGAGGCAAGATCAAGCGGCCCGCCACCGCCCCGGAACGCCCATGCCCGACACCGCGCCAGCCCCCTCAACGACCCCCACCACGCTGGCCGCCATGCCGCCGACACCGCCGCCGGCCGCCCCCACCGATGCCGCCACCGTGCAGCGCGTGGTCGAATTCTTCGAGGCCCTCACGCCCGACAGCGTGGCGCGCTTTGGCGAGTTCTACACGCCCGACGTGTGGTTCAAGGACCCGTTCAACGAAGTGCGCGGCCTGGCCGAGGTGCAGCGCATCTTCAGCCACATGTACGTGACGCTGCACGACCCGCGCTTCGTCATCACCAGCCGCGTGATCGACGGCCCGCGCTGCTTTCTGACCTGGGATTTCAAGTTCCGCTTCAAGCGCTTCGCCACCAGCGTCGAGCAGACCGTGCGCGGCGGCTCCCACCTCAAGTTCGCCCCTGGCCCCGACGGCCTTCCCCGCATCGCCTACCACCGCGACTACTGGGACGCCGCCGAAGAACTGTACGAAAAGCTGCCGCTGGTCGGCGGGCTGATGCGCTGGCTGAAGCGGCGGGCGAACAGCTGAGGGGGTGCCCTCGGCGCGGCGTCGCGCTCCCGTCGCCGTTGCTAGTACATCCATGTATGTACATTTGGTGTCGAAAACGTTAAGATGTACATGTACATCCTTCACGTAAGCCCCCATGACCACCACCCGCATCTTCAAGAACGGCAACTCGCAAGCCGTGCGCATCCCGGCCGAGTTGGCCTACCCCGTTTGGGACATCGATTTGGTGATCGAGCGTGTGGGCGACGAACTGCGCATTCGACCGGCGCCGCGCCGCATGGGCGACGTGATGGCCAAGCTGGCCGCGTTCTCCGCCGATTTCATGGTCGAGGGCCGGGGCGACAACCGCGAAGGCGAGCGTGACGCGCTATGAGCCCCCAATACATGCTCGACACCAACATCTGTATCTACCTGATGAAGCACCAACCACCCGAAGTGGCGCAGCGCTTTGCCGGGTGCTTTGTGGGCGACGTCGTGATCTCCGCGATCACGCTGGCCGAGCTGGAACACGGCGTTACTTGCTCGGGCGAGGCGCAGGCCCACAACCGAGCGGCACTCGACAGTCTGCTGGAAGACATTCTGGTGGCGCCATTCGAGGCCAAAGCCGCACGCGCCTACGGCCCGACTCGCCACGCGACCCGCGAGCGCAAGCGCGACGCCCTGGACAAACTGATCGCCGCCCACGCCATTGCGCTGAACGTGACGCTCGTCACCAACAACGAAGCCGACTTCACGGCCTACCCGGGCCTGCGCGTAGACAACTGGGTCAGCGACCACTGACGAGCACCGAGACAGCTGCATCGCCACGTCCAAGCCCACCGTGAATTTCGACTGCTGGGGGCGGTGGAAAAGACGTTTTTCGAATGAAATATGCTTCTTGTGCGCGCTGGGTGGACGTGAATAGCTATGTTTTTCATAGCAATTTAGGATGTTGGATCTTGTGGAGAGAATCGTACGTTGGCGGTTGCGGACTTTTTGCAACGTTGCAATGCCAGACATAATTCTCAGACTGGATCAGAACTGACAATCTGCCCGAGCCGAACCTATTCGCGTACTGTCCAAGGCTGGGTAGTCTTGTCAACGACCAACGTGACGAAAACCCGACCATCTCGCGTCTTGACCCAGTATGTCAGTTGAGATCGCGATTCAGAGATGCGGAAACCTGCTAGTAGCGGGTGGCTTATGCGCCCGTACTTCTCTTGCAAGGTCGGAGACTGGATAAGGAAGTCTTGTGCAGCATCCGCATCCTTGGAGCCAAGTGCCCATGCCCATGCGCCTCCTATTCCCGCCGACCCGACGACCACAGCTAGCCAAGCTTTTGAAGTTAGCCCTGGTTTCATCTACTTGCGCCTCGAATCGTAAATCGTGCCCTGGACGCCAATTGATCCCCCGACAGACACTCCAGATTTAGATCCCGGTGAATAGCCCGCGTTACCTTTAGCCGAAGGCTCGTTGTACTGTCGCCCTGCACCAAAGTCGTACCCACGGCTTCCGGACATTTGCCCGCTCACGCCGACTCCTCCAGCGCCAACAGTGCCTCCGGCGTCGACAGCAATCCCGAGTGTCAGCCCCCCTTTGCCTGGCGTGGCGCTTGATCCGCCAGGTCGGCCACCTAATGGGTCGTAGGTTACGCCACCCCCAAATCCGACACCTACTTTGCAGCCCAAAAATCCTTGGCCAGTATTGGGGTCGCGTCCAAAAGAGATTCCGCCGCCCACAGGACCGTAAAACTCGACCGTCACTTCCCACAACCCTTGTGGATCAAAGTATCGAAACGGATTTTGCAAAGAATACCCAAACCGATTCCACCCCCCCTCCAACCCAATCGGATCACTCTGCGTATACCGCCCATCACTGGCCCGGTAGCTCCTGAAGTAGTTGTAACTGAGATTGGATTCCTTGTCGAACACCTGCCCCGGATAGCGCAGGTTGAACTCGATCCTGGGGATGCTGGTGGTGCCGGCATTGGTCGTGGTCAGCGGGTTCACATACCGGTCAGCTGCATGAGTCGGCGGTTGATCGCCAAACGCACTGTAGGCCCACTGCCAGGCCACCCAGCTGTTGGCCCGGGTGAGCTTTCTGGGAGTGTTCAGATGGTCGCTGTGCACCGCATGTTTGGCCCCGTTGATGAAAGCGGCCATGGGCATGGGCCCGTTCGGGGTCGGCAGATACACATGAATGGCGCTGCCCGCGCTGTTGGCCCCGCCACTGCCGTATTCACCCAGCAGGGTATCGGCCGTCTGTGTTCCCGGTGCCCCGTAGATGTAGGCGTAGCCGAGTTTTTCGGGGTTGGTGGTGGCGGGGCTCCAGAGCTGGGCAAAGAAGGTGAGCAGGCTCTGGAAGAAGCCGGGGTTGGTTTCGTCGCCCGTGGTGGGGCTGTA
>JANOBJ010000351.1:0-5158 GCA_031411575.1 Betaproteobacteria bacterium | reverse complement strand
GAACGCCTGGTACCCGGTTTTCGCTCCGCCATGCAGGCCTATGCGGCGGCGCTGGACGGGCTGTCACGCCAACTGATGGGTTTGCTGGCCATCGGGCTGGGTCTGGACGCCCGCTACTTTGACACTTGCCTGCGCGACCCGATGCCTGTGCTGCGCCTGCTGCACTACCCGCCGCAACCCCCGGCGCTGCCCGAAGGCCAGCTGGGCTGCGGCGCCCATACCGACTGGGGCGGCATCACGCTGCTGGCGCAGGATGCGGCTGGCGGCCTGCAGGTGCTGGCCGACGACGGCGACTGGATTGATGCGCCGCCGATCGCAGGCACCTTGGTCGTCAACCTGGGCGACATGATGGCGCGCTGGACCAATGACCGCTACCGCTCCACGCTGCACCGCGTGACGCAGCCGCAGGCCGCGCGCGAACGCTACTCGATGGCCTGGTTCTTCGACGTGGACTACCACACGGTGGTGGAGCCACTGGCCGTGTGTGTGGACCACGCCCACCCGCCGCGCTACGACCGCACCACCGCGGGCGAACACCTGATCGAGATGTACCGGCGCACCACCACGCCCGTGCTCGCGCCCGCAGCAGCCCGAGAAACCACCATCGCCAGCGCCTCCGCATGAACGCCCCGGAACACCCCGCGATCCAGCACATTGCCGACGTCGGCGCCACGCCCGCGGTTGAAGTGCTGTCCGCCGAAAAGACCTACCCCAACGGCACCCACGCGTTGCAGCCGGTCGATCTGAACATTCGCGACGGCGAATTCATAACCCTGCTGGGGCCATCGGGCTGCGGCAAGAGCACGCTCTTGAAAATGATCGCCGGCCTGCTGGAACCGAGCGAGGGCCGCATCCTGCTCTGGCGCAAGCCGGTGCCGCAGCTCGACGCCACTGGCCGACGCATGTCGTTTGTGTTCCAGGAACCCACGCTGATGCCCTGGGCGCGGGTGGACGCCAATGTGCGCCTGCCGCTGGAACTGGCCGACATGCCCGCCGCCCAGAGCGACCCCAAGGTGGCCGACGCGCTGGCGCTGGTGGGCCTGGCGAAGTTCGCGCAGAACCGGCCGAGCGAACTCTCCGGCGGCATGCAGATGCGTGTGTCGATCGCGCGCGGGTTGGTCACCGAACCGCAGCTGCTGCTGATGGACGAACCGTTTGGCGCGCTCGACGAGATCACCCGCAACCGGCTGGACAGCGACCTGCTGGACCTGTGGCAAAAGAAAAACCTGACAGTGGTGTTCGTGACGCATTCGATCTACGAAGCGGTGTACCTCAGCAACCGGGTGGTGGTGATGGCGGCCCGCCCCGGCCGCGTGGTGGACGAGGTGGCCATTGACGAGCCCTACCCGCGCGGCGCCGATTTTCGCGTGTCCACCGCCTTCAGCCACTACGCCAAGCGCCTGCAGGACAGCCTGATGCGTGCCAGCGCGCTGGGCGCGCCCGCCGATGAAGAGGTGGCCCGATGAGCGCGGTGGCGGCCCCTCTGCTGCAGCGGCCCGGCATGCAGCGCATCTTTTACCCGCTGGTGGTGGCGGTGGTGCTGTTGGCGCTGTGGCAAGGCGGCGTGATGCTGTTCGAGATCCCCGTGTACCTGGTGCCGTCGCCCTCGATAACGGTGCAGACACTCTTCACCGACTGGGCGCTGCTGTCGGGCGCGCTGCTGGTCACGCTCAAGATCACGCTGCTGGCGTTTGTGTGCGCGGTGCTGTTGGGCACCTTGATCGCGTTTGCCTTCGTGCAGAACCGCGTGGTGGAGACAGCCTTCTTCCCGTATGCGGTGCTGTTGCAGGTGACGCCGATCGTGGCGATTGCGCCGCTCATCATCATCTGGGTCAAGAACTCCACCGCGTCGCTGGTGATCTGCGCGACCATCGTGGCGCTGTTCCCGATCATCGCCAACACCACGCTCGGGCTGCGCAGCATCAACCCCGGCCTGCTCGCGTACTTCAGGCTGAACCGGGCCAGCCGATGGAAGACGCTGTACAAGCTGCGCGCGCCCAGTGCCCTGCCGTATTTCTTTGGCGGGCTGCGCATCTCGAGCGGGCTGGCGCTCATTGGCGCGGTGGTCGCGGAATTTGTGGCGGGCACCGGCGGCACCGGCACCGGGCTGGCCTACCAGATCCTGCAGTCGGGCTACCAGCTCAACATCCCGCGCATGTTCGCCGCGCTCGGGTTGATCACGCTGACCGGCGTGGGCCTGTTCGCGCTGATGTCGGTGCTGTCACAGTGGGCGCTGGGCGGCTGGCATGAGTCCGAGGTGAACAGTGACTGAACCCGCCGACCACCGCAACTGGCTGATTCGCGGCGCCGCCGCCATCCTGACGGGTGAGCGCGGGGCGTCTGCCCGGTACAACGTGCGCGCGCTCGGCAGCGACATCCGGGTTGTCAACGGCCGCATTGCCGCCATCGGCCGCCTGCAGCCTGCCCCGGGCGAGGCCATCATCAACGCGCAGGATTGCGTGGTCTACCCCGGCTGGGTCAACACCCACCACCACCTGTTCCAGAGCCTGCTCAAGGGCATTCCGGCAGGCATTGATCTGCCGCTGACCGACTGGCTGGCCACCATCCCGGTGCCGTACCGCCGCTATTTCGACCACGAGCGCGCGCTTCGGGTGGCGGCGCGCGTCGGGCTCGTTGAGTTGCTGCTGTCGGGCTGCACTACCGTGGCCGACCACCAGTACCACTACTATCCCGGCATGCCGTACGACGCGTCGGCGGCGGTGTTTGACGAGGCGGCTGCGCTGGGCATGCGCTTTGTGCTGTGCCGTGGCGGCCAGACCCGCGCCCGCACCTTCGGCACGCCCGCACCACGCGAGGCCGCACCCGAGACGCTCGACACCTTCCTGGCCGGCGTCGAGCGCGATGTGCAGCGCTTTCATGACCCCGCACCCGACGCGATGCGGCGGGTGGTCAGCGCGATCACCACGCCGCCGTGGTCGGCCGCGCCGGACGAGCTGACGGTGCTGGCGCGCGAGGCGCGGCGCCTGGGCATCCGGTTGCACAGCCACCTGTCGGAAACGTATGACTACGTGCGCTATTGCCGCGAGGTGCATGGCTGCTCGCCAATGGAGTTTGTCGAGCGCCACGAATGGGTCGGGCCCGATGTGTGGTTTGCCCACATGGTGCACCTGGACACAGCCGAGATCCAGCGCTGCGCCGAGACCGGCACGGGCATCGCGCACTGCCCGCAAAGCAACGCGCGGCTGGGCTCGGGCATCGCGCCGGTGCCGCAGATGCTGGCGGCCGGAGTGCCGGTGTCGCTGGCGGTGGATGGCGCGGCCAGCAACGAAGCCGCCGACATGCTGAGCGAGGCCCACGCCTGTTGGTTGCTGCACCGCGCGCGGCCGGGCCACAACGACAACGGGCTGGGTGGGCAATCCAACGCCATCTCGGTTGAAGACGTGGTGCACATCGGCACCGCTGGCGGCGCCCACGTGCTCGGGCTTCCCGCCATCGGCACCGTGGCGGTGGGCCAGGCCGCCGATCTGGCGGTTTATCGCCTCGACCATCCCCGCTTCATGGGCCTGCACGACACAGCCATCGGCCCGGTGGCCAGCGGCGGCCCGCCGCAGTTGCGTGCGCTGCTGGTGCACGGCAAACGCGTGGTGCAGGACGACCAGATTCCGGGCATTGACCTGAACGCCCTGCGCCATGACGCGCAACAACTTGTCCAGCACATGTGCGAATCACCCCCATGACCCACGATACCTTTGACCGCCCCACCGTCACCCGCCAGACCCAAGCCATCGCCGAGCGCCTGTCTGCCCTGGACTGGATTGCCGACAAAGCGCGGGTGGAGCGCCTGTCGCAAGATTTTTCGTGGTTCAGCCCGGTGCTCAAGCGCGACCTGGCCGGCCTGGCTGCCGACGCCGTGGTGCGCCCCCGGACCGAGGACGAGATCCGCGCGGTGGTGGCCGCCTGCGCCGCTGAACGCGTGCCACTGACCCTGCGCGGCAGCGGCACGGGCAACTATGGCCAGTGCACGCCGCTGTACGGCGGCATCATCCTGGATCTGTCGGGCTACAACCAGCTGCTGTGGAGCCGTAGCGGCGTGGCGCGCGCGCAGGCCGGCATCCGCATGATGGAAATGGACCGGCAGACGCAGCAGCCCGAACCAACTGGCGGTGGCAGGCCAAGTACCGGCTGGGAGCTGCGCTGCATTCCCAGCACCTTTCGCAGCGCGACGCTGGGCGGGCTGTACGGCGGCGGGTTTGGTGGCATTGGTTCGATCAACCACGGCCCGCTGGCCTCGACCGGCAACGTGCTCGGCATCAAGGCCATGACCATCGAGCCCGAGCCGCGCACGATCGAGCTGCGCGCGCCCGAGGCGCTGCTGCTGCACCACGTGTACGGCACCAATGGACTGGTGCTGGAGATCGAGGTGGCGCTGGCGCCCGCGCACCCGTGGCTCGAAGCCATCGTCACCTTCACCGATTTCGACAGCGCGCTGGTCTTCGCCGACACCGTGGCCAACGCACCGGGCATCGTCAAGAAAAGCGTCACCTTTCTGGCCGCTCCCATCCCCGACCACCTGAGCCTGCTGGCCGCCAGCTTGCCGCGCGGCGAGCACGCGGTGCTGCTGGCGGTGTCCGAGCCGTCAGAGCCGGCGCTGCTGGAAATGATTGGCGCGGCCGGCGGCCAGCTCACCCTGCGCAAGACGGCTGACGAGGTGCGCGCCAGCAACCGCACGATTCTTGAGTTCACCTGGAACCACACCACCCTGCACGCGCTGAAGGTGGACAAGGGCCTGACCTACATCCAGAGCGGCTTTCAGGCCGGCCAGCAAGTGGCGCAGGCCAAAGCCATGCGAAAGCTGTTTGGCGACGAGGTGCTGCTGCATCTGGAATTCATCCGCACCAAGGAAGGCCTGATGACCTGCAGCGGCTTGCAGCTGGTGCGCTACAGCACCGAGGCGCGGCTCAACGAGATCATGCAGATGCACCGCGACCACGGCGTCTACATCGCCAACCCGCACGTGTACCAGGTCGAAGACGGCAAACAGGGCCAGGTCAACCCCGATGTGGTGGCCGCCAAGATGCGGTTCGACCCGCAGGGGCTGCTCAATCCCGGAAAGCTGCGCGGCTGGGCCGTGCGCGACGAGATCGCGGCCGATGCGCAGGCGGGCCGCCTGTCGCTGGCGACCCTGCCGAGTTTTTGA
>JANOBJ010000350.1:0-20802 GCA_031411575.1 Betaproteobacteria bacterium | reverse complement strand
GGTGCGTTGACCGAACGCCCCGAGACGGCCGTCATCCAGACGTTCCAGGCCATGATCAGCATGCCGCCCAGGTACAGCAGCCCGCCGGCAAAGCGCACCACATAGAACGGGTAGGTCGCCTTCACGCTCTCGACAAAGGTGTAGGTCAGGGTGCCGTCAGTGTTGATCGAGCGCCACATCAGACCCTGCATCACGCCAGCGATCCACATGGCGGCGATGTACAGCACGATGCCGATGGTGGCCGTCCAGAAGTGCAGCTCGATGGCCGGGACGGAATACATCTTCTTCTGGCCAAACAGGCGCGGGATCAGGTAGTACAGGCTCCCCATCGAGATCAGGCCGACCCAGCCGAGCGCACCAGAGTGCACGTGCGCAACGTTCCAGTCGGTGTAGTGGCTCAGGGCATTGACCGTCTTGATCGACATCATGGGGCCCTCGAACGTACTCATGCCGTAGAACGAGAGCGAGACAATCAGGAAGCGCAGGATCGGGTCGTCGCGCAGCTTGTGCCAGGCGCCCGACAGCGTCATCACGCCGTTGATCATGCCTCCCCAGCTCGGCGCCAGCAGGATCAGCGAGAACACCATGCCGAGCGACTGGGTCCAGTCAGGCAGCGCGGTGTAGTGCAGGTGGTGCGGCCCGGCCCACATGTAGGTAAAGATCAGCGCCCAGAAGTGCACGATAGACAGGCGGTACGAGTAGACCGGCCGCTCGGCCTGCTTCGGGATGAAGTAGTACATCATCCCCAAAAACCCGGCTGTCAGAAAGAAGCCCACCGCGTTGTGGCCATACCACCACTGCACCATCGCATCCTGCACCCCGGCGTAGGCCGAATAGGATTTCATGAACCCCGCCGGAATGGCCGCGCTGTTGACCAGGTGCAGCAGCGCCACCGCAATGATGAAGGAGGCAAAAAACCAGTTGGCCACGTAGATGTGGCGCACCTTGCGCCGGCCAACGGTGCCGAAGAACACGATGGCATAGGACACCCACACCAGCGTGATCAGGATGTCGATGGGCCATTCCAGTTCGGCGTATTCCTTGCCTTGCGTGAACCCCATCGGCAGCGAGATCGCTGCCGCCACGATGACCGCCTGCCAGCCCCAGAAGGTGAACGCTGCCAGCTTCGGCCCGAACAGCGCCACCTGCCCGGTTCGCTGCACCACGTGGTAACTGGTGGCAAACAGCGCGCAGCCGCCAAACGCGAAGATCACTGCATTGGTGTGCAGCGGGCGCAGCCGGCCGTAGCTGAGCCAGGGGATGCCAAAGTTCAGTTCCGGCCAAGCCAGCTGGGCGGCGATGATCACGCCGACCAGCATGCCCACCACGCCCCAGACCACCGCCATGATGGAAAACTGCCGGACGACCGTATCGTTGTAAACAACGGCCTGTGCACTGGATTCATTCATCAAACACCTCTTGCTTGCTTGTTTGCAACCGAGTGTCTGTTGAGCCCCGCGCCATCGAGTTGATGCAAATCAATCGTCGTGCAAAATGCGTTCGCCTTCAGGCTCCAGGTCTTCAAACTGACCCCGGTACACGGCCCACCACAGGCCGGCCAGGATCAGCAGCACAAGCACCACCGACAGCGGAACCAGCAGGAACAGGATGTCCATCAGGCGGGCTCCGCCATGGCGTCAGGGCGGGCTGTTCGCGCCAGCCGCGCGGCGTTCAGCACCACCAGCACCGAACTCGCCGCCATGCCCAGCCCCGCCAGCCAGGCGGGCAACCAGCCGGCGACCGCCAGTGGCACGCACACGACGTTGTACGCCAGCGCCCAGCCCAGGTTCTGCCGGACCACGCGCAGCGTTCGCCTCGCCTGCCGCAGGGTCATGGGCACCAGCGCCAGCCGGTCGCCCAGCACCACCAGATCAGCCCGGTTTTGCGCCAACGGCACCGCCTGGCCGAACGCAAACGACACGTGCGCGCCGGCCAGCACCGGGGTGTCATTGAGCCCATCACCCACCATCGCCACGCGATGGCCCTGGCCCTGCAACGCCAGCAAGCGGGCCAGCTTGTCCTCGGGCGTGCAATCGCCCCACGCTTCCTCAATGCCCAGTTGTCGTCCAACTCGCACAGCGGCTGCACCGCGGTCGCCCGACAGCAGCAGCACCTTCAGCCCGGCGTTCGTCAAGGCCCCGATGGCCGCGGACGCGTCCGGGCGCACCCGCTCCGACAACTCGAACGTGGCCAGCCAGCCTTCATCGTCCACCAGATGCACCTGCTGCTGGGGGGTGTCGGCCAGGTCAAGCCCGCAATGGCGGGCAGACCCGAGACGCAGCGTGCGCGGCGCATTCACATCGCCGCGCAGGGTCGGCACACCGCTGAGACCACGGCCCGGCAGCTCCAGAACCGACGCGAAGACCGGGGCCTCGGTGGCAGGGGCCTGCGCTTCGCCGGCCGCCACCAGCGCACGCGACACCGGGTGCAGCGAATGGCTGGCCAGTGCCGCGGCTTCGGCCAGCACCGCCGCGCGCGAGGCGTTCTCGCGCACGTGAACCGAGGTGACGGTCATGCCGTCCTGCGTCAGGGTACCGGTCTTGTCGAACACCACGGTATCCACCGCGGCCAGCGCCTCCAGCGAAGGGAGCCGGCGCACCAGAACGCCCTGCCGCGCCAGCGCGCCGGCCGATGCCAGCATGGCCGCCGGCGTGGCCAGCGACAGCGCGCACGGGCAGGTGACCACCAGGACCGCCACGCTCACCATCAGCGCGCGGGCAGGATCCACCGACCACCACAGCCAGCCCGCAATGCCTGCCACCAGCAGGATCGCCAGCAGGAACGGCCCGGCGATCCGGTCGGCCAGCTGCGCAATGGCTGGCTTGTGCAGCGCGGCGTTGTCCATCAGCGCCACGATCTGCGAGAAACGCGTCGTCGGCCCGATCTGTTCCACCTCGACCTGCACCGCGGCCGACAGGTTGTGGCTGCCGGCGAGCACGCGCTCGCCAGGGCCGCGCGGTAACGGGCGCGATTCCCCGGTCAACAGGGCTTCGTCAGCCAGGGTGTGGCCCTCCAACACCCGGCCATCGGCCGGAAAACGCTCGCCAGGCAGCACCCGCACGATATCGCCTACCACCAGGCGCCGCACGGCCACACGCTCGAAGTGGCCCGGGCGCGCCAACCGCTCCACGCTGTCGGGCATGCGGTGCAGCAGCGCTTCCAGCGCGCCGGCGGTGCGGTCGCGCAGCCGCCCTTCCAGCCAGCGCCCGGTCAGCAGGAAGAACACGAACATGGTCAGCGAATCGAAATAGACCTCTTGACCGAACGGCCCGCCCGGGTCAAAGGTTCCGGCTGAACTCACGGCAAACGTGATCGCCATGCCCAGCGCCACCGGCAGGTCCATGCTGATGCGTCGCTGGCGCAGATCGCGCAGCGCGTTGCCAAAGAAGGGCGCGCAGGAGAAAAGCACCACCGGCAGCGTCAGCACCCACGAGGCCCAGCGCAGCAACGCCAGCATGTCGGGCGTGATGTCACCGGGCGCGGCCAGGTAGGCCGGCGTGGCGTACATCATGACCTGCATCATGCAAAAGCCCGCCACCAGCCAGCGCCACAGCGCCATGCGCTGCGCTTGCCGGCGCTGCATCCGGGCGCCGGCGTCGCCTGCCGGCAGCGCGACATAGCCAGCGCGGCGGACGGCCTCGATCCACTGCGAGGGCTTGACCACACGCGCCGACCAGATCACCCGCGCGCGGCCGGCTGCCCCCTGCACGTGCGCATCGAGCACGCCCGGCACGGCCTTGAGCGCGTCCTCGATGGCCAGCGCACACGCCGCGCAGCGCATCCCGCTCACCGCTACATCCGATTCCCAGCAGTCCTGCCCGGCAAACCGGGCGGCGCTCGCCTCACGGCTGAAGGCTGGCCACTCGGCGGGGTCATCGAGCAGCCAATCGTTGCCGGTAGGGTCGTCCGCGCCGGCAGAAGAGCGCGAAACCGCCTCTGGCGCGCCGGCCAGCGGCAGGACAGACGCTTCAAAAGCGGGAGCAAGGGTCATGCCGCAAGGCTACCGGCGATCCACGCAAGGCCAGTTGACCTGGATCAACACCGCCCGGCGCGCGCCGGTTAGGCTTGGCGCACCACTTCAAAAAGGAGATCGCCATGTACCAACGCATCCTGGTCGCAAGCGACGGCTCGACGCTGTCGAAAAAGGCCGTCGCCAGCGCCGTCGGCCTGGCCGAAATGTCCGGTGCGGAACTGGTGGCCCTGAAGGTCATCCCGCGCTACCCGCAGAGCTACTTTGAAGGCTCGGTGCCGCTGAGTTCGCAGGATGTGGCGCGGGTCGAAAAGCAGTGGGCCGATGACGGGCAGGCAGTGGTCGATGCGATCACCTCTACCGCGGCGAAGAAAGGCGTTACCGCCAAGGGCTACACCGTCAAGTCAGATCTGGTGGCCGAAGCCGTGATTGCCGCAGCCAAGAAACACAAGTGCGACCTGATCGTGATGGCCTCACACGGCCGCCGCGGCCTGAAGCGCCTGCTGCTGGGCAGTGAGACGCAGCATGTGCTGACGCATTCGCACATCCCGGTGCTGGTTTTGAGGTGAAACCGGCCATTGTCTGCTCCGGTTAAGCATAATTTGCTATGTTTTAATAGCAAAAAAACTGGTATCGAAAAGCGCGTCAGACAAATAGTTTTTGGTGCTGCTCGCGCAGCAAGTTCTTCTGCACCTTGCCCATGGTGTTGCGCGGCAGTTCGTCCACCACGAAGCAGCGCTTGGGAATCTTGAAGTTGGCCAGGCGCGCCTTGAGCTCGGCGATGATGCGATCGCCATCCAGCGCCGCGCCGGGTTTGGCGGTGACGATGGCCACGCCCACCTCGCCAAAATCCGGGTGCGGCGCGCCCACCAGCGCGCTCTCGGCCACGCCAGGCATCTCGTTGATATAACTCTCGACCTCGGCCGGGTACACGTTGTAGCCGCCGCTGATGATCAGGTCCTTGCCGCGGCCGACGATGCTGAGGTAGCCATCCTGGTCAACCCGGCCCAGGTCGCCGGTCTTGAAAAAGCCATCGGCCGTGAACTCTTCCCGGGTCTTCTCGGGCATGCGCCAGTAGCCCTTGAACACGTTCGGGCCCTTGACCTGAATACCCCCAATCTCGCCCACGGCCAGCGTGCTGCCGTCGTCGTCCTGCACCCGCAGTTTCACGCCCGGCAGCGGGAATCCCACCGTGCCGCCGCGCCGCTCAGACTGACCGGCATAGCGCGGATCGGGCGCATAGGGGTTGGAGGTGAGCATCACGGTCTCGCTCATGCCGTAACGCTCGAGAATGGTGTGGCCGGTGCGGTCGCGCCACTCGTTGAAGGTCTCCAGCAGCAAGGGTGCCGACCCTGCGACAAACAGCCGCATGTTCTTGACGGCCTCGCGGGTCAGCCCGGGCTCGGCCAGCAGGCGCACGTACAGCGTGGGTACGCCCATGAACACGGTGGCCTGTGGCAGCTTTTGCACCACGAGCCGGGGGTCGAAGCGCGACAGCCAGATCATCTTGCTGCCGTTGATCAGCGCGCCGTGAATCGCCACGAACAGGCCGTGCACATGAAAGATCGGCAGCGCATGGATCAGCACGTCGCCCCGACCGTCAGGCCCTCCGGCAGCCGTCCAGCCCCAGTAGTCTTTCAGCACCCGCGCGTTGGACAGCATGTTGCCGTGCGTGAGCATGGCGCCCTTGCTGCGCCCGGTGGTGCCGCTGGTGTACAGGATCGCGGCCAGGTCGTCTTCAGCCGATGCGGCCACGGTGTGCCGGTCGCTGTGGTGCGCCGCACGCTCCAGCAGGCTGCCAGTGCGGTCGTCGCCCAGGGTGAACACGTTTTGCGTGCCCGCCTTGAAGGCGATCTTGCTGACCCAGCCAAAGTTCTTCGGGCTGCACACCACCACCGCGGGCTCGGCATTGCCAATGAAATATTCGATCTCGGCGCTCTGGTAGGCGGTGTTGAGCGGCAAAAACACATGCCCGGCGCGCAGCGTGGCCAGGTACAGCATGAGGGCTTCGACCGACTTTTCAACCTGCACGGCGATGCGCGAGCCGGCCGGCAACTCAAGCGAAGCCAGCAGGTTGGCCAGCATGGCCGAAGCCCGGTCGAGATCGCGCCAGGAGTAGTGCAAACCTGATCCGTCGGCGTCGGCGGTTTCGATGGCCACGGCGTCAAGGTCTGGCGGGAATGCGGCGCGCAACGCCGCGAACAGGTTGTGGTTGGACATGTCGGTCAACGAATGGATGAAAGGGAAATCAGAAAACCGCCGCGCGCTTGGCCAGGAACGCACCAATGCCCTCGCGGTGCTCGGTGCTGTCGGCGTAGCGGTAGGCTTCTTTTACTATCGAATCTATAGCATCAGATGGCCTATTGGAGCGGACATCCGGCGCAAAAGCACCTGAAAAGTGCCGCAGGGTACGTTTGTTGAGCCGCGCCGCCCGGGGCGCCAGCGCCATGACGCGTCGCGCGCTGGCCAGGGCCTCGGCGGGCACGTCGGCATCGGCCAACACACGCGCCAGAAAGCCGCGCTGCGCCAGCGTCGCTGCGTCCAGCACGGCGGCCTCCAGCAGCATCTGGCGCGCAGTGGCGTCACCCACGACGCCTACCACCAGTGCCGCCTCGCGCGGCGCCATCGGGAAACCGAGTTTGGCGATGGGTGCGCCAAACCGGGCCGAGACGCCCGCGACGCGGATGTCGCAACAGCTGACAATCTCCACACCGGCGCCCATGCAGGCGCCCTCGATCTGCGCCACCACCGGAATGTCGCACGCCAGCATGGCGGAAAGACCACCCCACACCTCGTCTTCGTGGAAGGTCCGCAACGCGGCTTCATCGAAGCGGAAATCCGGGTACTCGACAATGTCGCCACCGGCGCAGAACGCGCTGCCCTCACCCCGCACGATGACGCAACGCAAATCGTGTCGCAGTTGCAGCGCCTCGAACACCGCGCGTAGCTCGCGCCACATCGCACGCGACATGGCGTTGAGCTTGCCGGGGTGCGACAGCGTGACGGTGGCGAGCGCGCCGTCGATGCCCAGTACAACCTGTCCAGCCATGGGATGCCGCGCGCTGGCAGGCTCAGTCGATCTGGACGCCACCCGCCGCCTTGACCACCTTGGCCCACTTGCTGGTTTCCAGCTGCACAAAGCCGGCGAACGCGCCGGTTTGCAGATCGGAGAACTCGGCGCCCTGGTTGGCCCAGACCTGTTTGGCCTCGGGCGTCAGGCAGGCGGCGCGGATGAGTTCGAACGCCTTGGCTTGCACGTCGGCCGGGATGCCCTTGGGCGCCCAGACGCCGTACCAGGTGGTCACGTCGTAGTCCTGCAGGCCGACCTCCAGCGCCGATGGCACATCGGGAAACGCCGGGTTGCGCTTGCGGCCCGCGACCATCAGCGCCTTGATGCGCCCGCCCTTGATGTGCGAGGCCGAGGAACCCAGGCCGTCGAACATCATGTCCACGTTGCCGCCAATCAGGTCCTGCAGCGCGGGGCCGGCGCCGCGGTACGGAATGTGCGTGATGAAGCTTTTGGTCTGCTGCTTGAACAGCTCGCCCGCGAGGTGGTGCGAGGTGCCGCTGCCGGCCGAACCGTAGTTGAGCTTGCCAGGGCTCTTGCGGACGAATTCGATGAATTCCTTGTAGGTGTTGACCGGCACCTTGCGCGGGTTCACGACCAGCACCTGGGGCACCCGGGCCACCAGGATCAGTGGCACAAAGTCCTTCTCCAGGTCGTAGGGGAGCTTGGGATACACGCTGGGGGCGATGGTGTGGTGCACCGCGCCCATGAACAGCGTGTAGCCGTCAGGCGCCGCCTTGGCCGCGATGGCGGCACCCACCGTGCCGCCGCCGCCGCCCTTGTTGTCAATGATCAGCTGCTGGCCCGAGAGCTTGGAAAACTGCGCCGACAGCGGCCGCGCAAACGCGTCGGTGCCGCCGCCCGCCGGGAACGGCACGATCATGGTGACGGGCTTGGCGGGCCAGCCGGCCTGCGCGTGCACCCCCAACGAGGTGGCCGTTGCCGCAGCAGCGCCGAATTTCAGAACGTCGCGCCGGTTGAATTGGTTCATGGGTGAGTCTCCTGTGGTCTTCGATCGATGGGGGTGAAAGGGTAAAACGCTGGATTGTCGTAGATGAAGGGCACGCCGTTCGCGTCAGCGCAGCACCGCGCTGGCTTCCGCAGCCTGGACCAGCGCGGCTGCATCTTCCCGCAGCAGGAAGCCCTGCGCCTTGGCCTTGTCGGCGGCCTTGCGCACCGCGGCCACATAGCCGTCGTGGTTGGTGTAGCGCTCTTCCAGCGAGAGGCGGGGGTCACTGGCCGCCTTGCGCTCGGCGGCCGTGCGGGCAAACGGAATCATGCCGCCCACGTAGTTGCAGATCTGCCCCTGGTGAAACGGTCGTGCGCCACCTGCGGTGATGTTCCAGCCCAGGTAGGTGCCCAGCGGTGCCTCCAGCAGCACCACCGGCACGCCGCCCAGCTCATTGCCGTCGGCGTCCACGCGCGGCGCAAACATGGGCAGCACCTGGCGGATGGGCGGCGGGGCCCTGGACGCCACGCCCGAGCCATCCACCGGCTTGAAGTCGGGGCCCCAGTCGTAGTCGAGTACCGGCATGATGAAGTCGGGCTCGGGCACCGTGGGCCGCAGCTGCGGCAGCGTAGGGAAGCCGATGGCCTCCTTGTGCGCTGCCGCCAGCGTGCCGCGCGCCTCGCCCGGCTGGGCCGCCAGCGTGGGCCAGCGGCTGGCGGGCGGCACGGCGCCGCGCATCACCCAGTTGCGAAAATGCACGCGGATGGCGTTCACCGTCTGGGTGTGGGGCATCGGGTTGGCCGGCAGCACGGCGGTACCAAAGTTGTTGCCCGGGCAGGCGGCGCCCACCGTGGGCAGGCCGGCGCCCGGCAGGCTGGTGTTGAAGCCGCCGGCCCCGCCACCATGGTTGGAACTGGCGATGTAGTAACGCCGCACGTTGGGCGGCAGCGGCAGATCAGCCCGGCCGTCGGTGCCGACCCACTCGGGCGTTAGCTTGAGCGCCCAGACCTCGGCCGATCCGAAATGCTCGACGATCTTGGGGCAGGTCTTGCTGGCCGCACAGCGGTCGAGGATGCCGGCCGGCCTGGCGCCCGCCCCATCGCGCGCCGGGTCGGCGTGCGGCAACCACCACTGCGGGCCTTCGCTGCCCGCTTGGTACAACTCCAGCACGCCGTCGGGCTGGGCCCAGCGGAAGTTCAGCGCAATGCGGCGCCCGGCAATGATGGGCCACAGGCCGTCGTGCACCAGTTTCCCCGCCTCACCGGTTTCGACCTGGTTGAAGCCCAAGTGCAGCCAGCCGCGCAAAAAGTTGCCCGATTGCGAGACACCGCGCCCGATGCTGTGCGTCACCCCCCTGGCCACCGGGTTGGGCGTGCCGCTGTCGTCGGCCTGCGCGGTCTTGAAGAACAGGCCCACGTCGCGCCAGGCGGCAAAACCCACCCCCAGCAGGTAGGGGTCGGCGGCCTTGAAGACCACCTGGTAGAGCTTGGCCGCCTCAAAGCCGTTCTTCAGGCAGATCTGCGTGGCGTCGGGCGTGCCGGGGAACGGATTCGTGGCGTCGCACTTTGCCCAGGCCCAGTCGGCGGACGGAATCACAACCTCGCCCGTCACCTCGCCGCGCGTGCTCTCGCCGGTCCGTGAGACGAGTCTTGATTCCCTGGTGTCCAGGCTGATCGGTTTGTACGGCACCGGGTTGGTCTGCACGATCAGCGGCTGCGACCCAGGCCCCGAACGGTTGACGATGCGGCCGAACACGTCGCCGATGACCGGCGAGCCGTTGCCGTTCTTCGCGACCGGCAGCCTCAGCCAATGCGGCTCGGTGACGGCGGCTGTGGCTCGCACCGCGGTGGCGCCCGCGTTGTCGCCCTGCCAGGCGCTGGTGAGGTCGATATCACCAAACGCGCGCTCCTGCACCACGTTGGGCCGCGGGTTGCCGCGGTTGGGCACCTCGTGCCACATCAGGCCGCTGGCCTTGGTCATGTCAACCGGCTTGGTCAGCACAAAGGTGGCGACATAGCGCACCTTGCCATCGGCATCTTTGCCCAGTTCGATGTCCTGGATGATCGCGTTGCCCGGCGCGCGCGGATCGATCTCGCCAAAGGCGCGGCCAGCCACCTGCTCGTAGGCGATGCCGCCAGACACTTCGGCGGCCAACGGCTTCGTCTCGTCGATCACGATGCGGGTCACGCGGGCCTGCGCCAGCGGCGCAGCCAGCAGCAGCGCAGCGAGCATCGACACGGCTGCCGGCATGGCGCGGCAGACCGCCGCGCGGCGAGGAATCTTCATGCTTGTCTCCATCGTTTTTGTCGGCTCTGGGCCCGCTTCTCCAACACCTTCCGCGACTTGGTTGCCCGGCGCCCAAATGACCTCGTTCAGGCTAATTCAGCAGTGAATCCACCTGTGCCGACACCGCCACCTTGCCCTGCGCCAGCAGCACCCGGTGGCGGTCCAGCTTTTTCAGGTCGTACAGGTAGTTCACCATCAGGCCCCAGGATTGTTTGAGCCCCTTGGCCGACGGATCGCCGGCCCAGTTGAGCCGTTCGACCCGCGCCCCGTTGCCCAAGTGGAATCGTGCCACCGGGTCGGTGGGTTTGCCATCCGTCAATTCCCTGCCCAGGTAGTGCGCAGCCTGCTGCACCAACCGGGTGCGCAGCGCCGATTTTTCGTCCAGCGACAGCAGCCCGGCGGGCTCGGCAGCCAGGGGCGTGAGCTCGCGCGACAGCTCGGGCGCCGACTTGGCCAGCCAGCTGCGAAAGCCGGGAATCGGCGACAACGTGGCAAAGGTCTTGAGCCGGGGAAATTCGGCCTTCAGCGTATCGACCACGCGCTTGATCAGCGAGTCGCCAAAGCTCACGCCCTTCAGGCCGGTCTGGGTGTTGCTGATGGAATAGAAGATCGCGGTGGTGGCCTTCTTCAGGTCGGCCGCGTCCGCCGATTCGTCCAGCAGCGGCGTGATGCTGCTGGCCATCTCGTCCAGCAGCGCCACTTCCACGAAGATCAGCGGCTCATCAGGCAGGCGCGGGTGGAAAAACCCGTAGCAGCGGCGGTCGCTGTCGAGCCGGTTTTTCAGGTCGGCCCAGCTCTTGATGTCGTGCACCGCCTCGTATTTGATGAGCTTTTCCAGCATCGACGCGGGCGAATCCCAGCTGATGCGGCGCAGCTCCAGAAACCCCACGTCGAACCAGGTGGAGAACATGTACTCCATCTCGACGTCAAGCGCCTCCAGCCGCTGGTTGGCCTTGAGCTGGGGCAGCATCTCCGCGCGCATGTCCACCAGAAAGCGGATACCCTCGGGCAACACCGAAAAGCGCTGCAGCAGCCGCCGGCGCGGCGAAACGGTGGCGCGCCGCAACCGCACCTCGGCAGCCGCCTCGTCGGGCGTGCCCACGGCCGCCGCGTATTGCGCCTGCGCGGCCTTGGCCTTTTGCGCGTCGGCCACAAACTGCTCGCTCATCAGCAGCCAGCAATCGCGCCGCTCCTCGGGCGTGGCCCGGGCATACCAATGCGCCACGCCCTGCGCGCGGCGACCGCCCTCAACCTCGCTGGCCTTGGGATCAACGATGGCCTGCAGCTCCTGCAGGGTGCGGCGCAACACGCGCGGCGACAGCGCCTCTTGTTGCTGGCGCAGCGTGGCGGCGAGGCGCTCGCGGGTGGAGCGCGTGGCTGCCGTCGCGCCTGGAACGGGTGCTGGCGCTCTGCCCGGCGCTGCCGGCTCAGGTTTGAGCAGCGTATCGTTTACTACGTTTTTCATAGCATCTGATGACCGCTGTACCGAGACTTTGGGCGCTTTTGCCGTGTTTTTTGAGTTGGGCAGCAGTTTGGAGACGCTGCGGCTGATCCAGGTATCGGTGTTCACGTTCAGTCCTTCCCTTGGGGTGGGTGGTCAGGCCGTGAGCCGGCTCTTGTGGTTACGGGCGAGTTCGCGCAGCGCTTCACGCTGGCGCGTCAGATGGGTACGCATGGCCACCTCGGCGCCATCCGGGTCGCGCGCCTTGAGCGCGGCAAACACCGCCAGGTGCTCGGCCAGGCTTTGCTCGAGCCGGCCCGGCGCATGAAGCTGCTGCAGCCGCGCGAGCTTCACGATCTTGCGCAGATCGCCAATCACCTGCGCCAGCCAGCGGTTGTTGGCCAGCAGGATGATGGCCTCGTGGATGGCGAAGTTGGCTTCGTAGTAGTCGGTGATGCGCCGGGCCTTGGCGTGGCGGGCCAGCTTGTCGTGCAACGTGTCCAGCGCGGCGAGGTCGGCATCCGTGGCATTGCGCGTCGCCTCGTAGGCGCAGCGGCCCTCCAGCAGCGCGATCACGGGGAATATCTCGTCCAGGTCTTGCTCGGTCACCTGGTTGACGAAGCAGCCGCGCCGTGGCTCGTGGCGCAGCAGGCCCTCGGCCGTCAGCACCTTGAGCGCCTCGCGCAGCGGCGTGCGCGAAATCTCCAGGCTGTCGCACAGCGCCGCCTCGTCCAGAAAGCTGCCGGGCGCCAGCGTGCCGGCGAAGATCTGATCCCGCAGCTTGGCCGCGACTTCGTCATGCAGGGAGTTGTGGACCAGGCGCATGGGGTGTGGGGAGGTTTGGCGCGGCGGGGTTACGGGGTGCTGGATGACGGCTTGCGGGTTGCGGGTTGCGGGTTGCGGGTGACGGGCTACTGGCTACTGGCTACTGGCTGCTGGCTACGAGGACGCTGAAACAACGGGCAACCCCAGACAGGGGAGCAGGCAGGAATTCGTGGTAATTTTCAATAATTACGGATAATTATCACGATGCCGACGCCACGGCACAAGTCCTTCTGCATCCGTGAAAACCCGTAAGCGCGGCAGCGCGGGTGGTTCAGGTCGCGCCAACCATGCGCGCCGCTCCCGATCGCAGCTTTAGAATGCTACTAAATATATAGCAAACAATGACAAGGGGTTGCGGACTACCGGCCGATTTGGCTTGAAAATCATGACATTCCGCGCAGTTGGGCGCCGCGCTGCCCAAACCACCACCACAGCGCTGCGCCGGCCAGAATCATCGGCACGCACAGCCACTGCCCCATGCTCATGCCCAGCGCCAGCAAGCCCAGGTGTGCGTCCGGTTCGCGGAAAAACTCGGCAATGAAACGAAACACCCCATAGCCCAACAAAAACGCCGCTGCCACCTGCCCCTGCGCCCGCTCCTTGCGGCCGTAGAGCCAGAGCAGCACAAACAGCAGCAGCCCTTCCAGCAAGAACTGGTAAACCTGCGACGGATGGCGCGGCGTGCTGCCCGCGCCGCGAAACACCATGCCCCAGGGCAGCGACGGGTCAGCCACGCGACCCCACAACTCGCCATTGATGAAATTACCCACCCGCCCGGCGGCCCGACCGGTCGGGACGCACGGCGCCACAAAATCCATCACTTGCAAAAACGGCCGCTGCCGCGAGCGCGCAAACCACACCATCGCCGCCATCACGCCCAGCATGCCGCCATGAAAGCTCATGCCGCCCTGCCACACCGCAAAAATCTCCAACGGGTTCGACAGGTAGTAGCCCGGCTTGTAAAACAGGCAGTAGCCGATGCGCCCACCGATCACCACGCCCATCACCCCGAGAAACAGGATGTCCTCCACATCGCGCCGACTCCACGCGCCCGGCCCCGTGATCGACGCAAACGGTTCGTGCCTGAGCCGCCGGATGCCCAGAAACAAGAACAGGCCAAACGCGGCCAGGTAAGTCAGCCCGTACCAATGGATGGCGACGGGGCCAAGTTGCAAGGCGACAGGGTTGATGGCGGGGTGGATCAGCATGGGGAGGGATTGTGCACGGTTGGGTCTTCGGCCCCCAGAAACGCGATAAAACGTTCCAGAGCAGGCCCGCGATTGGTCGCCACCCACACCAGACTCGTCTCGCACCCCGGTACATCTCTGCCTTTGCCACCCGCGACCTCGCGGTACACCACCCCCGGCCGTTGAAACTGCCGCACGCTCGCGGGCACCCAGGCCAGGCCCAGCCCGGCGGAGACGAGGTTGACGATGGTCTGCATCTGGATGGCTTCCTGCGCCACCTGGGGGGATCGGCTGGCGGCGTGGTACATCGCGAAGATGGCGTCATACAGCGACGGCACGATGCGGCGCGGGAAGATCACCAGCGGCTCGGCCAGCACCCGTGCCAGCGGCAGCTTCTGCGCCGTGGCCAACGGGTGCTGCTCGGGCAGCGCCACCACCAGCGGCTCGCTGGCGATCAGCGCACGCTCCAGGCCAGCCGGCGCAAAGCCGGGCGAATGGAGCATGAAGCCGGCGTCGATCTCGCCGCGCGCCAACAGCTGCAACTGCACATCGCCAGTGGCTTCGATCAGTTCCAGCTGCACCTGCGGGTACCGCTGCCGAAAGGCGCGCACCCATTGCGGCAACAGCGCAAAGCCGACGGTGGACACAAATGCCAGCCGCAGCCGCCCGACTTCGCCACCGGCCGCAGCCCGTGCGCGGGCCGGCAGCGCCTGAGCGCGGGCCAGCAGGTCGCGCACCTCGGGCACCAGCGCAGCGCCAGCAGGCGTCAGCGCCACGCTGCGCTTGGTGCGGTCGAACAGGCGCAGGCCCAGCAGCCGTTCGAGTTGGGCGATGGCCTGTGTCAGCGGCGGTTGCGTCATGTGCAGTCGCAGCGCGGCGCGGCCAAAGTGCAACTCCTCGGCCACCGCCAGGAATTGCCGCCACAGGCGCAACTCGATAGTGAGTTCGTTCATATGCTGCGCATATTAATACAGACGAACAAATAGATTAGACCAGCGACTTCAGCCGGCGCATACTCGCTGCTGCGAATTTCTCAGCCATCCCGCCGAAACACACCCGAGACCGACCATGGCCGACACCAAAGTGATCAAGATCAATGCCCGCTCCGCCACCATCGTGGAGGGCAAATCGCGCGCGCCCAACCGCTCCATGTACTACGCCATGGGCTACCAGGAAAGCGACTTCAAGAAGCCGATGGTGGGCGTGGCCAACGGGCACAGCACCATCACGCCATGCAACAGCGGCCTGCAGAAGCTGGCCGACGCGGCGATCGAGGGCATCGAGGAAGCCGGCGGCAACGCGCAGGTGTTTGGCACCCCCACCATCAGCGACGGCATGGCGATGGGCACCGAGGGCATGAAGTACAGCCTGGTGAGCCGCGAAGTCATCAGCGACTGCATCGAAACCTGCGTGCAGGGCCAGTGGATGGACGGCGTGCTGGTGGTCGGCGGCTGCGACAAGAACATGCCCGGCGGCCTGATGGGCATGCTGCGCGCCAACGTGCCGGCCATTTACGTGTACGGCGGCACGATCTTGCCGGGTCACTACAAAGGCCAAGATCTGAACATCGTGAGCGTGTTCGAGGCCGTGGGGCAAAACGCCGCCGGCAATCTGAGCGACGCGGACTTGCGCGAAATCGAGATGCGCGCGGTGCCCGGCACCGGCTCGTGCGGCGGCATGTACACGGCCAACACCATGTCGAGCGCGTTTGAGGCGCTGGGCATCAGCCTGCCCTACTCGTCCACCATGGCCAACCCGCACGACGAGAAGATGAACTCGGCGAAGGAATCAGCCAAGGTGCTGGTGGAAGCCATCAAAAAGGGCATCAAGCCACGCGACATCGTGACCCGCAAGGCCATCGAAAACGCCGTGGCCGTGATCATGGCCACCGGTGGCTCGACCAACGCGGTGCTGCATTTCCTGGCGATTGCGCACGCGGCCGAGGTGGAATGGACGATTGACGACTTCGAGCGCATTCGCGTCAAGACCCCCGTGCTGTGCGACCTCAAGCCGTCGGGCAAGTACCTCGCGGTCGATTTGCACAAGGCCGGCGGCATTCCGCAGGTCATGAAGACGCTGCTGGCCGCCGGCCTGTTGCATGGCGACTGTCTAACCATCACCGGCCAGACGATTGCCGAATTGCTGAAAGACGTGCCCGATGCGCCACGGGCCGATCAGGACGTGATCCGCCCGATCAACAAGCCGATGTACGCCCAGGGCCACCTGGCCATCCTGAAAGGCAACCTGAGCCCTGAGGGCGCGGTCGCCAAGATCACGGGCCTGAAAAACCCCGACATCACTGGTCCGGCGCGGGTGTTCGACGACGAGCAGTCGGCGCTGGAAGCGATTCTGGCGGGCAAGATCAAGGCCGGTGACGTGATGGTGTTGCGCTACCTTGGCCCCAAGGGCGGGCCGGGCATGCCCGAGATGCTGGCACCCACGGGCGCGCTGATCGGTGCGGGCCTGGGTGAAAGCGTGGGCCTGATCACCGACGGCCGCTTCTCGGGCGGCACCTGGGGCATGGTGGTGGGCCACGTGGCGCCCGAAGCGGCGGCCGGCGGCACGATCGCATTTGTCCACGAAGGCGACAGCATCACCATCGACGCGCGCCAGCTGGTGCTGGAACTGAACGTGCCCGAGGCCGAGATCGCCAAACGCCGCGCAGGCTGGACGGCACCGAAACCGCGTTACCTGCGCGGTGTGCAGGCCAAGTTTGCGTTCAATGCGGCCAGCGCCAGCAAGGGCGCGGTGTTGGACAACTACTGAGCCGGCACCGACCGGGCTCGCGGGTGCGCAGACGTTCGACGAGCCGTTTGCTATTATATCTATAGCAAATTATGACCACGGGGAGCGGACGTGCGGCCTCTTTGGCTTGAAATATGGCCCGAACGGCGCTTTTAACGACGCTTCTTGGGCCCCATGCCCAGCGCCGTTTTTTGTTTGTCAAGACGCAACTTTTTCCGCTCGTCCATCCGGTCCATGGCTTTTTTCTTGGTGTAACCGGTCGCGTCGGCCCAAGCCCACCACGCCACAGCCAGCCCGAACGGTGCGAGCACGATCAGCCAGCTCCAGGTGGCGACTGGCCCGATTTCCAGGTACTTCAGTAGTAGCAAGACGATCCCGATTCCGAGCAAATACATCACGTTCTCCGCGTTTTGGGGGTTCCCTGACAGCAGTCGGGGTCAACCGGGGTCACTAAAATGCCGTTAATAGAGGTGTAATTTAACCCACGAGGACGATGATGAAGCGCTTGATGATGGCTTTGGCCGCTGCGGTCTGCGTAACGGCTCCCGCATTCGCCGACGAGGCGTTTGCCAAGGAGAAAAATTGCATGGCCTGCCATGCTACCGACAAAAAGCTCGTCGGCCCCTCCTACAAGGATGTCGCGGCCAAATACGCCGGGCAAAAGGACGCTGTGGACAAGCTGGCCGCCAAGATCGTCAAGGGTGGCGCTGGCGTCTGGGGCGCGGTGCCCATGCCCGCCAACGCGCAGGTGACCGAAGCCGAAGCCAAGAAGCTGGCCGCCTGGGTGCTGACCGTCAAGTAACCGCAGCAACGCGCCGGTTCAACGGCAGCATGCTGCCGCCTCACAGGACAAAAGCCCGCTTCGAGCGGGCTTTTTTGTTTGTGACCGGGATGCTGCGCCCCCGCCAGAAGCTGGTCAAGCTCGAGCCCTGGTCGCCGATGAGCCAGAATCGCCCCATGTCAGCCCCGCCCGACCCCTCCACGACTTCCGGATCGCCGGCCCAGCCGCGCAATCCGTTGCACGGGCTCACGCTGGAGGCCATCGTGACCGCGCTGGTGGCGCACTACGGCTGGACGGGGCTGGGCGAGCGCATACCGGTACGCTGTTTCACCAGCGACCCCAGCCTCGCCTCCAGCCTGAAGTTTCTGCGCAAGACGCCTTGGGCGCGCGAGAAAGTCGAAAGCCTCTATCTCTTCATGTTGCGGGACATCCGGCGCAGCCAGGCCAGCGCAGCAGATCCGCACGGTCCTGTGTGAAGCCTCAGCTCGCCGGTAGCTCCGTGGCGCCGGCCGAGCCTTCCACCTTCACCAGCGTCTTGATCGCGCCGGGCAACAACGAGTCGGGCACGCTCAGCAGCAGCACGTCCTGGTTGGCCCCGACCAGCAGTTGCCCCTTGAACAGCACGGTCTTGGTGCCAGCAGCGGTGATGGCGACCTGGTAAGTGCCGCCGTCAATGGAGATGGAATCGCTGCCAGAAGCCGGCCCGGACGTCTTGTACGCGGTGGCCGCGATGAGCGGGGTGACGCTGGCAGCCGCGATGTCCACGCCCGCCGCCGTCATGTACAGGTCGATATTGCTGGCGTTGAACGAGGCGTTCATCACACGCAGCTTGGCCTTGTCGGTCGTGAGCGACTTGTTGTACGGGTCCTGGATCACATAGACGCTGTTTTCAGTGTTCGACGATGGCAACGCCACGATGGTGTACTTGTTGCCGCGGGCTGGGTTGATCAGCACCGTACCGACGGTCGCGTCCCCCACAGATGTCTTCACTGACCAATCGGCCGTGCTTGACGACACATCAAAGTAGTTCGACGCAAACTTGTAAGCCACATCGGTCACGTCAGTCTGCGCAACGGCATTGCGAAACAGGGTGACATTGGGTGCAAGTGGAGACGCGTGCACGAAGCGCACCGCCGGGTCGGCCACGTCGAGCCGGTCGTCCGTATCGCCACCGCCACAGGCGGCGAGACCCACCACGGGCACGCACGCGAGCAGAAATTTGTTGAGAATGTTCATGAGCCTGATTCCTCAGAGTTGCTGGTAAGCTAAGTCTGGGACCAGGCGCGTGCAGACCGTGTCGGTCAGACGGGCCGGCGCATGTGGGGCCGGGCGCAAGCGCATGTCAGACGACGCCGCGCCAGATCGGGAATGGTTACACGGTGGCGCTAAAACTCACAACCGTTCTCGGAACGCAACACTTTCGCCGCCGGGCTGGCGCCTCGGTCAGAGCTTTTCCGCCAGCTGTTCGAGGATGGCCGGGTTCTCGAGCGTGCTGGTGTCCTGCGTGATCGCCTCGCCCTTGGCAATGCTGCGCAGCAGGCGCCGCATGATCTTGCCGCTGCGGGTCTTGGGCAGGTTGTCGCCAAAGCGGATGTCCTTGGGCTTGGCAATCGGGCCGATCTCCTTGGCTACCCAGGCTCGCAGCTCATTGGCGATCTTGACGGCTTCCTCGCCCGTAGGGCGCGAACGCTTCAAGACCACAAAGGCACAGATCGCCTCACCGGTCAGATCATCGGGGCGGCCCACCACCGCGGCTTCGGCCACCAGCGTGGTCATGGACACCAGGGCCGACTCGATCTCCATCGTGCCCATGCGGTGGCCCGAGACGTTGAGCACGTCGTCGATGCGGCCGGTGATGCGGAAGTAACCTCGGTCAGCGCTACGCACCGCGCCGTCACCGGCCAGGTAATACGTGCCGCCCATCTCGGCCGGGAAGTAACTCTTCTGATAGCGCTCCGGATCGCCCCAGATCGTGCGGATCATCGACGGCCAGGGGCGCTTGACCACCAGCATGCCGCCCGAACCATTCGGTATGTCGTGCCCCACCTCGTCCACGATCGCGGCCATGATGCCGGGCAGCGGCAGCGTGCAGCTACCGGGCACGGTGGGCGTGGCGCCGGGCAGCGGCGTGATCATGTGGCCACCGGTTTCAGTCTGCCAGAAGGTGTCGACAATCGGGCAACGCTCCCCGCCCACATGCCGGTGGTACCACATCCAGGCCTCGGGGTTGATGGGCTCGCCCACGGTGCCCAGAATCCGCAGGCTGCTCAGATCGCTGCGCGCGGGGTGCACTTTTTCGTCGCCCTCGGCCGCCTTGATGAGCGAGCGGATCGCGGTGGGCGCGGTGTAGAAAATCGTGCACCGATGCTTCTCGATCATCTGCCAGAAGCGGCCCGCGTTCGGGTACGTGGGGATGCCCTCGAAGATGATCTGCGTGGCGCCCGCCGCCAGCGGACCGTAGGCCACATAGGTGTGGCCAGTGATCCAGCCGATATCAGCCGTGCACCAGAACACATCTGACGGTTTGAGGTCAAACGTCCAGTCCATGGTGAGCTTGGCCCACAACAGGTAGCCGCCAGTGGAATGCTGCACGCCCTTGGGCTTGCCCGTGGACCCCGAGGTGTAGAGGATGAACAGTGGGTGCTCGGCGCCCACCATCGCGGGGGCGCAGGTGGTGCTCTGGCCGGCCAGCGCCTCGGTGAAAGTCTTGTCCCGGCCGGCGACCATGTTGCACGGGCTCTGCGTGCGCTGGTACACCAATACGTTCTGGATTGACTCGCAGCCGCCCATGGCCAGGCCTTCGTCCACGATGGCCTTCAGCGGCAGCTCCTTGCCGCCGCGCATCTGGAAGTTGGCGGTGATCACCGCTACCGCGCCCGCGTCGATGATGCGTTCCTGCAGCGCCTTGGCCGAGAAGCCGCCAAACACCACACTGTGGGTGGCCCCTATGCGCGCGCAAGCCTGCATCGCAATCACGCCCTCCACGGTCATGGGCATGTAGATGAGGACGCGGTCGCCGTTCTTGATGCCGTGGGCCTTGAGCGCGTTGGCAAACTGGCTGACACGGGCCAGCAGCTCTTTGTAGGTAACTTTGGTGACCTGGCCGTCATCGGCTTCAAAGATGATGGCGGTCTTGTTCTCGACCGGAGTGCCAATGTGCTTGTCCAAACAGTTGGCGCTGGCATTGAGTTCGCCGTCGTCGAACCATTTGTAGAACGGCGCGTTTGACTCATCCAGCGTCCGGGTGAACGGCTTGCTCCAGACCACGTTTTCGCGCGCCAGCCGCGCCCAGAAGCCCTCGAAATCCTTCTCGGCTTCGGCGCACAGGGCGTTGTAGGCATCCATGCCCGAGATGCGGGCGTTCCGGACAGCTGCCTCGGCGGGGGGAAATACGCGGTTCTCGACCAAACCCGACTCGATGGCACTCATGGACTTGTCTCCTCAGGTTGATCCGGACTTGCCGTGTGGCAACTGCGAGGTACTGTCGGCGCTGCCTCTTACAAGCCACTGACTGACGCTCAAGTTTACAAAAAACCGCCGACGGCCAGCTC
>JANOBJ010000349.1:0-2154 GCA_031411575.1 Betaproteobacteria bacterium | reverse complement strand
GCGCCCAGCAGCACCGCATGCAGGTCAGACCGGTGGATGGTGAGGTAAGGCGCGCCATAGCGCTGCGCGAACACCGGTCCGAGCGGCAGCACCCCCAGCTCGCGGCCGGTCATGGCGCTGCGCACCTGCAGGCGCGCGGGTTGTGCCGCCACCGCGTCGAGCGCGCCGGCCAGGCCCCACTCGTGCAGCACGCGCACGACGTTGGGGCCGAGCTGGATGCCCGCCCCCGCTTCGGCGAAGGCGGCAGCACGTTCGTACAGCCGCACCTCCCAGCCCGCGCGCGCGCACGCCAGTGCGGCGGCCAGCCCGCCGATACCCCCGCCTGCGACCAATGCCTGCTGTGTCATGCAGGCTGATTTTGCCTGCAAGCAAGGGGTGCAGAAGGTTCCGCGGCTTCGGACTGCCTCGCCCGCCGTGCTTCAGGCCAGCAGCTGCCGGAGGACGAACGGCAGGATGCCGCCATGGGTGTAGTACTCCACCTCGATCGGGGTGTCGATGCGCAGCGTCACGCGCACCTCGCGCCGGGTGCCGTCAGCGCGCGTGATCACGAGCGTCGCATCGCTTTGCGGCTTGAGTTCGGGGTGCGGCACGACATCAATGGTTTCGTCGCCCGTCAGCCCCAGCGAGACCCACGAATCTGCGCCCTGGAACTGCAGCGGCAGCACGCCCATGCCCACCAGGTTGCTGCGGTGGATGCGCTCGAAGCTGCGCGCCACCACCGCCTGGATGCCGAGCAGATGGGTGCCCTTGGCGGCCCAGTCACGACTGGAGCCGGTGCCGTACTCTTCGCCCGCGAAGACCACGGTTGGCGTGCCGGCCGCCATGTAGCGCATGGCGGCGTCGTAGATGGCCATTTTCTGGCCGCCGGGCTGGAACAGCGTCAGCCCGCCTTCCTCGCGCGAGCCGTCGGGGCCGGGCGGGATCATGAGGTTCTTGATACGCACGTTGGCAAAGGTGCCGCGCATCATCACGTCATGGTGGCCGCGGCGCGCGCCGTAGCTGTTGAAATCGGCTTTTTTTACCCCGTTCTTCAGCAGCCACTGCCCGGCCGGAGAGCTTTCCTGGATCGAGCCGGCCGGCGAAATATGGTCGGTGGTGATCGAGTCGCCAAACAGCGCCATGATGCGTGCATGTCTCACCGAATAAGGATCTTTTCGCCCTGATGTCCCCTTCCCCTGGTCATTGTTAGCTATGTTTTTCATAGCAAACTTGCGGAAGAACGGCGGCTCGGCGATGTAGGTGCTGGCCGGCCAGTTGTAGACCGTGCCGGTCACGCCGGTGATGTCACCCCACAGCTTTCCCGGCTCGGTCTTGACGCGGGCGTAGTTCTCGCGGAAGGCCTTGCCGTTCATCGCAAACTTGAGCATCTGGTAGACCTCGTCGCTGGTGGGCCAGATATCGCCGAGGTACATGTCCTTTGGTTTCCCGTCTTTCCCTTTGCCTTGGCCTACAGGCTCGGTCATCAGGTCGCGCGTCATGTTGCCGGCAATCGCGTACGCCACCACCAGAGGCGGGCTGGCCAGGAAGTTGGCCTTCAGGTTGGGGTGGATGCGCGCCTCGAAATTGCGGTTGCCCGACAGCACCGCCGCGCACACCAGGTCGTTCTGCGTGATCGCCGCGTTGAGTTCGGCCGTCAGATCGCCCGCATTGCCGATGCAGGTGGTGCAGCCGTAGCCCGCCAGCGCGAACCCGAGTTTTTCAAGGTAGGGCAGCAGCCCGGTCTGCGTCAGGTACTCGGTGACGATGCGCGAGCCCGGTGCCAGCGAGGTCTTGATGTGCGGCTTGACGGTCAGGCCCGCTTCCACCGCCTTTTTGGCGAGCAGGCCCGCAGCCAGCATCACGCTGGGGTTGGAGGTGTTGGTGCAGCTGGTGATGGCCGCGATCAGCACGTCACCGTTCTTGACCGGCAGGCCGCTGGCCGTGCTGAAGTTCTGGTGCAGCCTTCCCGCCAGCTGGTTGAAGCCGTTCTCGGCGTTCGGCTTGCTGAACAGCGACGAAAATTGCGTCGCCACGTGGCCGATCTCGATGCGGTCTTGCGGGCGCTTGGGGCCAGCCAGGCTGGGCGTGACGGTGCTCAAATCGAGCGTGACCACCTGCGAGTAGGCGATGTCGTTGAACGAGTGCGAGGCGTCCGCCGTACCTGGCACGCCGAAC
>JANOBJ010000348.1:0-9878 GCA_031411575.1 Betaproteobacteria bacterium | reverse complement strand
GCCGTGCCGTCGCAGCAGATCACCACGCCCGAATGCTGCGAATAGCCCATGCCCACGCCGCCGCCGTGGTGCAGGCTGACCCAGGTGGCGCCGCTCGCGGTGTTGAGCAGCGCGTTGAGCAGCGGCCAGTCGCTCACCGCGTCGCTGCCGTCCTTCATGGCCTCGGTCTCGCGGTTGGGCGAGGCGACCGAGCCGCTGTCCAGGTGGTCGCGGCCGATCACGATCGGGCCCTTGAGTTCGCCGCTTTTGACCATCTCGTTGAACGCCAGACCAGCGCGGTGGCGCTCGCCCAGGCCGATCCAGCAGATGCGCGCGGGCAGCCCCTGGAAGGCGATGCGCTCTTCGGCCATGTCGAGCCAGCGGTGCAGCGGCTTGTTGTCGGGGAACAGTTCCTTCATCTTCGCGTCGGTCTTGCGGATGTCTTCGGGGTCGCCGCTGAGCGCCACCCAGCGGAACGGGCCGATGCCCCGGCAGAACAGCGGCCGGATGTAGGCGGGTACGAAGCCTGGGTAGTCAAAGGCGTTGTCGACGCCGAAATCCTTGGCCACCTGGCGCAGGTTGTTGCCGTAGTCCACCGTGGGCACGCCCATCTGGTGGAACGCCAGCAGGGCACGCACGTGGGCGGCGCACGATTCGCCGGCCGCCTGCTGCAGGCTGGCGTGCTGGGCCGGGTCTTTTTGCGCCGCCTGCCACTTGGCCACCGACCAACCGGCCGGCAGGTAGCCGTTGATGATGTCGTGGGCCGATGTCTGGTCGGTCACGATGTCCGGGCGAGGCCCGCCGGCCTGCGCGCGACGCACCAGTTCGGGCAGGATTTCGGCCGCGTTGCCGCAAAGGCCGATCGACACCGCTTCCTTGAGCGCCGTATGGTGGCGGATCAAGTGGAGTGCCTCGTCAAGGTCCTTGGCCTGCTTGTCCAGGTAGCGGGTGCGCAGCCGGAAGTCGATGCGCGACTGCTGGCATTCGATGTTGAGCGAGCAGGCACCGGCAAAGGTCGCGGCCAGTGGCTGGGCACCGCCCATGCCGCCCAGACCCGCCGTAAGCACCCAGCGGCCCGACAGATCGCCATTGAAGTGCTGGCGGCCCGCTTCCACGAAGGTCTCGTAGGTGCCCTGCACGATGCCCTGGGTGCCGATATAAATCCAGCTGCCGGCGGTCATCTGGCCGTACATCATGAGACCGGCGCGGTCGAGCGCATTGAAGTGTTCCCAGGTCGCCCACTTGGGCACCAGGTTGGAGTTGGCGATCAGCACGCGCGGCGCGCCTTGATGGGTGCGGAACACGCCGACTGGCTTGCCCGACTGGACCAGCAGGGTTTCGTCGGGTCGAAGCTTGCGCAGCGAATCCAGGATGGCGTCGAAACAGGGCCAGTTGCGCGCGGCCTTGCCGATACCGCCGTACACCACGAGTTCGTCGGGGTTTTCAGCGACTTCAGGGTCCAGGTTGTTCTGGATCATGCGGTAGGCGGCTTCGATCTGCCAGTTGGCGCAGTGCAGGGTGTCGCCACGGGGCGCGCGGACTGGCCGCGCCTTGCTGTCGAGAAACGGGGTGTGCGAAAGATCGGACATGGTGGGCTCCGGCGGGTTGGAACTGTGTCAGACAGGGCTGAAATTTTTTTTGATGGAGCGAATCGTAGTTGTCTATACAACTTGTGTCAACTGGGTTAATCTACGGGTCATGAAAAAAATTGCGCTACCCGCTTACGAGCAGGTCAAGGCCTTCATCAAGACGCACATCAGCACCGGACAATGGAAGCCCGGCGACCCGGTGCCAAGCGAGGCGACGCTGATGCAGCAGTTTGGCATCAGCCGCATGACGGTGAACCGGGCGCTACGCGAACTGGCGGCCGAGGGCCTGGTGACGAGGGTGCAGGGCTCGGGCACGCGCGTGGCCGAACTGCATCGCATCTCGTCCACTCTGAGAATCCGCGATGTGCGCGACGAGGTGGTCGAGCGCGGTCACCTGCACAGCGTACGCGTGCTGCGGGTTGCCGAGGAAAAGGCGGGTACCGAGCTGGCGCGCAGCCTGGGGCTTCGCAGCGGCGCACGGGTGTTTCATACCGTGCTGGTGCACCTCGAGAATGGTGTGCCGATCCAGTACGAGGACCGGCACGTCAACCCGGCGGCAGCGCCGCAGTATCTGGCGGTGGATTTCACCCAGACCACGCCGACCCACCACCTGCTGGACCACGCGCCGCTCACCGAAGCCAGCTACTCGATCGAGGCCTGCCTGCCGACCGCGTTGGAAGCCAAAGAACTCGGCATCGCACGTGGCGAACCCTGCCTGTCGATGCGACGCCGCACCGTCAGCGGCGCGCGCGTGGCCAGCGTGGCGCGGCTGCTGTACCCGGGCAGCCGCTACAGTTTCACCGGGCAGTTTCAGGCATGAACGCCGAGGCACACATGGGCTGGAACATGGTCAACTTGGACAGCGTCGCGCCGACGCCGTGGCGCAATGGCGGCGGCATGACGCGCGAGCTGGTGGCGTGGCCGTCGGCTGCCGACTGGGCGTGGCGCCTGTCGGTGGCCGAGGTGGTGGCCGGCGGGCCGTTCTCGGTCTTCGAGGGCGTGGAGCGCTGGTTCGCAGTGCTGCAAGGCGCCGGCGTGCGTCTGGATGTCGCGGGCACTCAGCACCGCCTCACCGCAGAAAGCCCACCGCTGCGCTTCGATGGCGGCGTTGCAACCGACTGCGCGCTGCTGGGCGGTGCCACGCAGGATTTGAACCTGATGTTGCGTACCGGGCGCGCTTCGGGGACGATGCAGCGCGTACAAGGTCAACTTGCGCGGCAGCTGGATGCTCCTGTATTTATAGCAACATATGCCCGGCAGACGGGGACCACCGTGATATTTGACGATAAACCATGGCCTTTACCGCCACGAACGCTGGCCTGGCGCGAAGTAACAGCACCGGCCCGCCTGCAGGTGGCGTCACCGTCTGCCTTGTGGATGGAGATCTGCACATGAGTTTGCACCTGTGGACCGACTGCCGTGCCGCAACCCTGCAGCCAAACGCCACCCGTCCCTACGGCCTGATCGACGACGCTGCGCTGGTGGTGGACGGCGAGACGCTGGCCTGGGTCGGCGAGCGCCGCGCGCTGCCGTCCGAACTCGCCGCGCGCTGCACCCAGGTGCACGAAGCCGCTGGCGCGCTCATCACGCCCGGGCTGATCGATTGCCACACGCACCTGGTGTACGGCGGCGACCGCGCCCGCGAGTTCGAGCTGCGGCTGAATGGCGCGACCTACGAAGCGATTGCACAGGCCGGTGGCGGCATTGTGTCCACGGTCAAGGCCACGCGCTCGGCCAGCGAGGAAGAGCTGGCACTGCACAGCGGCGCGCGTCTGGCGCGGCTCGTGGCCGAAGGCGTGACCACGGTGGAGATCAAGTCGGGCTACGGCCTGGCGCTGGCGCATGAGCGCAAGACCCTGCGCGTGGCCCGGGCGCTGGGCAACACCCTGCCGGTGGAGGTGCGCACTACCTTCCTCGGCGCGCACGCGGTGCCGCCCGAGTTCGCCGGCCGGACCGATGACTATGTGGACGCGGTGCTCGCCATGCTGCCGGTGCTGCACGCTGAAGGCCTGGTCGATGCGGTGGATGCGTTCTGCGAGCGCATGGCCTTCAGCCCGGCGCAGACCGACCGCGTGTTCACCGCCGCCCGCGCGCTGGGCCTGCCGGTCAAGCTGCACGCCGAGCAACTCAGCGACAGCGGCGGCGCGCAACTGGCGGCGCGCCACGGCGCGCTGAGCTGCGACCATCTGGAGTGGCTGTCGGACGAGGGCGCCGCCGCGATGGCGGCCGCGGGCTCGGTGGCCGTGTTGCTGCCGGGGGCGTTTTACTTTCTGCGCGAGACGCGGCTGCCGCCGGTGGCGCTGCTGCGCCAGCACGGCGTGCCAATCGCGGTGTCCACCGACTGCAACCCGGGCAGTTCGCCCTGCACCTCGCTGCTGCTGATGCTCAACATGGCGTGCACGCTGTTCCGGTTGACACCTGAGGAAGCGCTGGCCGGCGTGACCCGCCACGCGGCAGCGGCGCTCGGTCTGCACGACCGCGGCATGCTCACGCCCGGGCTGCGCGCCGACTTCGTGTTGTGGCAGGTGGCGCAGCCGGCTGAACTCAGCTACGCCATCGGCGCGAACCCGCGCATCCAGACGGTTTTCAGGGGAGTTGCGCGATGACGTTCCGCCTGCACCGCGGCACCGTGCCGCTGTTGGTCAGCATGCCGCACATCGGTACCCACATTCCAGAGGCGCTCCAAGGCGGCTACACGCCCCGCGCGCTGGCGGTGGAGGACACCGATTGGCACCTGGACCGGCTTTACGATTTCCTGCCGGGCCTTGGCGCCAGCGTGTTGATGCCCACGGTGTCGCGCTATGTGATCGACCTGAACCGGCCCCCCGACGACGCGCCCATGTACCCCGGTGCGTCCAACACCGAGCTGTGCCCGACCCGCTTTTTCACTGGCGACCCGCTGTACTGCGGGGGTGCCGCGCCTGATGTGACCGAACGCGAGCGGCGGCGTGACGTGTACTGGCGGCCTTACCACGCAGCGCTGGCGGATGAGCTGGCGCGGCTCCGGTCGGTGCACGGCCATGCGCTGCTCTGGGACGCGCACAGCATCCGGTCCGAGATTGCCTGGCTGTTTGAGGGGCGCCTGCCCGACCTCAACATCGGCACCGCCGACGGGGCCAGCGCTGACCCGCGCATTGCCGATGCCGTGGTTCAGGCCTGCGCATCCGCGCCCGGCATCAGCAGCGTGCTGAACGGGCGCTTCAAGGGCGGCTACATCACGCGCAAGTACGGCCACCCGGCGCATGGTGTGCATGCGGTCCAGCTGGAAATGTGCCAGGCGCTCTACATGGACGAGACGCCACCGTATGCCTGGAGCGCCGCACGCGCCGCGTCCATCCAGCCCTTGCTGCAGGCCATGGTCGCGGCGGCGCTGAACGCTTGTGGAGAATGCCATGCACACTGAGCCGCCGCGCTTCGTGGCACCGCAGGCGTGGGTGAACGGCGCCTGGGCCGATGACGTGCTGATGTCGGTGGCGGCAGACGGCAACTGGGATCGGATTGAACCCCACGCGAGCGCGCAGGCCCAGCACGGCGCAACCCGTCTGCCCGGGCCGGTGCTGCCCGGGCTGGTGAACGGCCACAGCCACGCCTTCCAGCGCGCCATCGTGGGCCTGACCGAGCGCGCGGGCGCCGGGGACGACGATTTCTGGAGTTGGCGCGACCGCATGTACAGCGCGGCCAACCGCATCACGCCCGACCAGCTCGAAGCCATTGCGGCGCAGCTCTACGCCGAGCTGCTGGGCAGCGGCTACACGCAGGTCTGCGAGTTCCACTACCTGCACAACGGTCTTGACGGCCGGCCGTATGCCGATCCGCTGGAGATGTCGCTGGCACTGGTGCGGGCGGCCGCTCGCGTGGGCATGGGCCTCACGCTGTTGCCCACGCTGTACATGCGCTCGGGCTTTGGCGCGACGGGGCTGCGTGACGACCAGCGGCGGTTTGCGTCCACACCCGACTCGGTGCTGCGCATGGCGGAATCCATCGCGCGGCAGGCGGGCGATGCGCGGGTGCGCACCGGCGTGGCGCTGCACTCGCTGCGCGCGGTCGATGAAGCGGCGCTGCGGGAAGTGGCTACCGCCGCTGCCGGGCGTATGCCGGTGCACATCCATATTGCCGAGCAGCAGCAGGAAGTGGCCGACTGCCTTGCGCACCACGGCCAGCGGCCGATCGACTGGCTACTCGGCCAGGTGCCGGTGGACGCCAGCTGGAACCTGGTGCATGCAACCGATGCCTCCGCCACAGAGCTGGCGGGCGTGCGGGCCGCCGGTGCCGCCATCGTGATCTGCCCCAGCACCGAAGCCAATCTGGGCGACGGCGTGTTTGACCTGCCAACCTGGATGGGGCAGGGCGGCCATTGGTCGATCGGCTCGGACAGCCACGTGACGCGTTGCTGGCAGGAAGAGTTGCGGCTGCTGGAGTATTCGCAGCGCCTGAACTCGCGCCGACGCAACATTGCCGCCACTGCCGCGCGGGGCGAGAGCAGCGCCGCCGCCCTGTTTCAGGGCGCGCTGCAAGGCGGTAGCGCCGCTGCCGGGCTGCCGCTGGGCGCTTTGGCCGCGGGCCAGCGTGCCGACTTCATGGTGATCGATACCCATGCACCCGCTTTGCTGGGTGTGCCGCCGGATCACCTGCTCGATGCGCTGGTGTTCTCCAGCCCCGGCGCGCAGCCGGCGCAGGTTTATGTTGCGGGGACAGCGGTTACCAAAACCGACATGTCGGCAGCGTTCGTGGAGGCCATGCAGGCGCTCTGGCGCTGAACCACCGCCCGACCGGCAACTTGCTCGGCGCCGTGAATGCTATTATAAAAATAGCAAAGAATGACCAGCTGATGAGCACTAGAGCGTGTTTTTGCCCTGAAAATGGCTCGGTGGCTGTCCCATGGCGCTTTTGAACATGGCACTGAAGGCGCTGTCGCTGGCGTAGCCGCTGGCGGCCGCCACCTGGCCCACCGGGGTGCCGCGCGCCAGCAGCGGCAGCGCGTGCGCCAGGATCACCTGCTGGCGCCACTGCTGGAAGCTCAACCCCAGTTCATCGCGGAACAGCCGCGCCACCGTGCGTTCGCTGGCGCCAATGTCGGCCGACCAATCGGCCAGCGTGGCGCGGCCATCCGGTGCGCGCAGCACGGCTTCGCACAGCGCACGCAGGCGCTTGTCACCGGTTTGCGGGTGCGGCAACGGCACCCCCAGCGGCTGGGTGGCGGCGTTGGCCAGTTCGTCCAGCACCAGGCGGCTCAACAGCTGTTCGCGGGCCAGTCGCGGCGGGGTTCCGGGCGGCGCGTCGAGTGCGTGCACCAGTTCGCGCAGCAGCGGCGACACCACGATCACGCGACAGGTCTGCCAGCCCGGCGGCGCGGCCGAGGCGTCGATGTACAGCGTGCGGAAGGCCGCGGCCTCCAGCACGTGGATGGCGTGGCGCGCGCCGGGCGCGATCCACACCGCGCGCGAGGGCGGCACGATGTAGGTGACTTCGTCGTCGCCACCCGGGCCGTCGGCATCGGCCCCACGCTGCGCGGCGGTGACCTGCACGATGCCGGACGCGCAGTAGGCCAGCTGCGCCCAGGCGTGGCGGTGCGGCTCGAAATGGGTGTCGGCCGGCATCGCGCGGGCCCGCACCCGCACCGGCCGGGCTGCACTGGGGGTGAAGGGGTCCGTGTCGCCGAGCGGGGTGAACCTCACGTGGGGCGTGACGCGGGGACGGACACGGGGAGTGAGACGGGAGGTGTGGGGCATGGCGGCGTCGGCGGCTGGTACGGAGGCGGGCGGTCGGGTACGGATTTGGCTGAAATTCAACAACAACTGTCTTTCTGTCGCGATTCAGACCTTCCACGCGAGTCTACGATAGACGCATGCCCTCTTCAACCACCGCGGGATTCCCGCCCCCCGGCGCCACACCACTGCGGCAAGACGCAGGCGTGATCGGCCTGGTGGGTCTGGCGCACATGATCAGCCACTTCAGCCAGTTGCTGCTGGCGCCGTTGTTTCCCTGGCTCAAGGACGCGCTGAACGCCAGCTACACCGAGCTGGGTTTTTTGATGACGATTTTCTTTGTGGTGTCGTGCGCGGTGCAGACCGCCTCGGGCTTCATGGTGGACCGTTTCGGGCCGCGCCCAGTGCTGTTTGGCGGGCTGGCGTTGCTGTCGCTGGCCGCCTTCGGCTTTGCGGCCAGTACCGGCTACTGGATGATGGCCGCCTGCTCGGTGGTGGCCGGTATGGGCAACGGCGTGTTCCACCCGGTGGACTACACGCTGCTCAACCGCAAGGTGAGTGCGCCGCGCCTGGGCCACGCCTACAGCGTGCACGGCATTACGGGCAGCCTGGGCTGGGCGCTGGCACCCGCAATGATGGTGCCGCTCGCGCTGGCGTTTTCGTGGCGCGTGGCGATGGCCTCGGCCGGTGTGCTGGCGTTGGTGGTGCTGGCGGTGCTCTGGTTCAACCGCGACAAGCTGGCGTTGCCCGGTTCAGGCGCCGCACAAAAGAGTGCCGGCATGGCGGCGGACGCCAGGGTCGGGTCAGCCGGCGGGCTGGATTTCCTGCGCATTCCGGCGGTCTGGATGTGCTTTGCGTTCTTCTTTTTCTATGCCATGGCGCTCAGCGTGGTGCAGGCGTTTGCGCCCGAGGCGGCGCGACAGCTGCACGGCGTGCCGGTGGCGCTGGTGGCCATGTGCCTCACGATTTACATGGTGTGCAGCGCGGGCGGCATGGTGCTGGGCGGCTTTTTGGCGTCCGACCCGGCGCGCTGCGAGCGAGTGGTGGGCGCGGGCTTTGGCATTGCCGCGGCCATTGCGTTGACGATCGGCTATGCACCCGTTCCGGCGCTGGCCGTGCCCGCGTTGTTTGGCGCGATGGGGTTTGCCGCCGGCATCGCCGGGCCGTCACGCGACCTGCTGGTGAAGAAGTCCACCCCCGAAAACGCCACTGGCCGGGTCTATGGCGTGGTCTATTCGGGCCTCGATATCGGCCAGGCGATTGCGCCGCTGATCTTTGGCACGCTGATGGACCAGCAGAACTACCGCGGCGTGTGGCTCGGTCTGGTGCTGGTGCAGGCGGTGCTGATCGCCAGCGCGTTCAACGTGCGGCGAGTCAGGCGCACGGTTCACCACGGCACAATGGTGGCATGACCACCAGACTTGCCGGCCATCTTCTCGTTGAATGCCTGATTGAGCAAGGCGTGACGCACGCCTTTGGCGTCCCCGGTGAAAGTTATCTCGCCGCGCTGGACGGGTTTCATGCCCATGCGGATCAGATCCGCTTTGTCATCTGCCGCCAGGAGGGCGGTGCGGCGTTCATGGCCGAGGCACACGGCAAGCTGACCGGGCGCCCCGGCATCTGCTTCGTGACGCGCGGGCCGGGCGCCACCAATGCGTCGATCGGCGTGCACACAGCCTTCCAGGATTCCACGCCGATGGTGCTGTTTGTGGGCGATGTGGCCAGTGACACGCGCGACCGCGAGGCGTTTCAGGAGGTTGATTTTCAGAGCTTCTTTGGCCCCAGCACCAAGGGCTTTGCCAAACGGGTCGAGCGCATCGACGACGCGCCCCGCATTCCCGAGTACGTGGCCCGCGCCTTTGCGACGGCCATGAACGGCCGGCCCGGTCCGGTGGTGCTGGTGCTGCCCGAGGACATGCTGACGCACACCGTGGACGCCGAGCCGCTGCCACGGGTGGCGCCGGTCGAGGCGTGGAGCGATCCCGGTTCGTTGCGTCGCCTGCGCGAGCTGCTCCTGAAATCGGAGCGTCCGTTTGTCATAGCAGGTGGCGGCGGCTGGACGCCGCAGGCCGCGCAGGCGCTGCAGCGCTTTGCCGAAAACTGGCAGCTGCCGGTGGGCAACGCGTTCCGCTTCCAGGACATCTTTGACAACTTTCATCCGCTGTACGCGGGTGACGTGGGCATTGGCATCAACCCCAAACTGGCGGCGCGCATCAAGGACAGTGACCTGATCATCACGATCGGTCCGCGCCTGGGCGAGATGACCACCGCCGGCTATACGCTGCTGCAGGCGCCGCGCCCGAAGCAGACGCTGGTGCACATCCACGCCAGCGCCGAAGAACTCAACCGCGTCTACCAGGCCGACATTGCGATTCTTTCGACGATGAACGCCGCCGCGCGTAGCCTCGAGGTGCTGACCGCCCCGCCCAACGTGCCCTGGGCTGACTGGACGGCAGCGGTGCACGCCGACTACGACGCCAACCGCGTGCCGCAGCCGCTGCCGGGTCTCGCAGGCGACTCGGCCCAGGGCGTGGTTGACATGCCCGCCATCGTGGCCGTGCTGCAAAAGCACCTGCCGGACGACGCGGTGCTGACCAATGGCGCC
>JANOBJ010000347.1:0-24110 GCA_031411575.1 Betaproteobacteria bacterium | reverse complement strand
GGCCCGGCAAAGCCGGTTCCGCAGTGTTCCTCAAAAAGGACGCGACCTCCGGCGCGACCAGCAGCGAAGCCCGCTCCGCGCCGGGGCTGACTAAACTTGCAAGCATGTCGCTCCGTCATCTCGACCCGATCGCCGCCATCGCCACCGCCCCGGGGCGCGGCGCGGTGGGGATTGTGCGGGTGTCGGGCCCAACCGTGGCGCCGGTCATTGCCGCGCTGTGCGGTCGGGCACTGAAGGCGCGCGAGGCGACGTACCTGCCCTTTCTGGCCGCAGACGGCAGCCCGATCGACCAGGGGCTGGCCATTCACTTCCCTGCGCCGCACAGCTACACCGGCGAGGATGTGCTGGAACTGCAGGCCCACGGCGGGCCGGTGGTGCTGCAGCTGTTGCTGGCGCGCTGCCTGTCGGCTGCCGCAGAGCCCGACCCCGCCACGGGCAGCCCAAGGCTGCCGCGCCTGCGGCTGGCACGGCCCGGTGAATTCACCGAGCGCGCCTTCCTCAACGACAAGCTCGACCTGGCGCAGGCCGAAGCCGTTGCCGACCTGATTGATGCCAGCACCGAGGCCGCCGCGCGCAGCGCCTCGCGCTCGCTCGCTGGTGAGTTCTCGCGCGAAATCCATGTGCTGCGCGATGCGTTGATTCACCTGCGCATGCTGGTCGAAGCGACGCTCGATTTCCCCGAGGAAGACATCGATTTCCTCAGACAAGCCGACGCGGCGGGCCAGCTCGCGGCGCTGAGCCACAGCTTGCACGCGGTGCAGCAGCGCGCGCGCCAGGGGGCGCTGCTGCGCGAGGGCATCACGGTGGTGATCGCGGGCCAGCCCAATGCCGGCAAAAGTTCGCTGCTCAATGCGCGGGCCGGCGCCGAGCTGGCCATCGTGACGCCGATCGCCGGCACCACGCGCGACAAGGTGCAGCAAACCATCCAGATCGAAGGCGTGCCGCTGCATGTGATCGACACTGCTGGCCTGCGCGACACCGAAGCGGAGAAAGTGGACGAGGTCGAGCGCATCGGCATCGCGCGCGCCTGGGGTGCCATCGAGGCCGCCGATGCGGTGCTGTTCCTGCACGACCTGACGCGACAAAATGCTACTAAATACATAGCAGAAGATGGCCAGATAGCGCGGACACTGGCGCAAAAACTGCCTGAAACCGTACCGGTGATCGACATCTGGAACAAAGCCGATGTGGCGGATGCCCCGGCGCCCCCAGCGCACTCGACGGGCCTGGCGTTGTCGGCCAAAACCGGTGCCGGGCTGGACGCACTGCGCCGTCGTCTGCTGGAGGTGGCGGGCTGGCAATCGGCGCCCGAAGGCGTGTACATCGCGCGTGTGCGGCATGTCCAGGCGCTGGGTCGGGTCGGCGTGCACCTGGACGAGGCGTACCACCAGCTTGGCGCTGCATCGCCGCCGCTGGACCTGCTGGCCGAAGAGCTGCGGCTGGCGCAGAACGCCCTGAACGAGATCACTGGCGAATTCACGTCCGACGACTTGCTGGGCGTGATCTTCTCGCGCTTTTGCATCGGCAAATAGGACTGGCGGGCGCCCGCACCGCTTTGGTGTGTGGGGGCGATGGGCCGCCAAAGCGCCGCGCAGAGTTGCGAAAAATCTACTCCCGTTGGGGCTTGCGTTGTAATATTTGTAACCCAGCCCAAACTTCGCTTGTGGTGGGGCGAGCGTCCCACTACCGTCAGCTTCATCATGAGCATTCCGTCATCCACCAACGCCAAATTCAGTGTCCAGGAACTCGCCCAGGTGTTCGCACACGGCAACAGCTACGACAGCCTGAACCTGACCCTCAACGCCGCCCAGTGGGAAGTGCTGGGCAGCTACCTGCAGCCGTTTGCGCTCAGCCCTTCCCAGGTGTTGATTGACCAGGGCGGCACCGACCGCACCGTCTACCTGGTGGAGAGTGGCGCCCTGAGCGTGCACGTCGAGGACGACGAAGGCCACATGACGCTGGCCATGGTCAATGCCGGCTCGGTGGTGGGCGAAGGCGCCTTCTTTTCCCGGCTGCCGCGCAACGCCAGCGTGGTGGCGACCGGTCCCTGCAAGCTCTGGGGCCTGACGCCGATCCGCTTCACGGAAATGGGCAATCGTCAGCCCGTGGTGGCGCTGGATCTGGCCATGGCGCTCGGCGCGGTGGTGGCCAAACGCCTCGCCAACAAGCCCAAGCGGGCCGCCGTGACCTGACCCCGGACACAAATCGTTCCACGCTGTAACCTGGCGTCACGGGTTGCGCCCCGACAGGTGGTGCATAAGCCCCACAAGCACCGTACACTGCAATGAAGAGGCTTGATTGCAATCAGGTCGCGTACAACAAAAAAACAAGGGTCAGGCGAATGTTCTCGGTGTCACGATTGTTCGGAAAATCACGGTCTGCCGGTCCCATCGAACCCGGCTTCGACCAGATCGCTGCCACGCCGCCTGAGCAGCGCATCCCGGTGCGCACCACACCGTCGCCCGGCGACCAGCCCATGCCCGAGAAGACCGGGCGCTCGGCGCAGCGCGAGGCCCTGTACGGCGCGGTGCGCGAGGCAATGGTCGGCGCGGGCGTGCTGTCGTCGCGCTACAAGTTCAAGGTGCTGTCCACCAACCGCGAGGCGACCGAGTTTGTGGTCATGATCGATCTGGCCGACAAGCTGGACGGCGGTCAGGAGCAGTACAACTGGATTGAAAGCCTGGTGGCGCGCAACGACAAGGCCCGGCACCAGGTGGTCGTGAAAGCCGTTTACTGGCGTATCGCCGAGCAGACCGCCTTTGTGGCGCCGCGGTCGCCCACCTCCACCGCGCTGCGCTCGGTGTTGCCACACCGCCCGTCTCGGCTGCCGCCGTTTGTCCCGCGCGAAGCGGTCGCACCCGTGGTGCCCGAGCGCAGCTACACCCTGCAGACGACCGGTTATGAAGATACCGAGCAGGGCCCTTCGCAGCAATCGCCGGGAGCGCGCGAGCGGATCGCGCCAGCGCTGAGCAACACCCAGTACGGCGACCTGCACTGATCCCCGCGTCGGGGACAAAAGCCTCGGTCAGCCTGCGCCGGCTCAATGCCCGGCGAAATCCACCAGCGTGTACAGCGACAGGCCCGAGGCGCGCAGCTTGGCCGAGCCGCCAAGTTCGGGCAAATCGACAATCGCGGCGCCCTCGACCACCGTGGCGCCCAGCTTCTCCAGCAGTCGCCGGCCGGCCATCATGGTGCCGCCGGTGGCGATCAGGTCATCGATCAGCAGCACCCGGTCGCCCGGCTTCACGGCGTCGGTGTGCAACTCGACCGTCGCGCTGCCGTACTCCAGTTCGTAGGTTTCCTCCACCGTGGTGAACGGCAGCTTGCCTTTCTTGCGGATCGGCACGAAACCGACGTTGAGTTCATAGGCCACGACCGCTCCCAGAATGAAGCCCCGCGCATCCAGGCCCGCCACCACGTCGGGTCGCAGCGCCCGGTCCATGTAGCGGTGCACGAAGGCATCGATCAGCACCCGAAACACCTTTGGGTCCTGCAGCAACGGCGTGATGTCGCGAAACTGTACGCCCGGTGCCGGCCAGTCCGGCACGGTTCGGATGTGGTGCTTCAAATACTGGTTGACGTCGAGGTGGGGCATGGCTCACGCGAATCGGGTGCGGGCCATGATTGTGCCCTTTGCATCGAGGATGAAGGCTTCGCCCATCGCCGGGCCCTCACCCGTCAGGGCCGAGATGTTGACCTGGTGTGTGACCCACACGTCGAACTGGCCGGATGGCACGCGCGCCAGGGCGGCCTTGACCTCGGCGCTCTGGTCGGGCTGCAGCACGCGGTCGCCAAAGGTCGAGTTCAGCGCGGTCCAGATGATGTGCCGGCCGAAGGCCAGATCAGCCGTGTCCCGGCAGCGGCACCACGCGCTGGAGCGTACCGCGCGCGGCTTGAACTGGCGGGCTTTGAACCACTCGCCAATACGGCGCGCATCGGCCCGCCCTTCTTCACTCAGGTTGCGCTGCGTGCTGCAAAAATCGACGCGAAAGCCCGGCGGATCGCCGATACCGGGCACGGTCTGCGCGTGCCGCAGCAACACGGCGCAACCGCCGGTCCGCAACAACGCATCGATGTCCTGCGCGGCGGCCATGCCGTGCAGCGTGGTAGCGGCAAGGCCAACAAGGGCTTCTCGACGGCGCATGGGAAGATCCTTTCGATGCAAAGACGGGGACGATAAACGGCTCAGCCGCGCAGCAGCTTCTCTTCGGCGAGCGCCAGCGGCGCCTGGCGACCCGACAGCACCAGCGTATCGCCGTCCTCCAGCAGCAGGTCGTCGCTGGGCGTGATCGCCTTGCCGTTGACGCGGCGCAGGCTGACCACCCGCACCCCAACCGCGTGCAGCGCCAGATGGCTGAGCGCACGTCCGATCGAGCGGGCGCCCAGCGGCAGCGTGAGCGTCGACAGGCGCTCCTGGTCCACCTCATCGGCCGTGTCGTCATCAGCGCCGTGGAAGTAGCCGCGCAACAGGTTGTAGCGCTCGTCGCGCTGGTCCTGCACCAGCCGGATCACGCGGCGCATCGGCACCCCCACCAGCGCCAGCGCGTGGCTGGCCAGCATCAGGCTGCCCTCAATGGCCTCGGGCACCACCTCGGTGGCGCCCGCGCGCCGCAGTTTTTCCAGATCGCGGTCGTCCTGCGTGCGCACGATGACCGGCACCTGCGGCGCGTGGGCGCGCGCGTGGGCCAGCACCTTGATCGCGCCGGCCACGTCCAGGTAGGTCACCACCACCGCGCTGGCGCGCGCCAACCCGGCGGCAATCAGCGCCTGCAGCCGCGCGGCGTCGCCAAACACCACAGAATCACCGGCTGCGGCTGCCTGGCGCACGCGGTCGGGGTCCAGGTCGAGCGCCATGTAGGGGATGCCTTCGCCGTCGAGCATGCGCGCCAGGTTCTGGCCGCAACGCCCGTAGCCACAGATGATCACGTGCTTGCTGGTGTTGATGGATTTGCGCGCGATGGTGGTCATCTGCAGCGATTGCTGCAGCCACTCACTGCTCACCAGCTTCATCACGATGCGGTTGCTGTACATGATGATGAACGGCGTGGCCAGCATCGACAGCACCATGCTGGCCAGAATCGGGTTGAGCAGCGACGGCGGCACCAGTGCATTGGTCTGGGCCAGCGCCAGCAGCACAAAGCCGAACTCGCCGGCCTGCGCCAGGTACAGGCCGGTGCGTAGCGCCACCCCGCTGGTGGCGCCAAAAACCCGCGCCAGCACCGTCACCAGCACCAGCTTGAACAGCACCGGCAGGGTCAGCAGCACCAGCACCATCGGCCAGCGATCCAGCACCAGCCGCCAGTCGAGCAGCATGCCGATGGTGATGAAGAACAGCCCCAGCAGCACGTCGTGGAATGGCCGGATGTCGGTCTCCACCTGGTGCTTGTATTCGGTCTCGGAAACCAGCATGCCGGCGATGAACGCGCCGAGTGCCAGGCTCAGGCCTGCCATTTCGGTCAGCCAGGCCAGCCCGAGCGTGATCAGCAGCAGGTTCAGCACGAACAGTTCGTCGCTTTTGCGGCGCGCCACCAGCGTGAGCCACCAGCGCATCACCCGCTGACCACCCACCAGCAGTACCGTGATCAACACCGCCGCTTTGAGCGAGGCCACCGCCAGCGCCGAGAACAGCACCTCGGGCTTGGAACCGAGCGCGGGGATCAGCACCAGCAGCGGCACCACGGCCAGATCCTGAAACAGCAGCACCCCCATGATGCGTTTGCCGTGCTCGGACTCCATTTCGAGTCGCTCGGACATCAGCTTCACCACCACCGCCGTGCTGCTCATGGCCAGCGCGCCCGACAGCGCCAGCGCCGTTTGCCAGCTCATCTTCCAGAAAGCCGGCGCCAGCGCGCCCAGCACCAGCGCGGCCACGGTGCCCAGCAGCACGGTCAGCACCACCTGGAACAGGCCGAGGCCGAACACATGGGTGCGCATCGCGCGCAGCTTGGACAGGTTGAACTCCAGCCCGATCACGAACATCAGGAAGACCACGCCAAACTCGCCCAGGTGCTGGATGGCCTGCGAGTTCTGCGCCAGCGCCAGCGCGTTGGGCCCGATCACCACGCCCACCGCCAGGTAGCCCAGCATCGGCGGCAGCTTGAGCGAACGGCACGCCACCACCCCGAGCACGGCGGCCAGCAGGTACAGCAGTGTCAGCTCCAGCGAGGTCATGCGCGGATAGTAGCAAGCATGGTGCCCGTCGATAGAATGTCGCCAATGACCTTCGACCCCGAAAAAGCGCTGCGTCTGGCGCGCGAGACCTTCGACATCGAAGCCGCCGCTGTTCTGGGGCTCAAACCCCGCCTCGGAGCATCATTTGCCCGCGCGGTGGAGCTGATGCTGGCGGTGCGCGGCCGCGTGGTCGTGATGGGCATGGGCAAGAGCGGCCATGTGGGGCGCAAGATCGCGGCCACGCTGGCCTCCACCGGCACGGCCGCGATGTTCGTGCACCCGGCCGAAGCCAGCCACGGCGACCTGGGCATGATCAAGACCGTCGATCTGGTGCTGGCGATCTCCAACTCCGGCGAAGTCAACGAACTCACGGTGCTGCTGCCGGTGGTCAAGCGGCTGGGCGTGCCGATGATCGCGATGACCGGCAACGCCGGCTCCACGCTGGCGCAACACGCCGACATCACGTTGGACACTGGTGTCGAAAAAGAAGCCTGCCCGCTCAATCTGGCGCCCACCGCCAGCACCACTGCGCAGATGGTGATGGGCGATGCGCTGGCGGTGGCGCTGCTGGACGCCCGCGGCTTCAAGGCCGAGGATTTTGCGCGCTCGCACCCGGGCGGCTCGCTCGGCCGCAAGCTGTTGACGCATGTGAGCGACCTGATGCGCGCAGGCGCCGGGGTGCCCAAGGTTGGCCCCGACAGCAGTTTCAGCGAGCTGATGCGCGAAATGAGCGCCAAGGGGCTGGGCGCGTCAGCGGTGGTCGATGCCGAAGGCCGGGTGGTGGGCATCTTCACCGACGGCGATCTGCGCCGACTGATCGAAAAAGGCGTGGATCTGCGCCACACGACGCCGCGCGACGTGATGCACCCCAACCCCCGCACCATCCGTGCCGATGCGCTCGCGGTTGAGGCCGTCGAGTTGATGGAGCGTCACCGCATCACCAGTGTGCTGGTCGTTGATGACCGTGGCGTGCTGTGCGGCGCTCTCAATACCAACGACCTGATGCGCGCCAAAGTCATCTAGAAGCCTGTCGATGCCCGCCCTGACTTTCGAGCCCGAACTGCTGCTGCGCGCCCAGGGCGTGCGCGTGGCGTTTTTCGATGTCGATGGCGTGCTGACCGACGGCGGGCTGTACTTCACCGAGCACGGCGAAACCCTCAAGCGCTTTCACACGCTGGATGGTCAAGGCCTCAAGCTGCTGCAGCAAGTGGGAATCACGCCCGTGGTGATCACCGGGCGCGATTCCCAACCGCTGCGCGTGCGGCTGCAGGCGCTCGGCATCACCCAAGCGCACTTTGGTACCGAGGACAAGCGCCCGGCGGCCGAGCAGACGCTGCAGGCGCTCGGGTTCGACTGGACGCAGGCCGCGGCCATCGGCGACGACTGGCCCGACCTGCCGGTCATGCGCCGGTGCGCGCTGGCCTGCGCGCCCGCCAATGCCCACGCGGAAGCCAAGGCGGCGGCGCACCACGTGACCGCGCTGCGTGGCGGCGAAGGTGCTGCGCGCGAATTTTGCGATCTGCTGCTGGTGGCCAGTGGCCGCTATGCATCGCTGCTGGCTGCGCACGACGGGGCCGATCCCGCAAGCGTTCCGTGAGCGCGGCATGAACATCGCGATCCGCTGGCTTCGCGTGGGGTGGGACCGCTCGGCGCTGTACCTGCCGGTGATCCTGATGGGGCTGCTGGCGCTGGGCACCTACTGGCTGGTGCGCAACACGCCGCTGCTGGAGGCGCTCGAAAGCCAGCGGCCGGCCACCCACGACGCCGACTATTTTCTGCGGCGCTTCTCGGTCAAGACCTTTGACGCCCGCGGCCACCTGAAGAGCGAGGTCTTCGGCGCCGAGGCGCGGCATTTTCCCGATACCGACACGCTGGAGATCGACCAGGCCCGCATCCGCTCGATCAGCCCCGACGGGCGCCTGACGGTGGCCACGGCCAACCGCGCGCTGTCCAATGGCGACGGCTCCGAGGTCCAGCTGTTCGGTAACGCGGTGGTGGTGCGCGACGCGGTGATCGGACCCGGCGCGCGGGTGCTGCCGCGGCTGGAGTTTCGCGGCGAGTTCCTGCATGCGTTCCTGGATGCGGAGCGCGTCACTTCCAACCAGCCGGTCATCCTGTTGCGGGGCAACGACCGTTTCACCGGCGACACCATGGCCTATGACAACCTGGAGCGTTCGATGGACCTGCGCGGCCGCGTCAAGGGCGTGCTGGCGCCGCGCACGGGCAAGTAGACCGGCTGTCTTACCCTTCCACCGCCCACCCCTCCACCGCATGACCCAACTGGCCTTCATCACCGGCGCCTCCAGCGGCATTGGCCAGGCACTGGCCTGGCGCTTTCACCAGGCCGGCTACCGGCTGGCACTCGTCGCGCGCCGCGTTTCCGAGATTGACACCTGGGCAGGTGCGCGCGGACTGGATGCGGGCGGCTATAAAATCTATAGCGCCGACGTGTCCGACACCGGCAGCATCGTGGCCGCCGGCCAGGCCTGCCTCGCGGCCCAGGGCGTGCCTGACGTGGTGATCGCCAACGCCGGCATCAGCGTCGGCATCGATACCGCCGAGCGCGCCGATATCGACGTGCTGGCGCGCACCTTCGCCACCAACAACATCGGCATGGCCGCCACCTTCCACCCGTTCATCGACGGCATGGTGCAGCGGCGCTCGGGCGCGCTGGTGGGGATTGGCAGCGTGGCGGGCATCCGCGGCCTGCCCGGACACGGCGCCTACTGCGCCAGCAAGGCAGGGGTCATCAGCTACTGTGAAAGTCTGCGCGGCGAGTTGCGCCAGAGCACCGGCAAGCACGGCGTCAAGGTGGTCACGCTCTGCCCCGGCTACATCGATACGCCGCTGACCCGGCAAAACCGCTACGCGATGCCGTTTCTGATGCCGCCCGAGGCATTTGCCGACAAAGCCTTTGCCGCCATCGAGGCCGGCGCCAGCTACCGCGTCATCCCCTGGCAGATGGGGGTGGTGGCCAAGCTGCTGCGCCTGCTGCCCAACCCGCTGTATGACCGGCTGCTGGCGGGCCGGCCGCGCAAGCGGCGCCAGAGCGAAGCCTGAAGGACACGCGATGGTGCTCGACGTCGTTGTCCTGTTCTTTCTGCTGGGCCTGTTCGCCAGGCTCGTCAAGAGCGATCTGCGGCTGCCCGAGGCGCTGTACGAAACCCTTTCGATCTACCTGCTGCTGGCGATCGGCCTGAAAGGCGGCATCGAGATGAGCAAGCAGCCGCTGCTGGCCTTGCTGCCGCAGGTCGGGGTGTGCCTGGCGCTCGGCTTTGCGATTCCCTTCTTGCTGGTGCCGGTGCTGCGGCGCATCGGCCTGAACCGGCCCGACAGCGCCGCGCTGGCCGCGCACTACGGCTCGGTGAGCGTGGTCACCTTCGCGGTGGCGGTGGCCTACCTGCAGCAAAAGGGCGTGGCGGCCGAGCCGCACGCCGCGCTCTGGGTGGCGCTGATGGAGGCGCCCGGCCTGGTGGCCGGCATCCTGTTGGCGCGCACGGGCGCCGCCGCCACGCCCGGCGCGCAGGCTGTCAACTGGCGCGAGCTGTCGCACGATGTGTTCCTCGGCAAATCGGTGCTGCTGCTGGCCGGTGGTCTGGCGATCGGCGCGGTCATGGGTGAATCCGGCACCGCGCCCATCAAGCCAGTGTTCATCGACCCGTTCAAGGGTGTGCTGGCGCTGTTTCTGCTGGAACTCGGGCTGGTGGCGGGCGCGCGGCTGGGCGACCTGCGCCGCCATGGCCTGCGGCTGGTGGCCTTTGCGGTGATCGCGCCGCTGTTCCTGTCTCTGCTGGGCGCGGGCGCCGGCCATTTGCTCGGCTTGAGCGTGGGCGGCGTGGCGCTGATGGCCACGCTGGCGGCCAGCGCCAGCTACATCGCCGCGCCCACCGCCATGCGCATTGCAGTGCCCGAGGCCAATGCCGCGCTGTCCATCACGGCGGCGCTGGGCATCACGTTTCCGTTCAACATCGTGGTCGGCATTCCGCTGTACCTCAAGCTCGCACAAGCCTTCTCTGGGGGAACCCCATGACCAAGCACCCGAAAAAACTGCTGGTGATCTTTGCCGAAGCCGCGCTCGAAAAGCGCCTGGTGGCCGATGCCATGCGGCTGGGCGCGCAAGGCTACACCGTGTGGGACGTGCGCGGCGGCGGCGCCTCCGGCACCCGCGAAGGCCGCTGGGAGGCCGACCGCACGATCGAGATGAAGGTGGTGTGCGACGAGGCCGTGGCCGACGCGATTGCCCAGACCGTGCTGGACAGCTACAGCGCCCACTACCACGTGTCGCTGTACTTCACCGATGTGCAGGTGCTGCGCGCCGACAAGTTCTGATTGCTATATAAATAATAGCAAACAATGACCATCTGACGAGCACAAAAGGCCGATTCGACTTGGAATTGACGCGTTGAAGGGGGTTTGGGGGCCATGCCCTCCAGCACCACCGCGCCATGAAAAAAGGCCCCCGCAGGAGCCCTTTTGCTGTCGGGGTTGACCCGGGCGATCAGTAACCGCCGCCACCACCGCCACCGTAGCCGCCGCCACCACCGCTGCGGCTTCCACCGCCACCGCCACGCGGACCGGCACCGTACGGGCTGCGAAAGCCGCCGTCGCCACCGCCGCCGCCGCTGCGACCACCACCGCCACCGCCAGAGCCGCCACCACCGCTGCGGCCACCGCCGCCGCCACCACCGTAGCCGCCACCACCACCGCCGCCGCCGCCGTATCCGCCGCCACCACCACCGCTGCGCGGCGGACGGGCTTCCATCGGACGGGCTTCATTGACCACCACGCTGCGGCCGCCCAGGGGCTGGCCGTTCATGCCGGTGATGGCTGCTTGTGCTTCCGCGTCGCTGCCCATTTCGACAAAGCCGAAACCCTTGGAGCGACCGGTGTCGCGTTCCATCATGACTTTGGCGCTGGTCACCGCACCGAATTGACCGAAGGCTTGCTCCAGATCGCTGTCGCGCACCGAGTAAGGCAGGTTGCCGACGTACAGTTTGTTGCCCATGAATGGGACTCCTCAATAAAACACATGAACCGAAGCGATGGAGTCCCGAAAACGCATTCAACAAACCTGAACAAACTGGCAGAAAGCGATAGCGACCTGTTCACCGCGAACCTTGGCGTGGGGGGTTTACCCCACGTTTTGCCATTATGTCGCATAGAAACCGTTCTGGCACAAGTGCCTTAACACGCCGCCCGCCCGCAAAGCCGCGCCAGCACTCGGTTTGTAAGGCTTTTGCACACTCGGCCCCGGCGCTGGCTCCCTACGCGCGCCACCCCCAATGTTGGGTGCGCCGCCACGCCCGGCTGCGCCTCCACGGGCGCCGCCGCCAGTTTGTAAGAATTCGTTGCATGGCCCGACCGATGGCCATGCAACCCGCCTCCAACACTGTTTTGTCGGCATTTCACCGGCGCCAAGCCGCAGCCTGGCTGGCGGCGGCCCTGCTCACCCCCAGCTTGCCCGGGTGGGCGCAGGTGCCCGCGCCGGCACCCACGCCGCCGCTGGTGGAAGGCCCCACGTGCGACGGCAAGACGTTTCGCCTGTCGGCCCTCAAAGGCAAGGTGGTGCTGTTGATGGCCTGGTCGACCGGTTGCGCCGTGTGCCGCGACAAGATGCCCGAGCTGCGGCAAAACGTATCGGGCTGGAGCGGCCAGCCGTTCGAGATGGTGCTGGTGAGCGTGGACCGCCGCCAGCAAGACCTGGCCGACTATGAACAGATCCTGGCGCGCACCGTGCCGCCGTCCCAACGCTTTGTGCAGCTCTGGAGCGGTGACGCCGCCTACCGCGACAACCTGGGGCTGGCGGCGACTGCGGCCTCGGCCTTGCCGCTGGCGCTGTTGATCGACAAGACCGGCCGCGTGGTCGAGCGCTACAACGGACGCATCCCGGCCGAAGCCTGGGACCGCATTGCCGACCTGCTCTGAACGCGTCTGCCGCCTGGCCGGGCAGCGCTGCTTGAAGACGGCCGCAGCCCGTTTGTAGGCTCCACGCTGTAAGAACCCCCGCCACCGCCGGACCAACGTCCAGCCCGTCAACGGCGCCGCAGCTGGCTGACCGCGGGCGGGTTTTCGTCCACCTTTTTGTCCAGGAGTTTTCCCATGAACCAACGTGCCCTCGTCGCCGCCGCCGCGGCTTCCCTGCTGTCCACGCTGCTGGTGGTCACGCCCGCCGCCGCGCAGGAAAAAGAAAAGTGCTACGGCATCGCCAAGGCCGGCCAGAACGACTGCGCCAACCTCGCGGGCACCCATTCGTGCGCCGGCCAGTCCAAGCTCAGCGACGACGTGGGCGAGTGGAAGTACGTGGCCAAGGGCACCTGCGCCGGCATGAAAGGCCTGACCGCCATGCAGGCCAAGGAAAAAACCATGATGAAGGGCGACACCATGAAGAAAGACGACATGATGAAAAAGGACGACATGCAGAAGAAGAGCTGACCGCCCGCCCTTCGCACCCCCATCGCTTGCTGTCACACCATGCCGCCACCCGATGCCCCGGCCGGTACGCTGCCCCGCGCCAGCGCCGTGGGCATCGGGTGGCGGCATGCCCACTACGCGGCGCTGCTGGAACAGCGCCCCACGCTCGATTTCATCGAGGTGCATTCCGAGAATTTCATGGCCGAAGGCGGCGCCGCGCTGGCGCTGCTGCAGCAAGCCCGCGCGCACTACCCCGTCAGCCTGCACGGCGTAGGGCTGGCGCTGGGCTCCGCCGTGGGTATCGATGCCGCGCATCTGGAGCGGCTGGCCGCGCTGGTGGCGCGCATCGAGCCGGTGCGCGTGAGCGACCATGCCTGTTTCGCGCGCGCGCCACGGGTCGACGGCGGCCCGGTGTTGCACGCGGCCGATCTGCTGCCGATCCCGTTTCACCGCGCCGCGCTGGACGTGCTGTGCACCAATGTGCAGCGCGTGCAGGACCGCCTGCAGCGCCCGCTGCTGGTGGAAAACCTCTCGGCCTACTGGGTCTGGGCGTCCAGCGAGCAGCACGAGGCCGATTTTCTGGCGGCGCTGGCGCAGCGCACCGGCTGCCAGCTGCTGGTGGACGTGAACAACCTGTACGTCAACGCGCTCAACGAGCAGATCAGCGGGCTGCCCGGCGACCCGCTGGCCCGCACCACCCAGTGGCTCGACCGCATTCCCCCCGCGGCCGTGGGCGAGTTGCACCTGGCGGGCCACTGCCGCGTGCCGGACCCGGGCGACGGCAGCGGCGAGATCGTGATCGACGACCACGGCAGCCGGGTGGCCGACCCGGTGTGGCAGCTCTACCGCCATGCCGCGCAGCGCTTTGGCGCCGTGCCCGCGCTGGTTGAATGGGACACCGATCTGCCCCCTCTGGCCGTGCTGCTGGACGAAGCCGCCACGGCGCGGCGCATCGGCGCCGAAGCCGGCGTTGGCGCACCTGCTACCCATCTGGAGCCCGAGGCCCATCCATGAGCGCCGCTGTTGCCACCCTGGAACTGGCCCGCGAGCAAAGCGCGCTGCTGCAGGCGATCTTCGAGCCCCGGCCGGAAGACGCTATAAAAATACTAGCAAACTATGACCAGCCGGCGTGGACTCTGGCGCAAAAAGGCCTTAAAACCTACCGCGCCAACGGCCACGCGCTGGCCGAGCGCGCGCTGGCTGCCGCCTACCCGGTGCTGGCCCGGCTCATCGGCGCCACCAGCTTTGCCGCGCTGGCACGCGACTTCTGGCACCACCAGCCGCCGACTGATGGCGACATCGGCCTGTGGGGCGGCGCGCTGCCGGGCTTTGTGCAGGCGTCGGCGCAACTGGCGGACGAGCCTTACCTGGGCGATGTGGCGATGGCCGAATGGACGCTGCATGTCGCGGCTGGCGCCGCCGACGCCCCGACCGATCCGGCGTCGTGGGCTTTGCTGGCGCAGGCCGACCCGGCCGACACCTACCTGCTGCTGGCCCCCGGGACCACGGTGCTAAGCAGCCCCTACCCGGTCGCCAGTATCTTGGCGGCCCATGCCCATGCCCATGCCCATGCCCATGCTGATGCTGATGCTGATGCTGATGCTGATGCTGATGCTGATGCTGATGCTGATGCTGATACGGTTGATGAGTATGCGCTCACATTGGCGGGTGAACGCCTGCGCGCAGGCGTTGCCGAAACCCTGATCGTTTGGCGCGACGGCCTGCGCCCCGCCGCGCGCGAGGCGTTGCCGGGCGAGGCGGCGCTGGTGGGCGCGCTACTGGCGCAGGCGCCTTTGGCCACGGCGTTGGCCGCCGCGCCAGAACTCGATTTCACCCACTGGCTCACGCAGGCGGCGCAAACCGGGCTGCTGCGGGCGGTCAGCCGCCTCAAACCGGGTTTCTGAACCCAAACAGCCCCGATGTCCGCATCGGCCGGACATAGTTTGCTATCAATATATAAGCGCCGGGCAGCCGCGAACGCACCGTGTCACCAGTTCGCTTCGCGTTCCGGCGTGGCGCTGATGCGGTGGATCGACAGGTCGGCGCCGTCGTACTCTTCCTCCTGCGTCAGGCGCAGGCCCATGGTGACTTTCAGCAGCCCGTAAAGCGCAAAACCGCCGAGCAGCGCCCAGCCCACGCCCATCGCCGTGCCGATCAGCTGCGCGCTCACGCTCACGCCGCCCAGACCGCCCAGGGCCTTGGTGCCAAAGATGCCGGCCGCGATGCCGCCCCAGGCACCGCACAGCCCGTGCAGCGGCCAGACGCCCAGCACATCGTCGATCTTCCATTTGTTCTGCGTCAGCGTGAACATCACCACGAAGATGGCGCCAGCTACCGCGCCCACCGCCAGCGCGCCCAGCGGGTGCATCAGGTCTGAGCCGGCGCACACCGCCACCAGCCCGGCCAGCGGGCCGTTGTGCACAAAGCCGGGGTCGTTCTTGCCGAGCGCCAGCGCGGCCAGCGTGCCGCCGACTGCCGCCATCAGCGAGTTGACCGCCACCAGCCCCGAAATCTTGTCGATGGTCTGCGCACTCATAACGTTGAAGCCAAACCAGCCGACCGTCAAGATCCACGCACCGAGCGCCAGAAACGGGATATTTGACGGCGGATGCGCGCTGATGGCGCCATCTTTGCGGTAGCGGTTGGACCGTGCCCCAAGCAGGATGACGGCCGGCAAGGCCAGCCACCCACCCACCGCATGGACGACAATCGACCCGGCGAAGTCGTGGAACTCCTCACCAGTGGCGGCCTTGATCCAAGCCTGGATGCCAAAACCCTGGTTCCAGACGATACCCTCGAAGAACGGGTAAATAAAGCCCACGATGACCGCTGTTGTGATCAGTTGAGGCCAGAACTTGGCGCGTTCGGCAATACCGCCCGAGATGATCGCGGGAATCGCAGCCGCAAAGGTCAGCAAAAAGAAGAACTTGACGAGTTCATAGCCGTTCTTGGCGGCCAGCTGCTCGGCGCCCACGAAAAAGCTGGTGCCGTACGCCACGCCGTAGCCCACGACGAAGTACACCACGGTGGAAACCGAGAAATCCACCAGAATCTTGACCAGCGCATTGACCTGGTTCTTCTTGCGAACGGTGCCGAGCTCGAGAAAGGCGAAACCGGCGTGCATGGCCAGCACCATGATGCCGCCGAGCAGAATGAACAAAGCATCTGCGCCCTGTTTGAGTGCTTCCATGGGGTCCTCTTTGGAAAATTTGAACTGTTTTGGTGCTTTATTGGCCAGGAATGGCAAAACGCACCAAAAGCAAGCAAGAAACGCGCCAAACTCGTGCTTATCGCGGGCTGCAGCTGGACCGGTGGGGCCGATGGACGTGATGCAGGGTGCCAGCGGAGTACATCGGCAATGCCCTAGCATCGGGCCGCATGGAATCCTTCCTCGTCTCCACCGGCATCGTCGCGCTCGCTGAAATGGGCGACAAAACGCAGCTGCTTTCACTCGTATTGGCCGCACGCTTCAAGAAACCTTGGCCGATCGTGCTCGGCATCCTGGTCGCCACGCTGGCCAACCATGGGCTGGCCGGTGCGTTGGGCGCCTGGGTCACCGGCCTGCTCGGGCCTGACGTGCTGCGCTGGGTGCTCGGCGTATCCTTCATCGCCATGGCCGTCTGGATGCTGATCCCCGACCGGCTGGACGACGATGGCGCCGCCGGCGCGCCGCGTTTTGGCGTGTTCGGCACCACGGTCATCGCGTTCTTTCTGGCCGAGATGGGCGACAAGACGCAGATCGCCACCGTCATGCTGGCCGCCCAGTACCAGGCCTGGGCGCCAGTGGTGCTGGGCACCACGCTCGGCATGATGCTGGCCAACGCGCCGGTGGTGTGGTTTGGCGAGCGCATCACGCGCGCCGTGCCGATCCGCGTGGTGCACGTCGTGTCGGCGCTGGTGTTTGCGGTGCTGGGTGTGGTGGCACTGGTGGCCTGAGCCAGCCCGCAGCGGCCCGCGCCCACGGCCGCTGCGTTGCTATACTTGCCCTCAGCAGCGCCGATTTGCTCCAGCTTGCGGGCGCTTTAACAAGTTCAGCTAAAGACGGTACCGCGCAGTTCCTCGAGCCCGGCCGCTTCTTGAGCGAGACCGGGTTTTTTGATGATCGTCACGCCTCAGTTCATGCACGTTCGCGAACCGCTTGCCCTGCAAAGCGGCGCGGTGCTGCCCGGCTACACGCTGGCGTACGAAACCTACGGAACACTCAACGCCTCCCGCTCCAACGCCGTGCTGGTGTGCCACGCGCTCAACGCCTCGCACCACGTGGCCGGCGTGTACGAGGGCGAGGACAAGTCTGAAGGCTGGTGGGACAACATGATCGGCCCCGGCAAGCCGGTGGATACGCGCCGCTTCTTCGTGATCGGCGTCAACAACCTCGGCTCATGTTTTGGCTCCACCGGCCCGATGCAGGTGAACCCCGCCACCGGCCAGGCCTGGGGCGCGGATTTTCCGGTGGTCACGGTCGAAGACTGGGTCAACGCGCAGGCCCGCCTGCTCGACGCGCTGGGCATCGACGCCCTGGCCGCCGTGATGGGTGGCAGCCTGGGCGGCATGCAGGCGCTGAGCTGGACGCTGCAATACCCGGAGCGCGTGCGCCACGCCGCCGTGATCGCCAGCGCGCCCAACCTCACCGCCGAAAACATCGCCTTCAACGAAGTGGCGCGCCGCGCCATCGTGACCGACCCCGATTTCCATGGCGGCCACTTCTACGCGCGCGACGTCATCCCCAAGCGCGGCCTGCGCATCGCCCGCATGATCGGCCACATCACTTACCTGAGTGACGATGTGATGAACGAGAAGTTCGGGCGCAAGTTGCAAGCCCCCACGCTCCCCGCTGCGCGTGGTTCGCTGCCCCCCGAGGGGGCCCTCGCGCCTTGGGGCTGCCCGGCGGCGCTCGACGCGTTCAAGTACAGCACGCAGGAGGTGGAGTTCCAGATCGAAAGCTACCTGCGCTACCAGGGCGACAAGTTCAGCGAATACTTTGACGCCAACACCTACCTGCTGATCACCCGTGCGCTCGATTACTTCGACCCCGCCAAAGCCTATGGCGGCGCGCTGAGCAAGGCGCTGGCACGCGCCACGGCGCGGTTTCTGCTGGTGAGCTTCACCACCGACTGGCGCTTCTCGCCCCGCCGCAGCCGCGAGATGGTCAAGGCCCTGCTCGACAACAACCGCGACGTGAGCTACGCCGAGATCGACGCCCCGCACGGCCACGACGCCTTCCTGCTGGACGACCCGCGCTACATGGGCGTGGTGCGGTCCTACTTTGAACGCATCGAAACCCTGTCCACATGAGTGACCTGGCCACCATGCAGTTGATTGCACAGCAAGTGCCGCAAGGCTCGCGCGTGCTCGATCTGGGTTGCGGCGATGGCGCGCTGCTTGACGTGCTCCAGCGCGAACGCGGCTGCAGCGGCTACGGTATCGAGATCGACGACGCCAACGTGCTGGCCTGCGTGCAGCGCGGTGTCAACGTGATCCAGCTCAACCTCGATGAAGGCCTGTCGATGTTCGACGACGCCTCGTTTGACGTGGTGCTGCAGATCGACACGCTGCAGCACCTGCACAACGCCGAAACCATGCTGCGCGAGACGGCGCGGGTGGGCAAGACCGGCATCGTTGCCTTCCCCAACTTCGCGCACTGGCCGAATCGCCTGAGCATCCTGCGCGGCCGTATGCCGGTGACCCGCCGCCTGCCCTACGAGTGGTACGACACGCCCAACATCCGCGTCGGCACCTACCGCGATTTCGAGGCGCTTGCGCACAAGAACGAGCTGCGCATCCTCGACGCCTTCGGCCTGCAGGACGGCCGCGAAGTGCGCCTGTGGCCCAACGCCCGGGCCGGCACGGCGGTGTTCAAGTTCCAGCGCCGGTAGCCCGCGCGGGCGTACAATTGAGGCACCGGGATTTCAGCCTCCCGAGTCTTCACGGATAGACGGTGTCCCGTCCAAGCGCTGGCAACTCGCTGGAGTATCTTATGGACACCGCTGCATCCCCCGTTTCGTCTTTTCCCGTTTCCATCTCCCCGCAAGACCTTGCCGCGCGCATCGGCCGTGCCGACGCGCCGCTGCTGCTGGACGTACGACGCGAACCCAAGTTTCTCGACAGCCCGCGCCTGCTGGCAGGTGCCCAGCGCTGCGCACCCGAAGCCGTGGCGGCAATGGCCGCGTCGCAGCCGCCGCGTGACGTGGTGGTGTACTGCGTGTACGGGCACAACGTCAGCGAAGAGGCCGTGGCCACCCTGCGCGCGGCCGGCTGGAACGCCCTTGCGCTGGCCGGCGGTATCGAAGGCGGCGAGGAGGGCGTTGATTCGCCCGACAACATCGCCAACTGGCGCGCCAAGCGCGTGCCGAGCATTGCCAAGCGGCCCGACTGGGGCGTGACCGGCGAACAGCCTTCACGCTGGATCACGCGCGAACGGCCGAAGATCGACCGCATTGCCTGCCCCTGGCTGATCCGCCGCTTCATCGACCCGCGTGCCGAGTTCTTCTATGTACCGACCGAGCAGGTGTTTGACGAGGCGCGCCGGCTGGGCGCCGTGGCCTATGACATCCCGGGCGCGCCGCTCACGCATGCGTGGGAACACTGCAGCTTTGACGCCGTGCTGCGCGGGTTTGACCTGCACGATCCGGCGCTCGATGCGCTGGCCACCATCGTGCGCGGCGCCGACACCGACCGGCTGTCGCTGGCGCCGCAGGCAGCGGGTTTGCTGGCTGTATCGCTCGGCCTGTCGCGGCTGCATGCCGACGACCACGCCATGCTGGCCGCCGCGATGCCGGTGTACGACGCCCTGTATGAATGGTGCCGCAGCGCGCAGGCCGAGACCCACCGCTGGGGCGCACACAAGGTAGTGGAGACCGCTGCATGACCCCGGTGAGTTTTGGCGAGGCGTTCAGGTTCTGGCTGCGGCTCGGGTTCATCAGCTTTGGCGGGCCGGCCGGGCAGATCGCGATCATGCACCGCGAGCTGGTGGAAGAAAAACGCTGGATCAGTGAAAAGCGTTTCCTGCACGCGCTCAACTACTGCATGCTGCTGCCCGGCCCCGAGGCTCAACAGCTCGACACCTACATCGGCTGGCTGATGCACCGCACCTGGGGCGGCTTCGTGGCGGGCGCGATGTTCGTGATGCCCTCGCTGTTCATTTTGATCGCGCTGAGCTGGATTTACGTGGCCTTTGGCAACGTGCCGGTGGTGGCCGGGCTGTTCTACGGCATCAAGCCGGCGGTGGCCGCCATCGTGCTGCAGGCGGTGCACCGCATCGGCAGCAAAACACTGAAGAATCCGCTCAAAGTCCCCGTCCCCTGGGCGGTAGCAGCTATTAGTTTTATAGCAATAGCGTTCTTCAAGGTGCCTTTTCCGTGGATCGTCGCGGCAGCGGCGCTGACTGGCTGGGTCTGTTCGCGCGTGGCGCCGGGCCAGTTCGCGGCCGGTGGCGGGCATGGCGCTGCCAAGGCGGCTTACGGCCCGGCTGTGATCGACGACGACACCCCCACGCCGGCCCACGCCCGCTTCAACAAAGCGCGGCTGGCGGCCGTGGTGGGCGTGGGTGCGCTGCTGTGGGCGCTGCCCATGGGCGCGCTGGTGGCGTGGCAGGGCTGGCAGGGGGCGCTCACGCAGATGGGCTGGTTCTTCACCAAGGCCGCGCTGCTGACCTTTGGCGGCGCCTACGCGGTGCTGCCGTATGTGTACCAGGGCGCCGTGGAGCAATTCCAGTGGCTGACCGGCCCGCAGATGATCGATGGCCTCGCGCTGGGCGAAACCACGCCCGGCCCGCTGATCATGGTGGTGGCCTTCGTCGGGTTTGTGGGCGGCTGGGGCAAGCAGGTGCTCGGGCCGGAGGCGCTCTTCATGGGCGCGGCGCTGGCGGCCACGCTGGTGACGTGGTTCACCTTCCTGCCGTCGTTTTTGTTCATTCTGGCTGGCGGGCCGCTGGTGGAATCAACCCACGGCAAGCTCGGCTTCACCGCGCCGCTGGCCGCCATCACGGCGGCGGTGGTGGGCGTGATCGCCAGTCTTGCTCTGTTTTTCATAGCACACATTGCCCTGCGGACAGGCACCACAGCTACTTTTCCTGCCAATATTGACGTGGCGGCGCTGTTCTTGATGGTGGCGGCTGCGGTCGCGCTGCTGCGCTTCAAGATCGGCGTGATCCCGGTGATTGCGGGCTGCGCACTGGCGGGGCTGGCCCTAAGGTTGGCGGGCTTGGCCTGACGCGAATCTGGCGACACATTGTCGGCAAGCACAGGGCAAACGGGTTGGGGTGCGGGACTTCAACACCGGGCAGGCGCCATTGCGTGCCGCGCCCAAATGCGTATCCTTGTCATACCAGTTCGTTTTTTGTATGACAACCCAGTTCACCCCCGTCACCAGTGGCGCCCGCCTGTCCGACCAGGTCGCCCAGCAACTCGCGGCCGAAATCCGCGCCGGGCGTCTGGCGCCGTCGGCCAAGCTGCCGCCCGAGGCGCGGCTGGTCGAGCAGTTTGCCGTCAGCCGCACCGTGGTGCGCGAGGCGGTGTCGCGCCTCAAGTCGCTCGGGCTGGTCGTGTCGCGGCAAGGCAGCGGCGTCTATGTGAACGCCAACGTGCCGTTCGTGCCGCTGAACTTTGACGCGCGCCATGCCGGCTCGAAAGAAGCGGTGATCCAGATGGTCGAGGTGCGCCGCGCGCTCGAGGCCGAGGTGGCCGCGCTGGCCGCCACCCGCCGCAGTGCGGACGACGTGAAGCACGTGCGGCGGGCCGTTGCGGCGCTCGATCAGGCCGTCCAGGCGGGCGGCGACGGGGTGGACGAAGACGTGCAGTTTCACCGCGCGATTGCCGAGGCGGCACGCAACCCGTTTCTCATCAGCACGCTCAACTACCTCGCGCAGTTCCTGCGCGGCGCCACCCAGGTGACCCGCGCGAATGAGGCACGCCGCGCCGATTTCGCGGCGCAGGTGAAGGCTGAGCACACCGCCATCGCCAGCGCCATCGAGGCCGGCGATGCGACCAAGGCGCGGCAGGCCGCAGCGCGCCACATGGTCAACGCAGCGCGCCGCATCGAAAGCGCCGACCCGACTTTCTGGAGCCAGGAAGGCGACCGTCTCGCGCAGCCGCTGGTGAAGGCGCGGGCAGGGCGCTGAGCAGGATCGGTGGGGTCATTGAATGACCTGGAGGACCGGTCCGCGCACCGCATCCGCGTTGAAAAAATCGATCAAAGTTGTATGATGACCATACGAATAAGCCCGCCGCAACGCACCCCGGAGACTGTCCCACCATGACCACCTTTCAACCCACCATCGGCCTGATTGGCCTGGGCGCCATGGGCGGTGGCATGGCGCAGTCGTTGCGCCGTGCGGGCTACCCGGTGCGCGTGTTTGACGTGCGGCCCGGCGTGGCGCAAGCCTTTGCCAAAGACGGTGGCGTGGCCTGCGCCTCGCTGGCCGAGCTGGGTGCCGCCTGTGACGTGGTGGTGTCGGTGGTGGTGAACGCTGCGCAGACCGAAAGCGTGCTGTTCGGGCCGAACCACGACGGCACCGGTTGCGCGGCCGCCATGAAGCCCGGCAGCGTGTTCGTGATGTGTTCCACGGTCGATCCCAACTGGTCGGTCGCGCTCGAAAAACGGCTGGCCGATCTGGGCCTGCTGTACATCGACGCGCCGATTTCCGGCGGCGCCGCCAAAGCCGCCAGCGGCCAGATGACGATGATGACGGCCGGCACTCCCGCCGCCTACGCCAAGGCCGAAGCCGCGCTCAATGCGATGGCCGCCAAGGTTTACAAGCTGGGCGACTCGGCGGGCGCGGGCAGCAAGGTGAAGATCATCAACCAGCTGCTGGCCGGCGTGCACATTGCCGCCGCCGCCGAAGCCATGGCGCTCGGCCTGCGCGAAGGGGTCGACCCGGCTGCGCTGTACGAGGTCATCACCCACAGTGCTGGCAACAGCTGGATGTTCGAGAACCGCATGGCCCATGTGCTGGCGGCCGACTACACGCCGCTCTCAGCGGTGGACATCTTCGTGAAAGATCTGGGCATCGTGCTCGACATGGCGCGCGCCACCAAGTTCCCGCTGCCGCTCTCGAGCACCGCGCACCAGATGTTCATGCAGGCCTCGACCGCCGGCTTTGCGAAGGAAGACGACAGCGCGGTGATCAAGATATTCCCTGGCATCGAGCTGCCCAAAAAACCAACAGGCAGCGCATGAAGTTCATCGACACCCCCCTGCTGCGCGTCGGCTACGACGAGTGGAACCCCCAGGGCGCGCGCACGGCGGTGCTGCTGCATGGCTGGCCCGACAGCCCGCGCTGCTGGGCCGCGGTAGCGCCGGTGTTGGCGCAGGCCGGCTGGCGCGTGCTGGCCCCGGCGCTGCGCGGCTACTCGCCCACCACGTTTTTGCACGCCAGCACGCCGCGCAGCGGGCAGCTCGCGGCACTCGGCCGTGACCTGCTGGACTTTATCGCCGCGCTCGGCTTGCAGCAACCTGCGCTGATCGGCCACGACTGGGGTGCGCGCGCCGTGGCCAACGCCTGCGGCCTGTCGCCGGGCGTGGCCAGCCACCTGGTGCTGATGTCGGTGGGCTACGGCACCAACGACCCGGGCCAGCCGCTCAGCCTGCCGCAGGCCCGCAACTACTGGTACCACTGGTACATGGCCACGCCGCGCGGCGACGCCACCGTGCGCCAGGACGGCCGCGCCTTCGCCCGCATCATGTGGGACACCTGGGCGCCCGCCGGCTGGTACGCGCCGCAAGAGTTTGAGGCCACCGCCGACAGCTTTGACAACCCCGATTGGCCCGACGTGGTGCTGCATTCCTACCGCCACCGCTGGGGCCATGCGCCGGGCGACCCGCTCTACGCGGCCGACGATGCCGCGCTCACGCCCGCGCCCGTGCTGGCCGTGCCCACGCTGGTGCTGCACGGCGCGCTCGACCCCTGCAACCCGCCCGAAACCTCGGCCGGCAAGGAGCGCTTTTTCTCCGGCCGCTACCAGCGCCAGCTGATCGACGGCGTGGGCCACTTTCCGCAGCGCGAGGCACCGCAGGCGGTGGCCGATGCGCTGATCACATTTCTCTCCAACCCCGGGAGCTGACCGATGGGCATGGTGATGGGCTGCATAGCCGACGACTTCACGGGCGCGACCGATCTGGCCAACAACCTGGTGCGCGCGGGCATGCGCGTGGTGCAGACGATCGGCGTGCCGGCCGGTCCTCTCGACGCGGATGTTGACGCCGTGGTGGTCGCGCTCAAATCGCGCACCATCCCGCCCGCCGAAGCCATCGCGCAATCGCTGGCGGCGCTGCGCTGGCTGCAAGGGCAGGGCGCGCAGCAGATTTACTTCAAGTACTGCTCCACCTTTGACAGCACCTTCACCGGCGACGTGCGTGGCAACATCGGCCCCGTAACCGAGGCGCTGATGGACGCACTCGGCACCGATTTCACCATCGCCACCCCCGCCTTCCCCGACAACAAGCGCACCGTGTTCAAGGGCTACCTGTTCGCGGGCGACGTGCTGCTGAACGAAAGCGGCATGCAAAACCACCCGCTCACGCCCATGACCGAC
>JANOBJ010000346.1:0-4073 GCA_031411575.1 Betaproteobacteria bacterium | reverse complement strand
CCCGACCACGACCGCGTGACGGTGGATATCGCGCCGATCGACGGGGGCTGCCGCCTCACCCTGACCCATGACGTGCGTGTCACATGGGCCGACTATCTGCCGCGCATCGAGCGCGGCTGGGCAGAGATTGTGGATGGGTTGGCGCAGATGCTGGGGCGGTAAGGCAGCCAGATAGTGTTGACCCGTTCCGTTCCGGCTGAGCTTGTTGAAGCCCTTCGACAAGCTCGGCCGGAGCGGATTCGCCAGGGCCTGCAGTCATCGGGTGCGCTCGGCCAAGGCCTGTCGTTATCGGAGGCGCTCGGCCAAGGCCTGCGCGCAGCCATGGGCGCTGGCCCAGGCCCACTGAAAGTTGTACCCCCCGAGCCAGCCGGTCACGTCCACCACTTCGCCGATGAAGTACAGGCCGGGTTGCTTCGACTCCAGGGTTTGCTGCGACAGGTCGCGGGTGTCCACGCCGCCGGCGGTCACCTCGGCTTTCTTGTAGCCTTCAGTGCCGGTGGGCGTGATGTCCCAGCACGACAGGCGCTCGGCCAGCGAGGCCAGCGCCTTGTCGGACGCTTCGTTGACTGGGCGCTGCCATGCCGATTCGCGACTGACCCAGGCATCGGCCAGTCGCGTAGGCACCAGCGCCGTCAGCTCGTTGGCGATGAGCTTGCGCGAGGTGGCTTTGGCGCGGGCCAGCAGGGCGGCCACGTCGGCATCGGGCGCCAGATTGATGCGCACCGGCGAGCCTTCGTGCCAGAAGCTCGATATCTGCAGCACCGCCGGGCCAGAGAGGCCGCGGTGGGTGAACAGCAGGTCTTCATGGAAGGTGGTGCGGGGCGCCTTGCCGCCGCGCAGCGGTGGCGCGTGGGGGCTCGCTTGCCCGCCAGTTTCGATCACCACCGGCAGCGCCAGGCCGGCCAGCTGGGCGTACGGCGCCCAGGCCTCGCCGTCAAACGTCAGCGGCACCAGGGCCGGGCGCGGCTCGACCAGCGCCAAGCCAAACTGGCGTGCGATGCGGTAGCCGAAATCGGTGGCGCCGATCTTGGGGATCGACAGGCCGCCCGTGGCAATGACGACGGCGGGCGCTTGCGCGGTGCCGTTGTCACTATCAATTTCATAGCTACCGATGTCCAACCCATGCGGACCTGCTGCCGAAAACCTGATATTTTTGACGCTGCACGGTTGCCAGCGCGTGACCGAGCCGCCCATGGCGCCCGCCTCGCACTCGCGCAGCAGCATCTGGATCAAGTCTTCGGCCGAACGGTCGCAGAACAACTGGCCTTTGTGCTTTTCATGAAAGGCGATGCCGTGGCGCTGCACCAGCGCCACAAAATCCTGCGGCGTGTAGCGCGACAGGGCCGAGCGGCAGAAGGCGGGGTTGTCGCCCAGAAAATGTTTGTGCGGGGCGCGCGGGTCGATGTCGCGGTTGGTGAAGTTGGCCCGCCCGCCGCCGGAGATGCGGATTTTCTCGGCGACTTTCTCGCTGTGGTCGATCAGCAGGACCTTTACGCCGCGTTGCGCGGCGACTCCGGCACAGAACAGGCCGGCTGCCCCCGCGCCGATGATGATCGCGTCAAATTTCAAGCGAAATCAGCCAGTTGTCCGCATTCAGTGGTCATTGTTAGCTATTAATATAATAGCATCAACCTTTCCACACAAAGGGAAATCCAAGCTGCTTCCAGAAGCCGCCGGGCACGTAGTCGCCCAGCACGCCGTAGCGCTCGGGCCAGATTTTGGGCGAATTCACCGCCGTGCCAAACAGGTGATCCAGGAACGCATAGTGCGCGGCGTAGTTGCGGTCCAGCGCTTCCTGATCCTGGCTGTGGTGCCAGTGGTGGAAGTTGGGTGTGACGATCAGGTAGCGCAGCGGCCCCAGCCGCACGCTCACATTGGCGTGGTTGAACACCGCCTGGAAACCGACGATCACGATGTAGGCGTCGATCACTTCCTTGGAGAACCCGAGCACGTAGATCGGTGCCAGCACCAGTGTGCGGGTGATCAGCACCTCGAGGATGTGCTGGCGCGAACCGGCCATCCAGTCCATGCTCTTGGCGCTGTGGTGCACCGCGTGCAGGCGCCAGAGCAGCGGCACCTCGTGGTAGGCACGGTGCGTCCAGTACTGCACCAGATCGGCCACGAGCACGATCAGCAGCACGCCCGCCCAGAACGGCAGGTGCGCCACCCAGCCGCGGATGCCGTCGTTGGCGGCCCAGCCAAAGAACTTGTGCACGAGCAGGTTGGTGGCCAGCAGCATGAAGCCGATCACCATGTGGTTCACGATGAAGTGGTGAAAATCGGTCTGCCACTCGGCGCGGAACACCGGCTGGTCGCGCCGCAGCGCAAACAGTTTCTCGATAAAGATGAACAGCAGCGCCGAGCCCAGCAAATCCAAGATGAACCAGTCCAGCCCGATGTAAGGCGTGTTGTCGGCAAAGTCGTTCACCGGCACCTTGTGGCCGCCCAGCAGCGCGGTCAGCAGCACCAGCACAAAGGCTGCGGCCGCCAGCCAGCGGGTGCGGTTGAAGATCGCGTTGACCAGGCTGATGCCGCCGGCCACCACCATCGCGCCAAACAGGATCTGGCGCATCAGCGCGACGTCGTAGCTTTTGCGCAACTGTGGCGTGGTCAGGTACTCGGGGAAATGAAAGGCCAGCACGCCCAGAAAGCACAGGATACCCAGGCTCAGGGCAATCACGCCGCTGACCAGCCCATGGCCGCGTTTCAGGGGGCCGTGGCTTTCGGAAAGTTCGTTGAGTTTGTCGAGCATGCGTGGTCGCTACAGCGGTAGCGTGGGCTGATGGGTTGGAGCCGCAGTGTAGCCGTGCGGCGGGCTCGACCGGCGGTGCGTCCGGGTGTCGCGTTCAGGCGGCGCGGGGCTGTGGAGCCGAGGTGTGGGTCGGGTCCGCAGCTACCGCCACGCCCTGGATCACGTCACCCACCACGATCACGCAGGGGCTGGCCAGCGCCTCGCGGCGAATGGTGGCGTCGAGCGCGCCGAGGGTCGTGACGGCGTGGCGCTGGTCGGGCAGGCTTGCGCGCTGGACGATGGCGACGGGCGTTTGGGCTGGCAGGCCGCTCAGCAGTTCCGCCTGGATGTGCGCCGCGCCACGCACGCCCATGTAGATCACCAATGTGAGCTTGGCATCGCGAGCGGTGGCGGCCAGTGCGCGCCAGTCGGGGCCGCTGGCACCTGGCTGCGAATGGCCAGTGACGAACACCACGCCGTGGGCGTGCTCGCGGTGCGTCAGCGGTACGCCGAGCGAGGTGACGGCGGCCAGGCCCGAGGTGATGCCGTTCACCACCTCCACCTCAACGCCGGCCGCGCGCAGGTGTTCAACCTCTTCGCCGCCGCGCCCGAAAATGAACGGGTCGCCACCCTTCAGGCGCACCACGTTCTCGCCTTCTTTGGCAGCCATCACCATGAGCTTGCCGATAAAGGCCTGCGGCGTGGACTTGCAGCCGCCGCGCTTGCCCACCTGCACCACCCGTGCCGTCGGCGACGCGTAGGCCAGCACCGCATCGCTGACCAGATCGTCCACCAGCAGCACCGTGGCGGCCTGGATGGCCTTGACCGCCTTCAGGGTCAGCAGGTCAGGGTCGCCGGGGCCCGCACCCACCAGGGTGCACTTGCCGTTCGCCACGAGCGTGCCTCTGCCGACACCCGACGCAGGGCGCGTGGGCTTAGCTGGCAAATTGAAGGGTTCGCGGTTCATGGTTGAGTGGGTTTGTCGCAAGTCTTGCGAGTTGCAAGATATGTTCCACCTGGCGCGCAATCGGCCCGGGAACGGGTTTGTCGCCGTCGAGCACGGCTTGAATATAGGCGGCGGTGCTGGCGGCGTCCATCTCGCGCGGCAGGTCGGGCAGCGAGGCGAGCGGGCCAGGGTGGGCCTCCTGCACGCGGGTGCGCACGCCATCGATGAAGGCGTCCATCTGCGGCGTTCGGCGCGCGTCGGCCACGGGCTCGCCTTCGGTGCCGCGCAGCAGCAGGGCGCGGGCGCGGGTCAGCTCAAAGGTCGCGGCCATGGATTGCGCGTACTCGGGGTGGGTGTAGCTGCCCACGATCAGGCTCGGGCCTGCGCAGGGGTTCA
>JANOBJ010000345.1:0-1857 GCA_031411575.1 Betaproteobacteria bacterium | reverse complement strand
CCGAGCCGCTGCCACGGGTGGCGCCGGTCGAGGCGTGGAGCGATCCCGGTTCGTTGCGTCGCCTGCGTGAGCTGCTCCTGAAATCGGAGCGGCCGTTTGTCATAGCAGGTGACGGCGGCTGGACGCCGCAGGCCGCGCAGGCGCTGCAGCGCTTTGCCGAAAACTGGCAGCTGCCGGTGGGCAACGCGTTCCGCTTCCAGGACATCTTTGACAACTTTCATCCGCTGTACGCGGGTGACGTGGGCATCGGCATCAACCCCAAACTGGCGGCGCGCATCAAGGACAGTGACCTGATCATCGCCATCGGTCCGCGCCTGGGCGAGATGACCACCGCCGGCTACACGTTGCTGCAGGCGCCGCGCCCGAAGCAGACGCTGGTACACATTCACGCCAGCGCCGAAGAACTCAACCGCGTCTACCAGGCCGACATTGCGATTCTTTCGACGATGAACGCCGCGGCGCGCAGCCTCGAGGTGCTGACGGCGCCGCCGAGCGTGTCCTGGGGCGACTGGACTGCCGCGGTGCACGCCGACTACGAGGCCAACCGCGTGCCACAGGCCCTGCCGGGTCTTGCCGGCGACTCGGCCCAGGGTGTGGTGGATATGCCGGCCATCGTGGCCGTGCTGCAAAAGCACCTGCCGGCCGACGCGGTGCTGACCAATGGCGCCGGCAATTTCGCGAGCTGGGTGCACCGCTATTACCGCCACCACGGGCTGGCCAAGGGGCACAAGACGCAACTCGCGCCGACGGTGGGCGCCATGGGCTACGGCGTGCCGGCGGGTATCGCGGCCAACATCGTGAGCGGGCGCACCGCCTTCACCATCGCCGGTGATGGCGACTTTTTGATGAACGGGCAAGAGCTGGCCACGGCTGTCCAGCACGGCGCCAAAAGCATCATCGTGCTGCTCAACAATGGCATGTACGGCACCATCCGCATGCACCAGGAGCGCGACTACCCCACGCATGTGAGCGGCTCTGATTTGCGCAACCCCGACTTCGCCGCGCTGGCCCGCGCCTACGGCTACGCGGGCGTGCGCATCACGCGCACCGATGCGTTTGAGCCCGAGCTGGTGGCGGCGCTTGAGCGCGACACGGGTACGCTGATCGAAGTGATGCTCGACCCGGAAGTGATCACCACGCGCGGCACGCTGAGCGGCATCACCAAGGCCGCGCTACTGAAACCATAGTGCTATAATATTAATAGCAAACTATGACCAGTAGATGCGCACAGCAGCCCTAAAAGGCTTGAAAACCCATGAAAAAAGCCGCTGCGGGGCAGCGGCTTTTGCATCAGCGCAGGGCTGATTACTTGACGTGCTTGCCGATCAGGCCAGCCATCTCGAACATGGACACCTGGGCCTTGCCGAAGATTTCCTTCAGCTTGGCATCGGCGTTGACCATGCGCTTGTTCATCTTGTCCTGCAGATTGTTCTTCTTGATGTAGACCCACAGCTTGCTGACCACTTCGGTGCGCGGCAGCGGAGCCGAACCCACCACGGCAGCCAGGGCGGCGCTGGGCGTCAGGGCCTTCATGAACGCAGCGTTGGGCGTGCGCTTTTTGGCGGGGGCTTTTTTAGCGGCTACCTTTTTTGCAGGTGCTGCCTTCTTGGCGGGAGCCGCCTTCTTGGCCGGAGCGGCTTTCTTCGCTGCTACCTTTTTAGCCGGTGCTGCCTTCTTGGCGGCGACCTTCTTCGCCGGAGCGGCTTTCTTTGCGGGCGCTTTTTTCGCCGCAGCTTTTTTCGCAGTTGCCATGATTGAAATTCCTTCTAGGTGAGGTTGATTTATCACCAGCGAAAAAGAACTTCTCCACTGGCAAGGCGGATGCTACTGGAGAAAAAACGTGTTTCCAAGCGAAAA
>JANOBJ010000344.1:0-15601 GCA_031411575.1 Betaproteobacteria bacterium | reverse complement strand
CGCGGCGAAGGTGACGCGGGCTTCGGCGTAGGCGGTGGCCTTGCCAAAGCGCAGCACGGTGGCCTCGATGTGAAAGTTGTCGTTGAGCGCCGGCCGCAAAAAGTGGGTGTGCTGGTAGATCGTGCCCTTCATGGGCCGCTCAGAGGTGGCCATGGCAATCGACACCACGGTATCCACCGCCGACATGATGACCTGGCCGCAGACGGCGCCGCTGCAGAATTTGAGCGTATCTTTCTGCGGCAGCAGGGCCGAGGCGCGGCCCTGGCTGACTGAAAAATCGCGCAGCCCGAGGTCTTTGACCCAGGGCGCGAACACAAACTCGTACATCTCCAGCACCGTGGCGTCGGTCACGGGGAACAGGTGGGCGGGCAGCGGCTGGGCCATGGGTTTGCCCGGTGTCAGATGGCGGCGGCCCGCGCGGTGGCGGTGGCGCAAGCGGCGAGGGCACGGTGGCGGATGACGGGTTCTCCTCGGGTTCTTCCCGGCGTCTGCTCGGGTTTTCAGCCCTGAGCCTACCCCAACTTGCCGGCCCGCGACCAGGGCAAGGGCGACCCGCTGGCCTGAGGCTGCGGTCGCGCCCAACGCGTGGCGGCCCGTCACCGCGCCACGAGGTTCGGTACCCGTCGCGTAGGCGCCCGCCTACGGCCATTTGATCCTGCGTGAGTCTGGCGCTGGCGCTGCCGTCCGGCATCAGCGCGCGGTGGGCCGGCCTAGAGTGAAAGCTCTCCAACTGCTTTCACGAGGCTTCCCATGACCACTCACAGCAAAACGCCGTGGACCGTATTCGCCACCGGTATCGCGCTCGCCGCCGCCACGCTGGCCGGCGCAGCGCAGGCTCAGGTGGCGACTGGCACCACCGGCATTGATGCGTCGGGCCAGTACCAGCAAGAGGTGAATGCCTGCAACACCGGCCGCACGCAGCAAGACCGCGCGACCTGCCTCGAAGAAGCCCGCAACGCGCAGGGTGAGCGCAAGCGCGGCACGCTCTCCACGACCACCGGCCCCGGCGCGTCGACGACTCTGGACGCCAACGCCACGGCGCGCTGTCAGGTGTTCAGCGGTGAAGACCGCGTCGCCTGCGAGGCCCGCGTGCTGGGCGCCAGCACGACCCAAGGCAGCGTGGCCGGCGGCGGCGTGCTGCGGGAAGTTGAAACCGTGGTTCCGGCCAAGGTCGCACCCGCTCAATAGCAACGCCAGGCCGGCTGTGCGGCAACTTGCGTGCGCCCGCGCAGCGCCTGCCAGCTGCGTCGGTTTTGGGGGATGATGCGGGTTCAACCCGACCGACCTTCCCGATGCGCCCCACCCGCCCGCTGGACCTCATCATTATCGGCGGCGGTATTGGTGGCGTCATCAGCCTGTATTACGCACGCCGCGCCGGACTGAGCGCCCTGCTGTTCGAGAGAGCCGGCGCCATCGGCGGCCTGTGGGCCAAGGTGCCCGCCTGGCAGGACGTGCAACTTCATCCGCGCGACTGGACGCTGGGCGACTTGCCCATCGGCGGGCCCGAGGCCGGCAGCATTGCGCGCAACATCCGGGCGTGGGTGGACACCTTTCATCTGGCGCCGTTCATCCGGCTGGACACACCCGTGACCCAGGCGGCAGAAACGCCCGACGGCTGGCAGATCGCCACGCCCGGGCAGACTTATGTCGCCCGGCACCTGATTGCGGCCACCGGTGGCCACAACCGGCCGCTCGTGCCGCAGACGACGCGGGTCAACGCCACCGTACGGGAGTTCCATTCGTCCGAGTTGATGGACCCTGCCCTGTTGACCGGCCAGAACGTGGTCGTGGTGGGCGGCGGCGCCTCCGCGTTTGACCTGCTGGACCTGTGCCTGGAGCACCACGCGCGCCAGGTCATCTGGGTCTACCGCTCGGCGAAATGGATGATGCCCACGCGCAAGCCCAAACACATCGCTGGCGATATCCGCGAACTTTCGCGCCAGCAGATGCAGAGCATCACAGTGGAGCAGATGAACCTGGGCATCAACGCCGACCTCAAGGGCCGCTACGCCAAGTTCGGCCTGCACGACATCCAGCCCGACCGGGACTTTGACTTCCGACGCGATCAGCTCATTCCGGGCCGCTGCACGATGATCGAGCGTTTTGACCAGATCAGCCGGCACCGCGCCGAAATTGCGCGCATCGAGGGCGGCACGGTGCACTTGTCCACCGGCGCTGCGGTGCCGGCCGATGTGATTCTCTGGGGCACTGGCTATGCGCTGGACATGGGCTACTTTGAATCACCCGCGCTCGCCCGCATACGCAGCGTGGACGCGCTCGCCGCCCGCTGCGGCAGCCTGTTCCGCTCACTTGACGCGCGCAACCTGTTTTTTCTGGCAACGGTACTGGAAGGCAGCGGCTCCGCCACCTGGGCCTATACCCACGCGGCGCGCACCATCATGTCGCACATCCAGGGCACGGCGCACCTTGACGAGAAGGTGGTACCCGACAAACTCAACCATTTCGAGCTGGTGAAGTTTCTGGCCGCGCGCGATCCGCAAAACTTTCCGCCCGACAGCTGGTTCAAGGCCTATGAAATGTTGGCCTTTGAGCATCCGGCCGAGGAACCGTTGCCGATTCCGCCGGTCTGACCCCGTTTGCAACCCTCGCCTGTTTTGCCATGCTGCGCACACTCAAAGACCTGTTCGATACCTTCACCGCCCCGGCCAGCGAGCCCACGCCCGCCGATGGCATGCACGCCGTACAACTGGCCACCGCCGTTTTGCTGGTGGAGGTGATGCGCGCCGACCCTGCCATCAGCGTGGCAGAGCGCTCGGCCGTGGTGGCGGCGCTCAAGGCCACCTTCGATCTGGCCGATGACGAGCTGGCGCGGCTGGTGGAGCTGGCGCAGGGCGAAGGCGAGCGCGCGTACGACTTTCACCGCTTCACCAATCGCATCAACGAGCATTTCACGCACCCGCAGAAAATCGCGATCGTCGAGGCGATGTGGCAGGTGGCGTACGCCGATGCCCACCTGGACACCCACGAGAACCACCTGATCAGCAAGGTAGCCGGCCTGCTGCACGTGACGCACGGTGAGTACATCGCCGCCAAACTGCACGCCAAGGCTGCCGCCCGCCCGGATTGAGCGGGCGAGCGGCAGTCTGGCGATCAGAATCGCGCAGGTTTATCCGCGCCCACGGCGCTCATTGCGCATCAACCGTTCCACGTCATCGCGCAACGCAGACAGCTCGTTGCGAAGCTGGCGACGCTCTTGCTGGGTCACGACACCATCGGCCTTGAAGCTGGCTTCGTGCCGCTCAATCTCGCGTTCCCGGCGGTGCAACTTGCGTGCTTCGCGCTGCGAGATGCGGCCGGAGCGCACACCTTCATCAATGCGGTTGCTGATCTGCTGCTCGCGGTTGTCAATGCCGGGCGTGCTGGTGGAGGGTTGACCCACGACGTTGCGGTTCGCAATCATCCGCTCCACGTCGGCACTCAGGCCATCGAGGTCGGCCCGGAGCTGCTGGCGCTCCTGCTGGGTGGCAACACCGTTGGACTTGTAGTAGTTTTCGCGCGCCTGGATTTCCCGCTCGCGCCGGTACAGCGCCTGCGCCTCTGAGGGTGTGATCTGCCCGGACGCCAGACCCTGCTGGATGCGCGCGCTGATGGCTTGCTGGGCACGGTCCACGCCGGGCGTGTTGGTCGACTGCTGCGCCATCGCCGGGGCGAGGGCCAGGCCAGCGAACAGGGCGGAAGCCAGCAAGGAAGCCGTTAACAGTTTCGATTTCATGAGTATCTCCAAATAGGATGACTGACCACCAACTCGACAAGTCCTGCGCGGAAGGCTGAACGGAATGTCCATGGTCCTGCACCGGCGAGTAGAGTTGCTCCTGAAACGCGGCCTCTCGTTGGGAACATTCTTCAGGCACTGATGTGTCAGGAAACCCATTGTTCGCTGGCGTTTGTCAACGCCGTGTAGTCTGAAAGCGCGTTTACCGCAGGTTTACCCCTGACACAACATGTGGCGCAATGCACCCACACTCAACCCCTTGGCGAACAAGCCTGATGACCACCACGCCCTTCAGCCCCGCCGCCGACCGCAACAAGCAACCTATCCTGGATAGGCTGCGCCAGGTGCTGCCTGCGCATGGCACCGCTGTTGAGATTGCCTCGGGCACCGGCCAGCATGCCGCCTGGTTTGCGGCCGGGCTTCCCGGCTGGATCTGGCAACCGAGCGACGCCGATGCGGACGCCCTGCCCGCGATCCACGCCTGGACCGCGCAGGCTGCCCTGGCCAATGTGCGCACGCCGTTGCGGCTGGACGTGATGGCAACGACCTGGCCCTCATCTCCAGCAACGGCGCCCGCCGTCTTCACCGAACCGTTTGACGCGATCTACTGCGCCAACATGCTGCACATCGCGCCCTGGCCGACTTGCGCCGCGCTGATGCGGGGCGCCGCACAGCACCTGGCACCGGGCGGCTTGCTGATCACCTACGGCCCGTATCTGGAGGATCGCGTGGCGACCTCGCATGGCAACCTGGCGTTCGACCACAGCCTGCGCGCGCAGAACCCGGACTGGGGCATCCGGCGGCTGGAAGACGTGTCGGTCGAGGCGCAGCGCGCGGGGCTGGCCCTGCGCGCGCGGCACGCGATGCCGGCCAACAACCTGCTGCTGGTATTTGCCCGGCAGGGTGAATAAAACCCGAATTCCCGTGTGGCGGCTGGTCCAGGAAGTTGCCATACTGCCAGCCAGATTGCCCAACGGGAGAAGGCCATGTCATCCACCGTGATCTACGGCGACGAGTTCGACCGCTACCTGGAGCAGGGTCTTGCGCCCGAGCAGTTTGCCTACCGCTTTCTGGTGGAGGGCGACTCGTGGATGGACCGCAGCTCGGCGACCAGCGCCTCGCTGCCGGTGTACCTGGCCGACGCCATGTCGGCCGGCGGCGACGACGTGCTGATCATCAACCTGGCGATGTTTGGCGACACCATGCGCCGCATCGGCGAATGCCTGAACGACCGGTTCCTCCAGTGGATCACCACCGCATTCAACTGGAAGTTCGATGCGATCCTGCTGAGCGCCGGCGGCAACGACTTCATCGACGCCGCGCGCGAACCCGATCCCGGCCAGGGCATCCTGAAGAACATGCTGGGACTGCCGCCGCCCGCGTCGCAGGTGGACTGCATCCACCTGGACGCGCTGACCACGTTGGTGGCGCAGTACCTCGATCCGAATTTCACCAAGCTGTACGACACGGTGCAGGCCAGCCGCCACTTGGACGTGCCCATGTTCCTGAACAACTACGACACGCCCACCGCGCGCAATGCGCCGGCTTTCAGGGGTGGTCGCGCCTGGTTGTTCGAGGCGTACACCAAGAACCACATTCCCGAAGCGCTGTGGGCCGGCCTGACCGCGCGCATCTTCGACGACCTGCAAACCACCATTGCCGGCTGGGCCCAGGGCCGCCCCAGCCTGCATGTGGTGCCCACCGATGGCGTGCTGGCGCGCGCCGACACGGCAGGCAACAACGGTGACTGGCTCAACGAGATTCACCCCAACAAGGTGGGCTGGCGCAAGCTGGCGACCGTCTGGCGCGACACCATCAAGGGTGTGATCTGACCGGTCTTTTGACGCTATTTAATTGATAGCTGTCCAGGTCCGCATCAGGCGGACCAGCGGGTTGTGGGCTTTCTACCTACAGCCACACCCCGATTCGTTGGCGCTGTGACGCACACACCACACGCTACCAACAAATCCCCCTGCCTATGTTGCCTGACGCACGGACGCTGTCTCGCCCGAGGGCAACACTGAGACCAGCGCTTCCTTGCGCAAATGATTGCGCGAACGGCCCCCTGTGCACACCGATATGGGATCGGTTGATCGCACAGCGGGCTGAAGGATCACGCTTCTACAAGGAACGCGACATGAAAACCTTTGCTACCCCTGGCGGCGCACTGCCCTGGTTGGCCGCCGTACTGCTGACCACACTGGTAGCGGGATGCGGCGGCGGCCGTGACCCGATTTTGGGCACGGGAACGGGCACCGGCGCGGGGAGCACGGGCGTGATTGGCGTGACTGCCCCGCCAGCAACCGCCCCCTCGTTTGGATCGGGCGCCTTGTTGGCCCGGTTCGGGATTCTTGGCGGTTCGGCCGGCATGACCAACACCGGCAATCAGACGGTGATCACCGGCAGCGGTGGCAACACGGCCGATATCGGGACCATCGCCACCGCCAACTCGTCCATCACCGGCTTCCATGATTCGGCGCCGTCGGATGTTTACACCGAATCACCAGGTGTGAACGTCGGCAACGTCACCGGCAAGATCTACACCTGCACCAATTCGACCACCGGGCCTACCTCTGCGGGTGTGAATGCAGCCTCCTGCACCACCGCCACCAACGCGCTTGCCGAGGCGCTGGCGGCGTACAACGCGCTGGTCGCCCAGCCTGCCGGCCCCAACCCGGGCGCCGGTAACCTGGCCAACCTCACGCTGGCGCCCGGCGTGTACACGGCGGCAGCGGGTTCGTTCAAGATCGAAGGCGGCAACCTTACGCTGGACGCGCAGGGCAACGCGAACGCGGTGTGGGTGTTCCAGATGGCGACCACGCTCACCGTGGGCGGGCCGGGTGCCGCAGCGCCCCAAAGCATCATCCTGGCCAACGGTGCCCTGCCCAAAAACGTCTATTGGCAAGTGGGCAGTGCCGCCACCATCAACGCGGGCGGCGGCGGAACGATGGTCGGGACCATCCTCTCGCAGGCGGGTGTTTCGTTCTCCACGGCCGGCAACGCTGCCGCCACCACGCTGACCGGCAGGGCCTTGTCCCTCGGCGCGTCGGTGACGATGGTGAACACCGTCATCACCGTGCCTGCGCAGTAAGCCACGCAGCGGCATTCAACCTTTCTGGAGAACACACATGAGATTCATCAAGACCTCGGGTGCGCTGGGCCTGGCCACGCTCGCAGCGGTAGCCAGCCCATGGGCCGCTGCCGCGGACGATTCGGGCTGGTATGGCGGGGCCAATATCGGCCGCTCCAGCGCGACCATCGACGACGCGCGAATCACCAGCGGCCTGGTGGGCGCAGGCCTCACCACCACGTCGATCGTTGACCGCGACAACTCCACCGGCTACAAGATCTTCGGTGGCTACCAGCTGAACCGCAACTTTGCCATCGAAGGCGGCTACTTTGATCTGGGCAAGTTCGGCTTCACCTCGACCACGGTCCCGGCGGGCGCGCTCCGGGGCGATATCAAGGTCAACGGCCTAAACCTCGACCTCGTGGGCATCCTCCCGATGACCGAGCGGTTCTCCGCGTTTGGCCGGGTCGGCGTGGCCTACGCCAACGCCCGCGACACGTTCGTGGGAACCGGCGCCGTCAACGTGACCAACCCCAATCCCAGCAAGCGCGCCGCCAACGTCAAGTACGGCCTGGGCGTTCAGTACGCGTTCACCGAGTCGCTGGGCCTGCGCGCCGAGATCGAGCGCTACCGCATCAACGATGCGGTCGGCAACAAGGGCGATGTCGATCTGGTGTCACTGGGTCTGGTTTACCGCTTCGGCGCGAAATCACAAGCCCCCATGACACGGGCCGTGGTCTATGAACCCGTGGCCGCGGCCCCGGCACCGCCGCCGCCCCCGCCTCCTCCGGCCCCACCACCACCACCGCCGCCACCTCCCCCGCCGCCGCCCACCAAAGTGACTTTCTCGGCCGATTCGCTATTTGACTTTGACCAGGCGACCCTGAAGCCCGCGGGCAAGCAGGAGCTCGACAAGCTGGCAGCCGGCTTGCGGGGGGCCTCGTTTGACGTCATCACCGTCACCGGCCACACCGACCGGATCGGCTCGAATGCCTACAACCTGAAGCTGTCCGCCCGCCGCGCGGATGCCGTCAAGAGCTACCTGATGGAATCGGCCGCCATTCCCTCGGCCAAGATTGCGGCCAAGGGCGTGAACGGTGCGAATCCCGTGACCAAACCCGGCGAGTGCAAAGGCAGCAAGCCAACGCCGCCATTGATCGCCTGCCTGCAGCCAGACCGCCGCGTGGAAGTTGAAGTCACCGGCACCAAGTGAAGGCAGCCGCAGGATCGCGGTCCACCGGATTCACTCGGCCTTCAGTCCGGTGGCGCGCACCACCTCGCACCATTCGGGCAAAGGCGGGCACAGCGTGGAGGTAGACCGCTGGAAGTTCCCGCGCCGCAGCGAACAGCCCAGCGTGACCCTGCACCCGGGGATGGTGTTTGATGACTGCGATACGCCGGCTCGCCTGTGGCCCGCCCGACATGTCGGCTGGCCCGAGTGGTTCCGCTGACGCTGCTACGGGCGGCCTGAACGATGCGCTGGCATGTCCAGTCTGAATGCTATGTTATTTATAGCAAATCATGACCACGGGACGGCGACCCCGGGCACAAAAGGCTTGAAAAACAGCAGGAATGACGCTGGTGCGACAGCGTGGCCGCAACACCCTGCTTTCACGCCAGCGCGATCACCGTTTGCAGCAGCTGCGACGCAATATCCGGGTCGTCGGCATCGGTCACCAGCGTCAGGGTCAGGTCATCGCCCTGTCGCTGCACGGCAATGCCTTCGACCTTGGGCGCGCCACTCAACCGGTGCAACTGGCGCAGCGTGCCATCGGGCGCCACCACGCCCACCGCCGAGCCCGGAACACCGCCGTCCGCGAAGCTGTTGTTGGTGTTCTCGGCCACCGCGCTGAACACCCACGCGCCGTCAGACAGCGCGGCGCCATCGGTCAGGCCGAGCGGCACGCCATCGACCTCGCCCAGTTCAATCTGAAAGGTGGCTTTGGCGGGCGGTGCGGACAGGCTCTGGTCAGCCAGCCAGCGCGCCAGCAGGTTCCAGTCGTAGCTGACGCAGGCGTTGCGCGCATCGACCTTGTTGCCGCGCTGCAGAAGACGCAGCTCGCCGCTGGTAAAAAACGCGCCTTCGATGTTCAGGTCCTTGAAGCGCTTGCGCAGCGGCTGGTACAGCGCTGACAGGCTGATGTGCGCCATTCGGCCGGTCAGCGCGCCCTGTGCGTCCAGCGCCAGCAGCACGCCGCGCTCACGGGTGGGCCGCGAGCCCGAACCCAGCGCCAGCAGCGCGCCAAACGGACAGCCGGGCATGGGGGGCAATGCGGTCAGGGTTTCGAGGTCAGGCTTGGCGTCCTTGCGCTTGCCTTTGCGATTGGGCAGGTCGCCGTCAAACAAACGGTGCAACGCCACGAGAGCGCCATTGTTCCCGCCATCGGCGGCCTCGGTCAGCACGCCCAGATGGTGCTCGTCATCGGCCACCAGGTACAGCCAGCCATGCGCGCGCACCAGCCCGCTGGCGGCACTCAGATGAGGCTGGCCGCGCGGGTGCGCCTCGGGGTCAACCAGCAGGTCTCGGAGGTGTTGGACGTCAAGCATGGCGCTATGGTGGCACAACGGCTGGCCGCGCCCGGCAGGGGCTGCACTGCGCCGTTGTCATAGCCGCTTCAAACAACCCGGTAGCTATTATTTTAGTAGCAAACTATGACCAGAAGAAGTGGACTACGGGGCTATTTGGCTTCAAAATCGCGTCAGCAGGCACTAGCCGGGCCGCAGCACGGTCAGCAACCATTCGTTCAGATCAGCGATCTCTTCCATGCAGACCGAGTGCGCCATCGGGTAGTCACGCCAGGCCACGCCATACGCCAGCGCCTGCAGCGCGTCACGTGAGGCCATGGCGCTGTGAACCGGCACCACATCGTCGTGCCGGCCATGAGCCAGGAAGATCGGCGTGCCGGCGTTTGCCGGGTGGCGCTCAGTGGCCGTGGTCGCCGCCAGCGGCAGGTAGCCCGACAGGCCGACGATGCCGGCGAGGCCGTGCGCGTGGCGCAGGCCGGTCATGAGCGCCACGGCGCAGCCTTGCGAAAAACCCGCAAGCACGGTGCGGCTGGCGGGGATTCCGCGCGCGGCCTCGCGTGCCAGCAGCGCCTCGATGGCGGCTTGCGAGGCGCGCAGGCCCTTGTCGTCTTCGCGCGCGGTCAGGTCCGCGCCCAGGATGTCGTACCAGGCGGGCATCTGGTAGCCGCCGTTGATGGTGACGGGCATCACCGGTGCGTTGGGGAACACAAAGCGCACCGACCCGACGCCGGACAGGTCCAGCTCCTTGGCGATGGGCACGAAGTCGTTGCCGTCCGCGCCCAGGCCGTGCATCAGCAGGACGGTGGCGCGCGGGTTGGGCGCGGTTTCAATTTCAATGGTGGGCAGGGTCATGTGGGGTGAGGTCATGGTGGCCGCCATGATGCCAAAGTCTGGCCGACTCCGTTGGCGCCCCGTGGTCAGCCAAAATTTGCGCTTGCCGCCATCGCGCCCATCCGCTGGGTAACGGCGTGGAACTGCGCCACGGTTTCCTCGATGATCTGCTGCACCGGCAGCACGTCATGGATCAGCCCGGCCGACTGCCCGGCCAGTGCCGGCGCAGCGTCCATGTTGCCGCCAAAGTAGACCTGCTGGATGCCGGTGAACGCGTCAGCCGGCATCAGGCCGGTTTCATGCAGCGGCTGGGTGAACGCGGTCTTGAGCGCGCGGATGCAGGGCGTGGCCTTTTTGTTCAGCACCCAGGTGCCGGTGGCGTCGGCTCCCACGATGGCCTGCTTGTAGTGGTCGTGCACCGGGCTCTCGGTGCTGGCCACGAAACGCGTGCCCATCTGGATGCCTTCGGCACCCAGCGCAAACGCCGCCGCCATGCCGCGGCCATCGACGATGCCGCCGGCGGCAATCAACGGCACGTCCACGCGCTCGCGAATTACCTGCAGCAGCACCAGCGTGCTCACCTCCTCGGGGTTCTTGAAGCCGCCGCCTTCTGCGCCCTCCACCACCAGGCCGTCCACGCCCGCATCCACGCACTTGAGCGCGGTCTCCAGCGTGGGCACCGCGTGGTACACCACGATGCCCGCCGCCTTGAGTGGCGCGATGAACTTGGCGGGGCTGCCAGCCGACGTGGTGACGAATCGGATGCCCGATTCGCAGACAAAGCGCAGCATGGCGTCGTCTTTCAGGAAGCGGATGGGCAGGTTGACGCCAAACGGCAAGCCGCTTTGCACCATCTGCAGGATTTCGCGCTGGCAGTTGGCCGTCTCGCCGGATGAGGTTTCAATGATGCCCAGCCCGCCCGCGCGCGACACCGCCGAGGCCAGCCTGCTGCGCGCAATCCAGCCCATGGGCGCTTGAACGATGGGGTAACGGGCGCCCGTATGGGCCAGCACTCGGTTCATGACAAAAACTCCTGGGGAAAAGCCGTGGTAGCGCTCGGTGAAAGGTGGCCGAGTGTCGGGGTAAACGGGCTTGGTTGCAGTCGCTTTGGTGTCGCCCGGTGGTCGAGGCACAGCAGGCGCGGCTTAAGCGGCCCTTACCAACCGGCGCCTGGTGGGCGATTGCCGCAGCGGGGTCGCAGGGTATTGCAGCACTGCTAAGCTCCGCGCTCCCACTGGAGACAAGCCTTTGAAAACACTGATCATTGCTGCCGTTGCCGTCGCAGGCCTTGCGGGCTGCGCAGGCGGCCACCACCACCCGGGCGCTTCGGGGCCGATGGCACCAGCCGCGTCCACCGCGGCGCTGAAAGCCAACGCGAGCGTGCCGGTGCTGCCGGCGGGCTACAAGAAAGTGGCCGCGCCCGCAGGTGCAGCGCTCTACATCATCAACCTGAAAAACGGCGACACACTGGCTAGCCCCGTGCGCGTGCAGTTTGGCCTGCGCGGCATGGGCGTGGCACCCGCCGGCATCGAAAAAGAAGGCACCGGCCACCACCACCTGCTGGTCAACGTGGCCGAGGTCGATGTGAACAACCCGCTGCCCGCCAATGACAACTTCCGCCATTTCGGCGCCGGCCAGACCGAAACGATGCTGGAATTGAAGCCCGGCCAGCACACGCTGCAACTGATGCTGGCCGACCCGAACCACATTCCGCACCACCAGCCGCTGATGAGTGAGCGCATCACGATCACGGTGAAGTAACTCCCGTCGGACGGCACCGGTTCCGCCCGCGACCACGCTGCTCCCGGCTTGTCGTGGTCGTGCTGTGCGCGGGCCAGTTGCAGTCAATTGAGGCCCGCCTGGAGGGTTCTGCTGATGCACGGTCACTAGAGTCGCCTCCCGGCTCCATTAGAGCCCGCACCCTAGGGTTAACCCCGAAAATCACGGCATTCCCTTCAATCTCACCAGGAAGCCCTCATGACCAACAAGAACCTCTCCGCCGTCGCCAACGACCTGATCCAGTCTTATGGCAACACCGCCCGCAACGTGCTGCACGCCTACCGCATCGGCGGCGAGCGCATGGCCGAGTTCCTGGAGCAGCGCTGGGAGCGCGCGCTCGACGAGTCGCGTCCGCAACTGACCGAAGAAGTCGCGGCCAACGCCCTGCATGCGCAAAAAGTGATCGGCGGCTACTGGATCAAGGGCCTGACCGTGTCCACCAACAGCGCCGAAGGCGTGGTGACCCAGCTCGTGAAGGCCGCCGGTGTCGGCGTGCAACGCGCTGCGGCCAACGCCAGCTCGTTTGAAGAAAAGACCGGCTCCACCGCCCTGAACACTCTGGCCAGCGCCGCTGTGCCCGCCGCCGAAGTGGTGGGCAAGCTGGCCTGGCAACTGGAGCGCACCTCGGCCCATTTCGCCAGCCGCATCGCCGGTGACGACACCGTGGCGGCAGCCCCGGTCAAGCGCGCCTCGGCCTTCCGCAAGGCACGTACCGCCAAGGCCGCGTAACGCGACCAGTCACACCGTTCTGCACGGAGCCCTCCACAGCGGGGCTCTGAGGCAAAAATACAGCCCGCCTGCAGCCCTGCGCTGCGGCGGGCTTTTTTCATGGCGGCCGCCCACGCGGCGCCCACGGTTTCGCCGAAACCGGCATGCCGGTCAGGGCTTTGCCGGAAGGGTTCACAATCAGCTTGGGGCTGTTTATGGCTGCTTGGGTTTGCCATTGAAATGCTATAATAACTATAGCAAACTATGACCATCTGAAGCGCACAATAGCCCTGTTTGGCATCAAATTTACGAGAGACCGACATGAAAGCCATCTGGAACGACACCCTCATCGCCGAAAGCGATGACACCGTGGTGGTGGAGGGCAACCACTACTTTCCCGAAGCCGCGCTCAAGCGCGAATTCGTCACCTTCAGCAACCACAAGACCCAATGTCACTGGAAAGGCCAGGCCAGCTACTACTCGCTGCTGGTCCGGGGTGAGCTCAATCCCGACGCCGTGTGGTACTACGCCGACCCCAAGCCCGAGGCCGACAACATCCGTGGCCGCGTGGCTTTCTGGAAAGGCGTGAAAGTCCACGCGTAGCGCCGACCCCGGCGGCGCGCACAGCGGCTTGTCCGGCGCGCCGGGTGCGCCAAAACCGCGCCGTTGTGCCTTACCATCGCCCGCTAGCGCCCCGCGTCGGGGCCGCCCACCCAACAGGAGCGCCCCATGGCCAAAGGTGAACAGCGCAGCAACAAAATGACCAAGAAACCGAAGAAGGACACGTCGCCACCCAAGCCGCCGTCATCCCCTTCAGACCGGCCCAACCCGCCCACCACCACGGTGATTCCGCGCGGCAAGCCCAAGACGCCGTAACGCGGCCACGGCGTCATGGGTATCCGCACCCATTGACGCCAGTTTCCAACCCCCTGATCGACCGGAGATTTCGCCATGGCCATGGATGTCATTGACTACGAGATTCGCGGCGCCGAGATGCAGTTTGTCGAGGTCGAGCTCGATCCGGGTGAAGCCGCCATTGGTGAAGCCGGCAGCATGATGTTCATGGACGCCGGCATCGGCATGGACACGGTGTTTGGCGACGGCAGCGCGCAGCAGGGCGGCCTGTTCGGCAAGCTGCTGGGCGCAGGCAAGCGGCTGGTGACGGGCGAATCGCTGTTCACCACCATCTATTCCAACAACGCCAGCGTCAAGCAGCGCGTGGCGTTTGCCGCGCCCTATCCGGGCAAGATTTTGCCGATGGACCTGCGCCAGCTGGGCGGCACGCTGATCTGCCAGAAAGACGCGTTCCTGTGCGCAGCACGCGGCGTGTCGCTGGGCATCGCCGTGCAGCAAAAGCTGTCCACCGGCTTCTTTGGCGGCGAGGGCTTCATCATGCAAAAGCTCGACGGCGATGGCCTGGCGTTCGTGCATGCGGGCGGCACCGTGGTCCAGCGCGAGCTGGCGGCCGGCCAGACCCTGCTGGTGGACACCGGCTGCGTGGTGGCCTACACGCCCAGCGTCAATTTCGAGATCCAGTTCGTCGGCAAGATCAAGACGGCGCTGTTTGGCGGCGAAGGTCTGTTCTTCGCCAAGCTCACCGGGCCGGGCACGCTGTGGCTGCAAAGCCTGCCGTTCTCGCGCCTGGCCTCGCGCGTGTTCGCGGCCGCTCCGCAGCGCGATGGCAGTCGGGAAGAAGGCTCGGTGCTCAGCGGTCTGGCGGGCGGCGGACTGCTCGGTGGCGTGCTGGGCGGCGCGCTTGGCGGCGACGACGAATAGCGCGCTTCCATGAGCCGGCCCGCCACCGGCCGGCCGGGCGGCTTCAGGCCACCACCACCCCGCGCCGGTGCACCTGCAAGCGCTCGGGCGACACATATTCCCGCCGGTAGATCTCGAACGGCAAGGTATCAGCCGCTTCAATGGCTTTTTGCTGTTCGATCGACTGCGCGCTGAGCCGCTCGAAGTGCGCCTGCTGCGCCGCGCTCCACGGCAACGCCAGCAGGGCTTCTTGCGTGTGGGCGGACTGCGCGCGCACGAACGAGACGAACGAGTCGCCATGGTCGCGCGCCATCGCGGCCAGCACGCGGGCTGAGGGCAGCGTGTCGGGCTGCTGCAGCGAGACCCGCGCGGCCTGCACAGCGGCGCTGTAGTCGGTGCATGCGTTCGCGGCGTCCAGCGCAGCGGCAATCGGCATGAACGCATCGAGCAGTTCGTTGCCCCACTGGGTCAGCGGCACCTGCGCGCCGTTGCGCTCCAGCCTCAAGCCGGGCTCGCGGCCGCGCGCGGCCGCACGGTGCTGGTTGCGGCCCAGCGCGGCAATCTCGGCCGGCGTGTCGGGCGGGCTGTCGTCCAGCAGGCAGTGCAGCAAAAACACGTCGATGAAGCGCAGCGTCGGCGCGGCAATGCCCACTGGTACGAACGGGTCGAGGTCCATCAGCCGCACCTCGACGTATTCGACGCCGCGCTCGCGCAGCGCATGGAGCGGGCGTTCGCCAGGGAAGATCACGCGCTTGGGGCGGATGGTTCCGTAGAACTCGTTTTCGATCTGCAGCAGGCTGGTGGCCAGCTGGTTGTAGTCGCCGCCGGGGTTGCGGATGCCCACGGCTTCATACGCAGGGTACGGTTTGGTCAGCGCCTCCTGCAGCGAACTGGCATAGCCTTCCAGGCTGTTGTAGCTGACAGAAAGCGTGGCCTGCGCGTCGCTCTGGTAGCCCAGGCGCCCCATGCGCAGCGAGGTGCCGTGCGGCATGTGCATGGTGTATTGGCCGATCGGCTGCAACTGGTGCGGCCGGCCTTCGACAAAACTTTCGCAGACCGCGGGCGACGCGCCGAACAGGTACAGCAGCAGGAACGAGTGGCGGCGGAAATTGCGGATCAGCGCAAAATAACTCTCGTTCGACAAGCCCGGCATCGACCAGTTGTAGTGGATGCCGGAAATCGTTTGCATGCGCCGGCCG
>JANOBJ010000343.1:0-15527 GCA_031411575.1 Betaproteobacteria bacterium | reverse complement strand
CCTTGAAGCTGCGGCCCTGGTACAGAATCATTTCCCCAGGGCTTTCGTCGGTGCCGGCAAACAGGCTGCCGATCATGATCGAGCTGGCGCCCACCGCCATGGCCTTGGTGAGATCGCCCGAGTAGCGGATGCCGCCATCGGCGATCAGAGGAATGCCGCTGCCCCTGAGCGCGGTGGCCACGTTGTCAATCGCCATGATCTGGGGCACGCCGACGCCCGCCACGATGCGGGTGGTGCAGATCGAGCCCGGTCCGATACCGACCTTGACCGCGTCGGCACCCGCTTCGGCCAGCGCCAGCGCAGCGGCGCCGGTGGCGATGTTGCCGCCGATCACGTCCACCTGCGGGTAGTTCTGCTTGACCCAGCGCACGCGCTCGATCACGCCCTTGCTGTGGCCGTGCGCGGTATCCACCACGATGGCGTCGACGCCGGCCTTGACCAGCGCCTCCACCCGCTCTTCGGTACCCTCGCCCACGCCCACCGCCGCGCCCACGCGCAGGCGGCCAGATGGATCGCGCGCCGCATTGGGAAAGCTGGTTTGCTTGGTGATGTCCTTGACGGTGATCAGACCCTTCAACTCAAAGGCGTCGTCGATCACCAGCAGGCGTTCCAGCTTGTATTTGTTGAGCAGAGCATTCGCGTCGGCCGCGGTGGTGCCTTCGCGCACGGTGATCAGCTTGTCACGCGGTGTCATGATGTCGCTCACCGGTACGTCGTAGCGTGTCTCGAACCGCAGATCGCGACCGGTCACGATCCCCACCACCTTGCCGCCGTCGAGCACCGGAAAACCCGAAATGCCGAGTTGCTCGCTCATGGCCATCACCTGGCGCACGGTGTGCTGGGGCGTGATCACCACCGGATCGCGCAGCACGCCGGATTCGTAGCGCTTCACGCGCGCGACTTCAGCGGCCTGCTGCTGCGGCGTGAAGTTCTTGTGGATGATGCCGATACCACCTTCCTGCGCCATCGCGATGGCCAGACGGGCCTCGGTGACGGTGTCCATGGCGGCGGACACCAGCGGCAGATTCAGGGTGATGTTTCGGGAGAGGCGTGTCGCGAGGGACGTGTCCTTGGGCAGGACTTGGGAGAACGCTGGCACCAGCAACACATCGTCGAAGGTGAGCGCTTTGCCAAGAAGGCGCATGTGAAAGCTCCAAAAAACCGATTGTACCCGCGTGACTGGTGGATACCCTGCCACCCCGATTCGACGCCAATACAACACCGCGACACCGCCCGTGACCCCGGCGCCACGCTGGCGCCCTTTCGCGGCACTTCTTCACGCCTCATAACGGGGCATCGGCGATAAACTGGAGGAATGAACATGATTCGATTGCTCCTTTGCGCGGGCCTGTGTGTAGCCTCCGTGGCCGCGACCGCTCAATGGCAGTGGCTCGACAAGGACGGCCGCAAGGTCTACAGCGACCAGGGGCCTCCGTCCGACGTGCCAGCCAACAAGATTTTGAAGCAGCCGGGCGGCGCCCGTTCGGCCACCACGCCGGTCGCCGTACCCGCCACCTCGCCAGCCAACGGCAGCCCCGCGACAGCAAAAGCTGGCGCACCTGGGGCACCCGCATCCGCCGCCAAGGCCGCCGCCTCAGCGCCCAAGCTGTCGGGCAAGGACGCCGCTCTAGAGGCCAAGAAAAAGCAGGCTGAGGAAGAAGAAGCCGACAAGAAGAAAGCTGCTGACGAGAAGCTGGCCAAAGACCAGGCGCAGAACTGCGAGCGCGCGCGACGCGCCAAGGCCGCCATCGATTCCGGCGTACGCATCCAGCAGACCAATGCCAAGGGCGAACTCGAGTACCTGAGCGACACCGGTCGCGTGACCGAAGGCAAACGCCTGCAGGACGTCATTACGGCCGACTGCAAGTAACGGCATTGGGGGTTGCCCCAACTGGCTGATCAGACTCAGTACCCTGGCTTGCCGCCTTGGCGTGGCTTTGAAAACAACCCCGTACCTCGCGTGCCCTGCCGCTTGAAGCGTTCGCGCCGAGCGACTTTCGGGTCCACCTGCAGGGGCCGGTAGATCTCCACCCTGTCCCGGTCTCGCAGCAACGTGCCCAGGCCGGCTTTACGCCCCCAGATGCCCACCCCGGCGGCCTGTAAATCGATGGTCGGGTGTACTTCCAGCAATCCGCTGGCCCGGATCGCCTGCTCGACCGTGGCGCCGGCTGGCAGCAGCAGTTCCCGCTCATCCACTGCACGCGGCCCGGGCGAAACCACCACGGTCACGCGCAGCATCGCCGAGTCAGCCATACACCTGCTCGGCCCGCTTGACAAACGCATCGACCAGGCTGCCGGCGATTCGGTCGAAAACCGGGCCGACCAGTGCCGCAAGCGTGGCGCTGTCAAACCCGTAGTTGAGCTTGAGTTCCACCCGGCAGGCGCGCTGGCTGGCATCGCCCAGGGGCACAAAGTTCCACTGGCCATCCAGGCGGGAGAACGGTCCGCTGATCAATTTCATCGCGACCTTCGGACCTGGCAAGTGGTCGTTGCGCGTGGTGAAGGTCTGGCGGATACCGCCGAATGCGATGCCCACCTCGGCCGTCATGCCACCGTCGTCAGTCGCCATCACATTGGCATGGTCGCACCAGGGCAGGAAATCCGGGTACTTCGCCACATCCGTGACCAGCGCGAACATTTCGGGCGCGCTGTACCAGATCAGGACGGATTTGTGGACGGTTTTCATGAGCTTGGGGAGGTTCCCGTGAGGCGGCAGGCGGCGAGGCCATAAAATCATATCGCCGGGGCGCAATTGTATTGAGGCCTTTTATCCTGCCGGCGCAGCCTCAACTACAAGACCATGGCCAAATCCACCGATTCTCCCGCCCGCATCGCGGACAACAAAAAAGCCGCGTTCAACTATTTCTTCGAAGAGCGCTTCGAGGCAGGCATGGTGCTGCAGGGCTGGGAAGTCAAGGCACTGCGCGAGGGCAAGGTGCAGCTGACCGACGGCTACGTGGTGATCCGCAACGGCGAGCTGTGGGTGCTGGGCTGCCAGATCAACCCGTTGAACACCGCTTCCACCCATGTCAATCCGGACGCCGTGCGGACCAAGAAGCTGCTCCTGAAGAAGGACGAGATCAAGCGCCTGATCGGCAAGGTGGAGCAAAAGGGGTACACGCTGGTGCCGCTGAACCTGCACTGGAAGAACGGCTGCGTGAAGTGCGAGATCGCGCTGGCCAAGGGCAAGGCCGAGCACGACAAGCGTGACACCATCAAGGACCGGGAAGGCAAACGTGAGGTCGAGCGCGCGATGAAGAGCCGGAGTCGTTGACCCCCCGAAGCGGCTGGCGCCGCCTCCTGTCAGGTCAGCGCGCGCAGGGGGTGAGCATGGGCCGGCCACGGTGATTCGAAGAACGGCTTCACCATCTCGGGCGTCACGTCTTCGATGCGCGCGGGGTTCCAGCGCGGGGCATGGTCTTTGTCCACCGCCAGGGCGCGAATGCCTTCCACCGTCTCGCTGGCAGCAATCGGTCGCAGGTGAAAGCAGTGCCGCACCAGATCGCGCTCCATGCGCAGGTCATCCGCCAGGCCCATGTTGCGGGCGCGGCGAATCTGCTCCAGCACCACGTGCAGCATCAATGGCGAACGTTTGCGCAAGGCGGCTGCCGTTTCCCTGGCCCAATCGTCGTCGGCAGCCTCCAGCGCGGACACGATCGCAGACACGCTCTCCAGACCAAAATAATGGTCAAATCGCCCTGATGTCGCCGTCGGATGGTCATAGTTTGCTATGAATTTAGTAGCAATCCAGTGCTCAACCGCCGCACCCGATTCGAACGGCGTGACTGCCAGCGTGTCCCACAGCACGGCCAGGTGGGTCGATTCGACGAAACCGTCGGCCAATCCGGCGGCGATGGCGTCGCGCCCGCCCATCACGTGGCCCGTCAGCGCCAGGTATTCGCCGGTCCGGCCCGGGCAGCGGCTCAGGAAGTAACCGCCGCCCACGTCGGGAAACAGGCCGATGAGTGTCTCGGGCATCGCCATCCGGGTGCGCTCGGTCGCCACACGTTGGCTCGCGCCCTGCGCAATACCCATGCCGCCACCCATCACCACCCCATCCATGAAGGCGATGACGGGCTTGGGATAGGTGTGGACCAGATGATTGAGGGTGTACTCTTCGGTGAAGAAGTCTTCCAGCTCGGGGTTGCCGGCCAAAGCCGCCTGGTGGAAAAAACGGATGTCGCCGCCGGCACAGAAGGCGCCGAACGGCGCGTCTTCGCTACCCGCCGCGGCGGCCTTGCCCATGCCGCGCACCGCGACCGCCAGCACCTGGGGATCGCCCTGCCACGCCAGCAGCGCGGCGGTCAGATCGCGGATCATGTCCAGCGACAAGGCATTCAGCGCCTTGGGCCGGTTCAGTGTGACCAGGCCCATCCGGCCCTGGCGTTCAGCGATGACGTGGTTCATGTCAGTTTCCTTGTCGGGCGCGCCAGCCAAGCAGTTCGTTGACCAGCAACGAGCCGATCACCAAGGCGCCGCCCACCAGCACCGTTGATCCCGGCGCCTCATTGGCAATAGCCCACGCCAGCCCAATCCCGAAGATCACCTCCAGCAGGGCCAGCAGCGATACCTCGGGCGCTTTCAGCACCCGCGCGCAAATGACCGACAGCGTGCACGGAATCGCCAGCTGCACCAGGCCCAGCAGGCCCAGCCAGGCGATGTCAGTGGCCGATGCCGCCAGCGGAAACGCCAGCGGCAGCGTCACCAGCGTCGAGATGACCGCCCCCACCAGCACCGACGGCACCAGATCAATCTGCTCGCCATGCGCCTGGCTACGCTGCACGATCGTCCACTGGACAGCGCCCGCGATCGGCACGCACAGCGCGACCAATGAACCGGCCAAAACACTGCCACCGCCGCCACTGTCACCCAGGCTCAACTGCGTGCCAAACATGTAGCCAATACCCAAGCCGGCCACCCCGATCGCCACCCAGGTTCGCAGGGGCAGTCGATGGCCGATGAACACACGCGCCAGCAGCGCCGTCAGCAAGGGGCCGACCGACATGGTTACCAGCACGTTGCCCACGCTGGTCAGCGTCAGCGCCACCATGAAGGCGGTGAACATCACGCTCCAGCACAGGCCGGAGAGCCAGAAGTAGCGGCTGCGCCAATGCATGGCGCGAAACACGCTTAGGCCCTGCCAGGCGGGCAGGATGACCAGCAGCGAGACCACCGTGAAGAAGCTGCGCCAGAAGGTCACTTCAAAGCTGCGCGCGTGCTCCAGCTGGCGGGTGACGACCCCGGCGATGGACCACATCAGGGTGACCGCCACCATCAACAGCACCGCCTGCGTATGGGTCAAGCCGTGGGCCACCGTTGGACCGGCGTCGCCGGACCGGGGGTGGCGCTCCGCTGGTGGAGAGGCAGCCTGAGGCTGCTTCAGGGAGGTCATTCGCGTGATGCGCGCTTGCGCTCGTGCTCCTTGAGGTGGCGCTTGCGCAGTCGAATGGATTTCGGGGTGATCTCGACCAGTTCGTCGTCTTCGATGAACTCGACGCCGTACTCCAGCGTCAGTTCCACCGGCGGCGTGATCTTGATCGCATCTTCCTTGCCCGAGACGCGGAAGTTGGTCAGCTGCTTGGTGCGCGTGGCATTGACCACCAGGTCGTTGTCACGGTTGTGGATGCCCACGATCATGCCCTCGTACACCGGATCATTGGCGCGCACGAACATGCGGCCGCGGTCATCCAGCTTGCCCAGGGCGTAGGTGAAGATTTCACCGTCGTCCATGGAGATCAGCACACCGTTCTTGCGGCTGCCGATATCGCCCTTGTGCAGCTCGTAGCGGTCGAAAATGTTGGAGATCAGGCCGGAGCCGCGCGTCAGGTTCAGGAACTCATTGGTGAAGCCGATCAGGCCACGCGCCGGGATGCGGTATTCGAGGCGCACACGGCCACGGCCGTCCGGTTCCATGTTGAACAGTTCGCCCTTGCGCTCGCCCAGGGCCTGCATCACGCCGCCCTGGTGCTGCTCTTCGATGTCGGCGGTCACCATCTCGATCGGCTCGTGCTTCTCGCCGTTGACTTCCTTCATCACCACGCGGGGCTTGGACACCGCCAGTTCATAGCCCTCGCGGCGCATGTTTTCCAGCAGGATGGTCAGGTGCAGTTCGCCGCGACCCATGACTTCAAAAATGCCTTCTTCGCCGGTTTCCTTCACGCGCAGGGCCACGTTGTGCTGCAGCTCCTTTTGCAGGCGGTCCCAGATCTGGCGGCTGGTGACGTACTTGCCTTCGCGACCCGCCAGCGGGCTGGTGTTGACGCAGAAGTTCATGGTGAGCGATGGCTCATCGACTTTGAGCATGGGCAACGGCGCCGGGTTGGCAGGGTCGGTGATCGTGACGCCAATGCCGATCTCGGTCAGGCCGTTGATCAGCACAATCTCACCCGGCCCGGCTTCCGTGGCCTGCACGCGTTCGAGGCCCTGGAACGTCAGCACCTGGTTGACACGACCCTTGACCGCCTTGCCGTCGGGCCCCTCCATCACCACCACATCCATCATGGGCTTGATCGTGCCCTGGCTGATGCGGCCGACGCCAATGCGCCCGACAAAGGTCGAAAAATCAAGCGCTGAAATCTGCAGCTGCAGCGGCGCAGCGGGATCGCCCCGCTCGGCCGGCACGTGCTTGAGGATGGTGTTGAACAGGGCCGACATGTCGGGGCCCCACTGCTCACCCTGCGCGCCCTCCTCCAGCGACGACCAGCCATTGATACCCGAGGCATAGACCACAGGGAAATCGAGCTGTTCATCGGTAGCGCCCAGCTTGTCGAACAGGTCGAAAGCGGCGTTGACCACGTAATCGGGGCGGGCGCCGGGCTTGTCCACCTTGTTCACCACCAGGATGGGCTTCAGACCCAGGGCCAGCGCCTTCTTGGTCACAAAGCGGGTCTGGGGCATCGGGCCTTCTTGCGCGTCGATCAACAGCACCACGCCGTCGACCATGCTCAGGGCGCGCTCGACTTCACCGCCGAAGTCGGCGTGGCCGGGCGTGTCGACGATGTTGATGTGCGTGCCTTCCCAGGTTACCGCGCAGTTCTTGGCCAGGATGGTGATGCCACGCTCTTTTTCGATGGCGTTGTTGTCCATCACGGTGTCCACCACTTTTTCGTGCTCGGCAAAGGTGCCGGACTGGCGCAGCAACTGGTCGACCATGGTGGTCTTGCCATGGTCCACGTGGGCGATGATGGCGATGTTTCGGATTAGTTTGTTGCTCATGGCGCGGTTTCGCTCTCTAGAAGCTCGGGCGATGGCCCTTGCAGGTTTTGCTGTATTTCGATGGGGCTCAGCAGCCGCCCCGGAATCAATTCGCCCGCCTTGACATGGGCCGTGCCTAGCAGCGTTGGCAACGCCAGTCCTGGGTCTGTCGACGGGCCAAACACCGCCACGTGATCGGCGTCGGGCCAGTCGCCGCGGCGGCGCACGCCACTCAGGAACCGACCGGCATTCTCGGCGTCGAGCGTGACACGCGTGTGATCGGGCAGCAGCGACACCACCGGCAGCAGGCACGCCCTGCGTGCGGGCTCGTCCATCGCTTCCAGCTGCTCCAGCGTGACGCATTGCGCCTGCGTGAAATCACCGGTAGCCACACGGCGCAGCGCCGTCAGGTGTGCGCCGCAACCCAGGGCTTCACCGATGTCTTCGCCCAGCGTCCGGATGTAGGTTCCCTTGCTGCATTTTACTACTATTTTAATAGCAACAAATGACCCACTGGCGGGGACCTCAGACACATTTAACGTATAAATTTCGATTTCACGGGCTTCTCGCTCGATCTCGATGCCGGCGCGCGCGTACTCGTACAGCGCCTTGCCGTCTTTCTTGAGCGCACTGTGCATCGGCGGCACCTGGCGAATGCGCCCGGAGAAGCGCTGCGCGACCTCAGCGAGCATCTGCGGCGTGACCGCCACCGGCCGCTCGGCGATGACGTCGCCCTCTGCATCGCCGGTGGACGTCTTGATGCCCAGCCGGGCGATCGCCTCGTAGGATTTGTCAGCGTCCAGGTGCAGCTGGCTGAATTTGGTGGCCGCGCCGAAACACAGCGGCAACACGCCGGTGGCGAGCGGGTCCAGCGTACCGGTGTGGCCGGCCTTTTCCGCCCGCAGCAGCCACTTGGCTTTCTGCAGGGCGTCGTTGCTGGAAAGGCCATACGGCTTGTCCAGCAACAGCACCCCATGCACGGGACGCCGAAGGACCTTGCCCCCACGCTCCGCCGCTGCGCGGGTCGCTGCCCCCCGAGGGGGCGGCGTTTCGCCTTGGGGCGGCCCGGCGGCGAAACCTCCCTCCCGCGCGATCGAGTCCCTGCCCCCCAAGGGGGCCTTCGCACCTTGGGGCGGCCCGGCGGTGGCGATCACGCCCCCGCGCTTGCTCACTTCGTGTGCGGCGCTGCCCCCCAAGGGGGCCTTCGCACCTTGGGGCGGCCCGGCGGTGCTCACTTCAATCCTCGTTCTTGGAGCGCGAGGCGACGGCCTGCGCTATCAGCGCGTTCATGTCAGCGGCACGTTCGGTGGTGCGGTCAAACACGAAGTGCAGCGTGGGCACGGTGTGGATGTGCAGCCGCTTGAACAGGCCGCTGCGCAGGAAGCCCGCGGCGGCATTCAGCCCTTCGGTGGTCTCCACCGGGTCACCGGTCAACAGACTGAAGAACACCTTGGCGTGCGCGTAGTCGGGCGTGACTTCCACCGCCTGAATCGTCACCATGCCGACCCGCGGATCCTTGAGCTCGCGCGCGATCAGCTCCGTCAGATCGCGCTGGATCTGATCGGCCACCTTGAAGGCGCGATTCGGAGTGGATGACTTTCGTGCGGGCATACCAAAATATCAGCGGCTGCACGAGATCGGGATGCCGGCCAGGCGGGCCGCCGAGGACAGTACGGGTGAAGTACGGCAAGGCGGCCCAATGATGGCGGGGCCCGATATCGTGGCGTTACAGCGTGCGGGCGATTTCCTTGACCTCGAAGAACTCCAGCAGATCACCCTCTTTGATGTCGTTGTAGTTCTTGAGCTTGATACCGCACTCAAAGCCTTCCTTGACTTCGCGGACGTCGTCCTTCAGGCGCTTGAGCGTGTCGATCTCGCCGGTGTAGACCACCACGTTGTCGCGCAGCAGGCGGAAGTGCGCGCTGCGGGTGACCTGGCCCGAGGTGACCATACAGCCAGCCACGGTACCGATCTTGGAGGCCACAAACACCGTCCGGATCTCGGCCATGCCGATGACTTCCTCGCGCTTCTCGGGCGCCAGCATGCCCGACATGGCCGCCTTCAACTCATCCACGGCGTCGTAAATGATGTTGTAGTAGCGGATGTCGATGCCGTTGCCTTCAGCCAGCTTGCGGGCGCCCGCATCGGCGCGCACGTTGAAGCCGATGATCAGCGCCTTGGACGCGATCGCCAGGTTCACATCCGATTCGGAGATGCCGCCGACGGCCGTGTAGACCATCTGCACCTTGACCTCTTCGGTGGAGAGCTTTTGCAGCGATTGCGCCAGCGCTTCCTGCGAACCCTGCACGTCGGCCTTGACGATGATGGGCAGCAACTTGACCTCGCCGGCCGTCATGTCCGCAAACATGTTTTCCAGCTTGGCGGCCTGTTGGCGCGCCAGCTTGGTGTTGCGGAACTTGCCGGCGCGGTAGGTGGCGATCTCGCGGGCGCGACGCTCGTCGGTCATCACCATGAACTCGTCGCCAGCCTGCGGCACTTCGGTCAAACCCTGAATCTCCACCGGGATCGACGGGCCAGCCGATTTGATCGCCTTGCCGTTCTCGTCGAGCATGGCGCGCACGCGGCCATAGGTCTGCCCCGCGAGCACCACATCGCCGGTCTTGAGCGTGCCGGTCTGCACCAGCACCGTGGCCACGGGGCCGCGGCCTTTGTCCAGCTGCGCTTCGATCACCAGGCCCTTGGCCATGGCATCGACCGGCGCCCTGAGCTCCAACACCTCGGCCTGGAGCAGGACCTGCTCCAGCAATGCGTCGATGCCCTGGCCCGTCTTGGCGGACACCGGGACGAACGGCGACTCGCCGCCGAACTCTTCCGGCACCACCTCTTCCACCACCAGCTCGTTTTTGACGCGCTCGGGGTTGGCATCGGGCTTGTCGATCTTGTTGATGGCGACCACGATGGGCACACCGGCCGCCTTGGCGTGCTTGATGGCCTCCTTGGTCTGCGGCATGACGCCGTCGTCGGCTGCCACCACCAGGATCACGATGTCGGTTGCCTGGGCACCGCGGGCACGCATGGCGGTGAAGGCCTCGTGGCCGGGCGTATCCAGGAACGAGATCATGCCGCGCGGGGTTTCCACGTGGTAGGCGCCAATGTGCTGCGTGATGCCGCCCGCCTCGCCCGACGCCACCTTGGCGCGGCGGATGTAGTCGAGCAGCGAGGTCTTGCCGTGGTCCACGTGGCCCATGACCGTCACCACGGGTGCGCGCGGCAGAGATTCGGCTTCCTGTTGCGCCACTTCGTCGTCGGTAAACGCTTCCGGATCGTCCAGCGCCGCCACCACTGCCTTGTGTCCCATTTCCTCGACCACGATCATGGCCGTGTCCTGGTCCAGCGGCTGGTTGATGGTGACCATCTGGCCCAGCTTCATCAGGTGCTTGATGACCTCGGATGCCTTGACGGCCATTTTGTGCGCGAGTTCGGCCACGGTGATGGTTTCTGGCACGTGAACTTCCAGAACGCGCGTTTCCACCGGTGCTGCTTCGACGTGGTCATCGCGGTCACGGTCGTTGCCGCGACGGCCACGCGGGCCGCCACGCCAGCTGTTGCGGCCAACGCCGCCGCTGGAGTCGCCACGGGTAGGAATCGCCTTTTTCTTGGCAGGATCGCCCGCCCAGCTCGAGGACAGTTTGGCCGACTTGACTTCCTTGTTGCCGGGGGCAGCCGTGGTGGTGGCGCCAGGCGCGGCCGGTCGGGCTGGAGCGCCAGCGGCCGGCTTGTGCAGCGTTCCCTTCATGCCGGCTTTGGCGGCGTCCGGGGCAGCCTTGGCCACGGGCTTGGCTTCCTCGGGCTTCTTGGCTACCAGCGTGCGCGCCGGGGTGGACATCATGGAGCGGATGGCGGCGGCTTCGGCTTCGGCCTTGCGGCGACGGTCGCCCAGATCAGCCGCGCGCGCGGCCTCTTCCTGGGCGCGTGCCTTGGATTCGTTGGCGGCTTTTTCGCGTGCTTCCGCCTGGCTGCGCGCCAGGATTTCAGCGCGCGATTCGGCTTCTTCCGACACGCTGGGCTGCGCATTTGTCGCGGCTTCCTCAGCCATGGCCGGCTGGGCGGTCGCGGCCTGCGCGGCCACTGCGGCGGCCTGTTCGGCGGCAGCGAGCTCGCGCGCTTCCTGCTCTTCGCGCAGGCGACGTTTCTCGGCCAGTTCTTCTTCCTGGCGGCGAATCAGCTCGGCCTGACGCCGCGCTTCTTCCTCACGGCGCGCCAGTTCAGCGTCGGTGATCGAGTGCTCAGCCACCTCTGCCGGTGCTTCGACCAACGGTTCAGCCTCGACCCCTTCATCGCGCTTGATAAAGGTGCGCTTCTTGCGCACTTCGACCTGGATCGTGCGCGCCTTGCCCGTGGAGTCGGCCTGCTTGATCTCGCTGGTGGATTTCTTCACCAGGGTGATCTTCTTGCGTTCGCCACTGGCGGTGCCGTGGCTCGCCTGCAGGTACCCGAGCAGCTTGTGCTTGTCGGATTCGGACAAGGCGTCGGACGCGGCCGACTTGGCCACACCCGCTGCCTTGAGCTGCTCAAGCAGCGTGTCGGTGGATTTCTTGAGTTCGCTTGCAAACTCGGCTACGGTGGTACTGGACATATTCGGTTCGTGCCTCCATGACCATTACTCTTGACCCGCGAACCAATGTTCGCGAGCCTTCATGATCAATGACTTGGCTTCATCCTCAGACTGGCCGGTGATATCGGTGAGCTCGTCCACGGCCAGGTCAGCCAGGTCGTCGCGCGTGTGCACGCCGCCCTCAGCCAGCTTGCCGATCAGTTCGAGATTGAGGCCTTCCAGATCGCGCAGGTCCTGCGAGACCTCGTCAACGCTTTCTTCACGGGCGATTTCCATGGTCAGCAGCGCATCCTTGGCGCGCGACCGCAGTTCATTGACGGTGTCTTCGTCAAAGCTTTCGATCTCCAGCATTTCCTGCAGCGGCACATAGGCCACTTCTTCGAGACTGGTGAAGCCTTCGGCGAACAGGATGTCGGCGATTTCCTGGTCGACATCGAGCTTCTCCATGAACAGCTTGCGGATGCTGTCGGTCTCTTCAGCCTGTTTCTGGGCCGACTCGGCCGCGTCCATGATGTTGATTTTCCAGCCTGTCAGGTCGGACGCCAGGCGCACGTTCTGGCCGCCACGGCCAATCGCGATGGCCAGGTTTTCTTCGTCCACCACCACGTCCATGGCGTGCCGCTCTTCGTCCACCACGATGGACGACACGTTCGCCGGCGCCAGCGCGCCGATCACAAACTGCGCCGGGTCTTCGCTCCACAGCACGATATCGACTCGCTCGCCGGCCAGCTCGTTGGTGACGCCGTTCACGCGCGTGCCACGCACGCCCACGCAGGTGCCGATCGGGTCCACGCGCTTGTCGTGCGACAGCACGGCGATCTTGGCGCGCGAGCCGGGGTCACGGGCGCAGGATTTGATCTCGAGCAGGCCCTGCTCAATCTCGGGCACTTCCTGGCGAAACAGCTCGATCATGAACTCGGGCGCCGAGCGCGACAGGATGATCGGCGCGCCCCGCAACGTGAGGTCGACTTCCATGATCATGGCGCGCACGCGGTCGCCGGTGCGCAGGTTTTCCTTGGGGATCATCTCGGTGCGTCGCAGCCGGCCTTCAACCCGGCCGGACTCGACAATGATGTCGCCCTTGTCCATGCGCTTGACGGTGCCCACGAAGATCTTGTCGCCACGCGACATGAAGTCGTTGAGCAGCATCTCGCGCTCGGCATCGCGGATTTTCTGCAGGATCACCTGCTTGGCGGCCATTGCACCAATGCGGCCAATCGGCACCGAGTCCACCGCTTCTTCGATGTACTCGTCCACCTCGATGTCGGCCATTTCTTCCTTGGCTTCGAACAGCAGGATTTCCTGGTCGGGCAGCTGCAGGCCGGCCTCGTCGGGAACGACGTGCCAACGACGGAAGGTTTCGTAGTTGCCGCTGTCGCGGTCAACCGCCACGCGGATATCCACGTCGCCGGGGTACAGCTTTTTTGTGGCCTGCGCCAGGGCGGCCTCGACAGCCCCGAACACCACGTCGCGTTCGACGTTCTTCTCACGCGAGATCGCGTCCACCAGCATCAACATTTCGCGATTCATGTCACGACTCTCCTGTCATCATTCCGCCAGGCCGGCGGTTTTGGGCTTGCGCCCCTTGAAATCCACAATCGGCGCAAGCCGCGCCTCGCGCAGCTCGTCCAGCCTGAAACCCAATGCCTGCACGGCCGCAGGCGCTCTCTTCTTGCTGACCTTCTGGCCCGGCTTGACAGCCGGCTCATCGCTCCAGACGATCTGCCAGCCGCCTTCGGCCTTTTCCAGCGTGCCGCGAAACTTCTTGCGTGTGGCGCTGACCATGCCGCCCGCCGCTGCGCCCATCGGCGCTTTCAAGGTGATATCGACCACCTCACCCGCAAACCGCTCGAAATCCTGCTCCCGCTTCAACGGACGGTCAATGCCGGGCGACGACACTTCCAGCCGGCGGTACTCGACGCCATCGACCTCCAGCGCAAACTGCAACTGGCGCGTCACCTTTTCGCAGTCTTCCACCGTCACCAGAGGGGCCTGCCCGGGTACCCAGGGCAGGTCGATCGTGATCCGCAGCAAACCGCCGGCAGAGCGGTCTATCTCCACCAGGTCGTAGCCCAGGCCCGACACGGTTTGTTCCACAATCTGCTGCATTGCCACGGATGCGCTCCACCTTGGCCAGGAGGCCCGCTGCCACCCCAGAACTTGCGCGGAACGGAGCTGCGATCCCGGTCACGAAATCCAAAACCAATCGACCAAAAAAAACGGGCGGTGAGTACCCGCCCGTTTGGTCGTGAAGCCGCTATTGTAACCGCTAGGAACGCCCTTTGCAAAGCGTCAGAACCGGCCTTTACTGGGCGGCTGCCACCAGCCGGCGGGTATAGGGGTCCTGCGGGGCGTCCATCACCTGCGCGACCGGCCCCGATTCGACGATATGGCCGTCTTTCATGACCACCACGTCGTGCGCCATGGCCCGGATCACGTCCACATCGTGGGTGATCAGCAGATAACTCAGGTCTTTTTCGCGCTGCAACCGCTGCAACAGCTGCAACACCTGCTTCTGGATGGTCACGTCCAACGCGCTGGTGGGCTCATCCAGCACCAGCAGCTGCGGCTGGACGATCAATGCCCGGGCGATGGCCAGCCGCTGGCGCTGACCGCCCGAAAATTCATGCGGGTAGCGCTGCAGCAGCCCTGGAAACTGGGTTTCGCTCAATCCCACGTCGGCCAGCGCCTGCTCCACCCGCCACCGGCGCTCGGGCAGCGGCAGGCCGCTTTCGTGCACCAGCAGGCCTTCGCCGACGATTTCCTCCACCGTCATGCGCGGTGAAAGCGACGAAAAAGGGTCCTGAAACACCACCTGGACGACGCGCCGTAGCGCCCGGTTGGGTGCCGCCTGCGCGCCCGGCACCCAGGCCTGTCCGGCCACCCGCAGCTGGCCACCGCTGGGCAGGAGATTGAGCGCGGCCAGCGCCAGCGTGGACTTGCCGGAGCCTGATTCGCCCACCACCCCCAGCGTTCTGCCTGGCAATACCTGCAAATCGGCGCCCTGAACGGCCACAAACTCGCCCTTTTTGAACCACCCGCGAATACCCGGAATGGGCGTGGGGTAAACGACGCGCAACTGGTCAGCTTGCAATACCGGGGCCGTGCCGGGCTGGCGAGTTACCTCCTGCACATCGCGCGCGGGCCGACTGTCGATCAGCTTGCGGGTGTAGGCGTGCTGGGGGCGGGCAAACACCTCGGCTACCGGCCCGTGCTCGACCAGGTAGCCGTTTTCCATCACGGCGATCCGGTCGGCGAACTTGCGGACCAGGTTCAGGTCGTGCGTGATCAGCAGCACCGCCATGTCGTTCTTGCGCTGCAGCTCGGCCAGCAGTTCGAGGATCTGCGCGCGCACGGTCACGTCGAGCGCGGTGGTCGGCTCGTCGGCCAGCAGCAGGCGCGGCTTGCAGGCCAGGGCCATCGCGATCATGGCGCGCTGGCGCTGTCCGCCAGACAGCTGGTGCGGGAACGCCCTCGCCCGCCGCGCCGGCTCCGGGATGCCGGTGTCGGCGAGCAGCTCGATCGCGGCCTGCTGCGCATCGCGCCTCGACAACCCTTCGTGCAGCTCGAGCACCTCGGCGATCTGGTCGCCGACGCTGTAGAGCGCATTCAGCGCCGTCATCGGCTCCTGGAAGATCATCGCGATCTCCTTGCCGCGGATGCCGCGCAGCGCATGCTCGGACAGCGCCAGCAGGTCGCGCCCACCGCCCGCCGCATCGGCGAACTGCGCAGCGCCCTGCACCTGGGCGTTCTGCAC
>JANOBJ010000342.1:0-2734 GCA_031411575.1 Betaproteobacteria bacterium | reverse complement strand
CACCGGCTCGCCTTCGGTGCCGCGCAGCAGCAGCGCGCGCGCCCGGGTCAACTCGAAGGTCGCGGCCATCGATTGCGCGTACTCAGGGTGGGTGTAGCTGCCCACGATCAGGCTCGGTCCCGCGCACGGGTTCATGAGCTTGACCAGACTGTGCGCCGGATTGCGCAACCCCACCGCGCGGCGCACGTCCAGCAGGCGCTTCAGGCCGGTGCACAGCACCTCGGTAGGGGCAAACCGCAATTCGCCTTCTACTATGGATTCAATAGCTAAAGATGACCGTACACCCAGCACGTGGAGCACTTCTGATGCAAAAACACGGCGATCTTCGGTAGCGGTGCCATGCACCAGCACCGGCAGGCCCTCGCGTGCCAGCAGCAAGCCCAGCAGCGGAGTGAGCACCGGCAGTTTGCGCGCGCCGTTGTAGCTGGGCAGCACGATCACGGTGGCGCCCGACGCCGGCACCTTGTGCAGTCGCGCGTGCGTCGCGTCGAGGAAGCCGGCCATCTCTTCGGGCGTTTCGCCCTTGATGCGCATGGCCAGACAAAAGCCGCCGATTTCCAGGTCGGTCACGGTGCCATCGAGCACCTGGCCAAACAGATCGGTGGCCTGTTCGCGCGTGAGTGACCGCGCGCCGTCCTTGCCGCGGCCGATTTCCCGAATGTATTGGCTGATTCCCATATCTGCATGCATTGTCCCGCAAGCTTGATGACTGCAGGCTATATGGTGAATGACGCGAACTGACGCCAAAAAAGCTGTTCAGGCGGTTTCGGTCAGCGGTGAGACGCTGCGCACCAGCCGCTTGAGCTCGGGCACGCACGAGCCGCAGTTGGTGCCGCACTGCAAACCCGCCTGCAACGAAGCCAGCCGCTCGGCGTCGGTGCCGCCAATTTCCGCCAGATGCGCCTGAATGGCGGATTCGGTCACGTTGAAGCAGGTGCAGACCTGCTTGCCGCGCGACTGCACCGCCACCGGTGCCCTGGCGCCCGGCACCAGCAGCAGGCGACCGTAGCTCTGTGCGGGCAGTTCGTCCTGCAGCACGGTCTTGATCCAGGCCTCGGCGCTGGTGTCGCCCGCCAGCAGAAAACCCTCCAGATGGGCCTCTTCACCCACGCGAACCAGACGCGCGGCACGGCGCTGGCCTTTCTTCTTGTCGGCGTAGCGCAGCGTATCGGCGCTATCCAAGTGCAGCAGCTGTTCGATCTGGGCCAGCAGCCCGTCGGGTGGTGTGTCGTGCGCGGCCGCGCGGAAAACGATGCCCGTGCGTTCGCGCCCGAACGGCGTGCACGAGGCAAACTGGAACTGTTTCATCAGGCGCTTCAGGCCCTCGCGCGCCGCCCACACATCGCCCTCGGGCAACCAGGCCACGGCCAGCGCCGACCACGGCAACTCAGCCTTCAAGATCTTGACTGCCGCGTGCTTGAGCTCGGGTTGTTTGGAACTCGGGCAGTAGGCCGAGGTGGTGATCGCATTGACGCCCGCCAACGGCTCGCCGGTGCTGCTCCGGCCGCTCAGGTACTCCTCGCCCCAGTGCATGGCGATGAAGGCCTGGCTCATGCCGAGCTCGTGGCTGGCCTGAACGGGCAACACGATTGAGCCGCGCTTGCTGGTCACGTGGACCAGTTCGCCTTCTTTCAGCAGGCGGCGCGCCATGTCCTGCGGGTTCATCTGAATCATGGGCTCGGCCACGTGGCCAAACAGCCGGCCCAGCGTGCCGGTACGCGTCATGCCGTGCCACTGGTCGCGCAGGCGCCCGGTGGTCAGGCTGAACGGAAAGCGTGATTCGCGGGGCTCGGCGACGGGCTGGTAGCGCACGTTGGCAAAGCGGGCCTTGCCGTCGGCCGTGGGATAGATCCCGTCTTCGTAGAGCCGCGTCTTGCCCTCGGCTTGGCCTTCCTTCAGCGGCCACTGGCGGGGCGCCTGCTCCAGCATGGCATAGGACAGGCCGGTGATATCCAGGTCTCGGCCGCGGGTGGATTCGCGGTGTTCGAGCCAGATGGATTCGGGCGTGGGGTAGGGGAACAGCGATGCACCAACTCCGATTTCTTTCTCGAGCCGCTGCGCAAATTCCACCGCAATCTGCCAGTCATGGCGCGTCTGGCCCGGTGCGTCAACGGCGGCGCGCACGCGGCTGATGCGCCGCTCGCTATTGGTGACGGTGCCTTCCTTTTCGCCCCAGGTGGTGGCGGGCAGCAGCAGGTCGGCGTAGTCGCAGGTGGAGGCGGTGGAGAACGCCTCCTGCACGATCACCAGTTCTGCCCGTTCGAGCGCTCGGCGCACGGTGGCCTGGTCGGGCATCGATTGGGCGGGGTTGGTGCAGGCGATCCACAGCGCCTTGATTTCACCGTCGGCCGCGGCCTGGAACATCTCGACCGCCGACTTGCCCGGCTTGTCAGGTACCTCGGGTACGCCCCACAGCGTGGCGACTTCGGCGCGGTGCTGAGGGTTGGCCATGTCGCGATGCGCCGAGAGCAGGTTGGCCAGGCCGCCCACCTCGCGTCCGCCCATCGCATTGGGCTGGCCGGTGAGAGAGAACGGGCCGGCGCCGGGCTTGCCGATCTGGGCCGTCGCCAGGTGCAGGTTGATCAGGGCCGCATTCTTCGCGGTGCCGCTGCTCGACTGGTTCAGTCCCTGGCAGTACAGGCTGAGCGTGGCACCAGAGGTGGCAAACAGTTTGGCCGCCGTGAACAGGTCAGACTTTTTGATGCCGCAGATTTGCGCCACGAGGTCAGGCGTG
>JANOBJ010000341.1:0-4470 GCA_031411575.1 Betaproteobacteria bacterium | reverse complement strand
TACAAGGTCGTCAAGCAGGAATACGACCGGCTGCTGCCCAGGCCGTTGATCAGGTAGCCGACAACGGCCCGTAGGCCAGCGCCTCCAGCCCGCGCCGGTCGAGGATCTGGATGCGCCCGCGCTGGTAGTCCAGCAACCCCTGTTCTTTCAACTCCACCGCCGCCAGCGTGATGCTGGCGCGCCGCACGCCCAGCATGTCGGCCAGGTGCGCGTGGGTGAGCACCAGATCCTGTTGGCGGCTGCGCTCTCCGCTGATGAGGATCCAGCCCGCCAGCCGCGCCTTGATGTCCTGCACCTGCGATGCCGCCGCCAGCGTGGCCACCTCTTGCGCCACCGACCAGATGTAGCGCGAAAAAGTCATCAGCATCGCAGCGCGCCGCTGCAGCAGCCGCTGCAGCTCCGCCCCGTCGGTGCGCCAGCCCGTGCCCGCGGACTGGACCATCAGCGTCAGGTTGCCCGCGCCCAGCCCCAGCGCAAACTGCAGGCCCACCGCCCCCTCATGGCCGGCCAGCCCCACGGCCAGCCCGGTGCGGTGGCCGTTCAGCACCACCAACGCGACACTGGCACTGGTGAGGAAGTACACGTGCTGATCGTCGGATTCCGGATGCGACAGAATCTGGCCCGCCTTCAGCTCGGCAGCGTGCGAGCGCTTCAACAGCATGGCTTGATCGGCCGGCGACAGCTGAGCCACCAGGCCGTTAAGAGAAAAAGTCACACAACATCCCGTCGATGATCTCGGCACGGAAAAATCCGCACCGACGTGGCGCGAGTGTACGCGTCGACACCTCGGGGAAGTCACGCCACCTCTACTATGTACGCTATCGAACAAATAGCAATCGACAGAGATTGCGAAGGTGCGACGGGCTGGCGACAGGCTTTGTTCGCTACCGAACCGGATGACCGACAGCGCGTTCAGTACATCACCAGCCCGCCATCGACCACCAGCGTCGCGCCCGTCACGTACGACGCCTGCGGCGACAGCAAATAGACGATGTTGGCGGCAATCTCCTCGGGTCGCGCGGTGCGTTTTTGCACCGACAGGCTTTCCACCTGCTGGCGCCGCGCGTCGTCAGCCCAGGCCTCGGCGATCATCGGCGTCAAGGTGGCGCCGGGCGCGATGGCGTTCACGCGGATGCCCTTTTCGCCCAGGGCGCGCGCAGCGTTCTTGGTCAGCGCCAGCACCGCGCCCTTGCTGGATGCGTAGGCGGCCGTGCCCATCAGGCCGCCGCCGCGCAGGCCGGCCACGCTGGCCACCGCGCAGATGCGCCCACCGGCTGCCATGTGCGTGGCCGCCTCGCGCATGGCCACAAACGTGCCAATGACATTCACGTCATGCACGCGGCGAAAGGTCTGCGCGTCCAGTCGCATGAAAGCCGTGGTTTCCGCCACCCCGGCGCAGGTGGCCAGCGCGTCCAGCCCGCCCAGCCAGGCCACGGCGCTGGCCATGGCCGCGACCAGCTGGGGCTCGTCCGCCACGTCGGCCAGCAGCGCGTGGTGCCGGCCCGCCAGCCCCGTCGCCTGCGCGGCGGTGGCCAGCGCGCCGGGCAGGTTCACGTCGATGCCCACCGTGTCGTAGCCCTGCGCGGCCAGCTCGCGCACGGTGGCCGCGCCGATGCCGCTGGCGCTGCCGGTGACGATGGCGCAGGGACGGGCGGTCATTTTTTCAGCAGCGCCAGGCTGGCGGCGACGAGTTTCTCGACCGACAGGCGTGATTCGTTCTCCAACACCTGCGCGTAACCCACCGGGATGCGCGGCGCGCCCAGCCGGCTCACCTTGCAGCCGGTGTGCTCGGCCGCGCTGGCGGCAATCTCCGCGCCAAAGCCGGCCACCTGCACCGCCTCGTGCGCCACCAGCAGGCGACCGGTGCGCGCGGCCGACTCGAACACCATGGCACGATCCCACGGCCAGAGCGTGCGCAGGTCGATGATGTCGGGACTGACCGCGCCAAACGCACCGCTGTCGAGGGCCTGCTGGCACACGCCGACGCCGCGCGACCAGGTGACGATGGTCAGGTCATGGCCGTCGGCCAGCTTGCGGCCCTGGCCCAGCGGCACGGCCTGAGCGGTATCGACCGCGCCCTGCAGGCCCCACAGCTCCTTGTGCTCCAGGTAGATTACCGGATCACCGCAGGCCATGGCCGATTTCAGCAGGCCGTAGTTGTCGGCCGGGGTGCCGGGCGTCACCACCACCAGCCCGGGAATGTGCGCGAACCAGGCTTCGAGCGACTGCGAGTGCTGTGCGGCCGAGGCCGACCAGATGCCGATCGGCAGGCGCGCCACCAGTGGCACGCGGCCCTGGCCGCCAAACATGAAGCGGTTCTTGGCGGCCTGGTTCACGATCTCGTCGATCGCGCACAGCGCAAAGTCGATCACCCGCATCTCGACCACCGGGCGCACGCCCGACAGCGCCATGCCGACCGCGCAGCCCATGATGTTGGCCTCGGAGATCGGGGTGTCGATCACGCGCTCGGGGCCAAACTCTTGTGCCAGGCCCCGGTACTGGCCAAACACGCCGCCGCGCCCGAGGTCTTCGCCGAGCGCCACCACGGTGGCATCGGCCTGCATCGCCTCGCGCAGCGCCAGGCAGGCGGCTTCGGCGTAGGTCATGGTGGTGGTCATCACGGCGCTCATTGCCACACCCCCGCGCCCGTGGTCATGATGTCCTGGTAGGCATCACTGGTCTGCGGCCAGGGTGCGGCCTCGGCCACGCGCAGGGCTTCGTCAATCTCGGCGCTGACCTGTGCGTCGATGGCGGCCAGTTCGTCGGCGGGGCAGCCCATCGCCGCGAGCCTGGCTTTGGCAACCAGCAGCGGGTCTTTCAGCAACGCTGCTTGTACTTCTGCCGGATCTCGGTAGGTGCCGGGGTCGACCGACACATGGCCCTTGAACCGGTAGGTCACGGCGTGCAGCAGGCGCGGGCCGCCACCGGCGCGCACCTCGGCCACCAGCTGTTGGGCGGCCGTGTCCACCGCCTCGACATCATTGCCATCCACCTGCAGGGCGGCAATGCCCATGGCCTGCGCGCGGACCGAGGCGCCCTCTCCCGCGGTCATATGCGACGTCGGCGTGGTGGCGGAAATCCGGTTGTCCTCGCAGATGAACAGCACCGGCAGCTGGTACACCTGCGCCCAGTTGAGCCCTTCCAGAAACGGCCCGCGGTTGATCGCGCCATCGCCAAAAAAGCAGGCCACGATGTGCGGCAACTTGCGGATCTTCAGCGCGTGCGCGGCGCCAGTGGCAATCGGGATGCCGGCCGCCACCACGCCGTTGGCGCCCAGCATGCCCACCGAAAAATCGGCGATGTGCATCGAGCCGCCCTTGCCTTTGTTGGTGCCCGTGGCGCGGCCAAACAGCTCGCACATCATCTGGGTGGTGTTGGCGCCCTTGGCCAGCGTGTGGCCGTGGCCGCGGTGGGTGGAGGTCAGCAGGTCTTCCCTGCGCAGGTTGTGGCACACGCCCGCAGCCACGGCCTCCTGGCCGGTGGACAGGTGCAGCGGCCCGCGCACCAGCGCCGGCTTGGCGGAAGCCGCCAGCCCCCATGCCGCCACCCCGCCCTGGCTGGCGATCTCGGCGGCGTTTTCAAACTGTCGGATGCGGCTCATGAGCCGGTAGAGATCAAGCAGTCGGGCAGGTGTCATGCAGGTCATCTCGTTGTGGTTGCCAGGTCGAAGGGTGAAGGTCGAAGCGTGAAGCGTGAAGCGTGAAGGGTGAGGGGTGAGGGGTGAAGGTCGAAGGACCGGGGGTGCGTTGAAATGGTAAGCGCTTTTCGCCGACCCTTCACGCGCCCTTCACGCCGCCTCCACGGTGTAGCAGAGGCATACGCTATCATCGTTTTCACTGGACCATAAGCCAGAAACAGGAGACAAGCATGAGTCGTTTGACGCCAGCCATCAGCCGTCGCACCTTCGTTGCCGGCGTATCTGCCGCCGCCGTGGTGGGCCAACCCGCCTTCGCGCAGTCGGGCACCATCGCCCTGAAATGGGCCAACAACATTCCCATTACGCACCCGTCCAACATCCGGGCGCGCGAGGCGGTGGACGCCATCAAGCAGGAGACCGGCGGCAAGGTCGACATCTCGATCTTCCCCAACAACCAGCTGGGCGGCGACACCGACATGCTGTCGCAGGTGCGTTCGGGCGCCATCGACATCTTTCCGCTGTCGGGCCTGATCTTGCAGACGCTGGTGCCGCTGGCCGGCATCAATGGCCTGGCCTTCGCCTTCAAGGACTACCAGACGGTGTGGGCCGCGATGGACGGCGAGCTGGGTGCCTTCATCCGCGCGGCGATTGCCAAGGTCAACCTGCACACCTTCGACAAGATTCTGGACAACGGCTTCCGCAACATCACCACCTCCACCAAGCCGATCAACACCGCCGAGGACCTGAAGGGTTTCAAGATTCGCGTGCCGATCAGCCCGCTGTGGACGTAGATGTTCAAGGCGTTTGGCTCGGCGCCCACCGGCATCAATTTC
>JANOBJ010000340.1:0-15160 GCA_031411575.1 Betaproteobacteria bacterium | reverse complement strand
CAGCGGTGCACGCGCTCAAGAAGTATCCGGTGATCAACGCGTCGGTGGATGGCAACGACATCGTTTACCACGGCTACTTTGACATTGGCATTGCAGTCGGCTCGCCGCGCGGGCTGGTGGTGCCGATCCTGCGCAACGCCGACCAGATGAGCTTTGCTGATATCGAGAAAAAAATCAGCGAATACGGTATCAAGGCGCGCGACGGCAAGCTGGGCCTCGAGGATATGACTGGCGGCACGTTCTCGATCTCCAACGGCGGCGTGTTTGGCTCGATGCTGTCCACGCCCATCATCAACCCGCCCCAGTCGGCCATTCTTGGCGTGCACGCGACCAAGGACCGCGCGGTGGTGGAAAACGGCCAGATCGTCATCCGCCCCATGAACTACCTCGCGATGTCCTACGACCACCGCATCATTGACGGCCGCGAAGCCGTGCTCGGGCTGGTGGCGATGAAGGAAGCGCTGGAAGACCCGGCCCGCCTTCTGTTTGACATCTGAGGAGAAAACGATGTCCAAACGGTTCGACGTGATCGTCATTGGTGGCGGTCCTGGGGGCTACATAGCCGCTATCCGGGCAGCCCAGCTGGGCTTTAGTACCGCTTGTATTGACGAGTGGAAGAACGACAAGGGCGGACCGGCACCCGGCGGCACCTGTACCAACATCGGCTGCATCCCATCCAAGGCGCTGCTGCAGTCATCCGAGCACTTTGACCATGCCAGCCATCACTTCGCCGATCACGGCATCGGGGTGAAAGGTCTGAGCCTTGATCTGGCAAAAATGCTCGGCCGAAAAGACGCCGTGGTCAAGCAAAACAACGACGGCATCCTCTACCTGTTCAAGAAGAACAAGGTCTCGTTTTTCCATGGCCGCGGCTCGTTTGTGAAGGGCGACGAGGGCAGCTATGAGATCAAGGTTGCGGGCTTGCAGGAAGAGGCCATTGTTGGCAAGCACATCATCATCGCCACCGGGTCCAACGCGCGGGCCTTGCCCGGTGCGCCTTTCGACGAGGAGAGCATCCTCTCCAACGACGGCGCTTTGCGCATCGGCGCGGTGCCGAAGAAACTGGGGCTGATCGGTTCAGGCGTCATCGGGCTGGAAATGGGTTCGGTCTGGCGGCGACTCGGCTCGGAAGTGACCGTTTTGGAGGCGCTGCCGACGTTCCTGGGTGCGGTGGATGAACAGATAGCCAAGGAAGCGTACAAAGCGTTCATCAAACAAGGTCTGAAGATTGAGCTCGGCGTGACGGTGGGTGAGATCAAGGCCGGCAAGAAGGGCGTCTCCGTGGCGTATGCCAATGCCAAGGGAGAGGCCCAGGCGCTGGAAGTGGACAAGCTGATCGTTTCCATTGGCCGGGTGCCCAACACGATCGGGCTGAATGCGGAGGCTGTCGGCTTGAAGCTGGATGAGCGCGGCGCGATTGTGGTGGACGCGAATTGCAAGTCAAATCTGCCCAATGTGTGGGCGGTGGGTGATGTCGTTCGCGGTCCGATGCTCGCGCACAAGGCCGAAGAAGAAGGCGTGGCCGTCGCCGAGCGCATTGCCGGCCAGCATGGTCATGTGAACTTCAACACCATTCCGTGGGTGATTTACACCAGCCCCGAGATTGCGTGGGTGGGACAAACCGAACAACAACTCAAGGCGGCGGGCGTCAAGTACAAGGCGGGTACTTTCCCGTTCCTGGCCAACGGACGGGCCCGCGCGCTGGGTGACACCACCGGCATGGTGAAATTTCTGGCCGATGCAGCGACCGATGAAATCCTCGGTGTTCATATCGTCGGACCAATGGCCAGCGAATTGATTGCCGAGGCCGTGGTGGCGATGGAGTTTCGCGCCAGCAGCGAGGACATCGCCCGGATCTGTCACGCGCACCCTTCGCTGTCCGAGGCGACCAAGGAGGCGGCGCTGGCGGTAGACAAGCGTACGCTGAACTTCTGAGTTGCCAGGCGAATCGGCGTCGATGTCGGTACGCGAGGCCTACGAGGCAGAGCTGAGACAACGGGGTTACACCAGTGACCCGGCCCAGTTGCGCGCTGTTGATGCGCTGGAGCGCTGCGCGACCGAGTGGGCCTTGTACAAGGAAAAGCGCTCGAATGCCCTGAAGAAGTTCATCAACCGGCTGGATATTCCGCGTGGCGTCTACATGCACGGCGGGGTAGGACGCGGCAAGAGCTTCCTGATGGATATCTTCTACAACGCGGTGCCTCTGAGGCGCAAGACGCGTCTGCATTTTCATGAGTTCATGCGCGAGGTTCATCGCGAGCTGGCGGATTTGCAGGGCACCGTCAATCCGCTGGATGAACTGGGGCGACGCATCTCGGTGCGCTACAAGCTCATCTGCTTTGATGAGTTCCACGTGTCGGACATCACCGACGCGATGATCCTGCATCGCCTGCTCAATGCCTTGTTCGAAAACGGGGTGGGCTTCGTCACCACCTCCAATTTCCGGCCTGACGACCTGTACCCGGGTGGATTACACCGGGACCGCATCCTGCCGGCGATTGCCCTGCTCAATGCGAAACTTGAAGTCATCAGCGTGGACAACGGCACCGACTATCGGCGCCGGACCCTCGAACAGGTGAAGCTTTACCACTCACCGCTGGGCGCTGTTGCCGACGCGGAAATGACCGACGCCTTCAACCGGCTGGCCGAAGCGCACGACGAAGACCCGGTTCTGCACATCGAAGCGCGTGAGATCAGGGCTCGCCGCAAGGCCGGCGGAGTGGTGTGGTTTGATTTCAAGACACTTTGTGGCGGTCCGCGCTCGCAGAACGACTACCTGGAGATTGCGACGCAGTTTCACACGGTGCTGCTGAGCAACGTGCCGCACATGCCCGTGCGGATGGCATCGGAGGCCCGGCGGTTCACCTGGCTGATTGACGTCCTGTATGACCGCCGTGTCAAACTCATCATGTCGGCAGAGGTGCCGCCTGAAGCGCTCTACACGGAAGGACCGCTCGCACACGAGTTCCCGCGTACCGTGTCTCGTTTGAGCGAAATGCAGTCCTTGGAGTTTCTGGCCCTGGAGCGACGCGACGTTGATACGCGACTGACATGACTTTCAAACTGCTGGTCCTCGCACTGTTGCTGATCCCCGTCGTGGCTTCGGCTCAGTCGGTTGCCGCGGGCGGCAGCTTGTCGCCCAAGGACGAACGTGCCCGCATTCAGGCAGACCGCGCGCAGGCTCAGACCCGCTTCGCCCGGGAGGAGGCCGCTTGTTACCAGAAGTTTGCGGTCAACGATTGCATCGATGAAGCCCGCGTACGCCGACGCGAGACGCTGGCAGATCTCCGGCGCCAGGAGCTTTCCCTGGCCGAGGCCGACCGCAAGCGCGCCGGTGCTGACCAGATCCGGCGCATCGAGGACAAATCGGGCTCTGACCAACCCCGGCCGCCGCAAGCGCAACGGGAGCGCCGTCAGGAAACCCTGGATGTTCGAGACCAGGGCGTCGGGCGCCTGGTTGACCAGAGCCCAACAGTTCGCAGCGAGCCGTCAGCGCGGCTGGACAGCTCCTTGGTAGACAAGCAGAAGAACGCTGACAACAAGGCTCGCCAGCGGCAACAGCGGGCGAATGAGGCTGCAGGCGATCAGCAGCGCTACGACAGGAAGCAGAAGGCCGCAGCCGAGCGCAAAGCGCTGCGCGACAAGCGGCTCGCCGAGCGCAAGAAGCCATTGGCCAACCCACTGCCCGCAGCCCCTGAGCCATACGGGCCTGCGCTGTTCAGGCTGTCAGCGGCTCCAGTTTGACGATCACGAGCGACAGGTTGTCACCGCCGCCTCGAGCCCGTGACCGGGCTTTGTCGATCAGGAATTCAGTCGCCTCGCGCGGCGTGAGCGCCGACAGCACAGAGCCCATTTCAGCGGGGCTGAAATAGTGCCAGACACCGTCACTGCAGGCGACCAGCACATCGTCAGGCCGCAGTTTGGGGATGAAGTGCACATCCATGGGCGGGTCGGCTTCGGTACCCAGACAACCCATCAGCACGTTGGATTGCGGGTGCACATTGGCTTCGTCTTCGGTAATTTCTCCGAGATCCACCAGCGTCTGCACGTACGAATGATCCATCGTGCGCTTGACCAGCTTGTCACCATGAAAATGGTAGATGCGCGAGTCGCCGGCATGAATCCAGTGGCAATCACCCGCCGGATTGATGAGGAAGGCCGAAATGGTGCTGTGGGGCTCCTGTTCGGCCGAGATGGCCGTGAGCTTGATCACGATATGCGCCTCCTGCACCATCTGCTTCAGCATCGACGGCGCATCATCGGTGTCCGGCGAATAGCGTTCAAAGAGCTGTTTGACCGTCAGCAGCACCTGGTCGGAGGCCTTGCGCCCACCACTGCGTCCGCCCATGCCGTCCGCGACAACGCCCATCAGGCAGCCATTGGCGCGCGGGTGGCTGATCAAGGCGACCTGATCCTGTTGGTACTCACGGTCGCCTTTGTGGATGCCCGTCGACGCGGTAATTCGGTAGCCTTTGGTCGCCATGGTGTGTTCGTCAGGTTGCGCGCTCGAAAAAGTGGCACGAAGGACGTATTATCGAACGAACCCAGCCGCTGGCTTTACTGGCGGAGAATGTTTTCTTGGAATTCAACCTGCACTCACCCGAGCGGCGCCTGATTGAGCTGCGCATTGAGCACGCCGATCTCGACGCGCTGATTGATCGGCTTGCGCACGAAGCGCCTCTGGACGAACTCATGATTCGCCGCCTCAAGAAGCGGCGCCTGGCGTTGCGCGACCAGATTTTCCGTCTTGAGCTGGCTCTGGACCCCAAAGAACCCGCGTGATGGATCTAGAGGAGAGCGTTCGCGAAGCGTTCGCGCCTGAGGGCGCGCTGTCGCGCGCTGCCGACAGATTCCGACCGCGCGAAGGACAAACCGACATGGCGCTTGCGGTAGCGCGCGTGATCGACGAGGGCGGCGTGCTGGTGGTCGAGGCCGGCACGGGGGTGGGCAAGACCTTCGCCTATCTTGTGCCGGCGTTGCTGGCTGGCGAGAGGGTGCTGTTGTCCACCGCGACCAAGGCGTTGCAGGACCAGTTGTTTGGCCGTGACCTCCCGCGCCTGATCGAGGCGCTGGGCGTCCAGGTACGTACCGCGCTGCTCAAAGGCCGGGGCAGCTACCTGTGCCTGCATCGACTGGATATCGCGCGACATGACGCCAGCTTGCCCGACCGCACCTCTGTGCGGACGCTGGCCAAGCTCGAAGAATGGGCGCAATTCACCCGAACGGGTGATCTGGCCGAACTGCCCGGGTTGGATGAGCGCTCTCCTGTCATCCCGCTGGTCACATCCACCCGCGAGAACTGTCTGGGGTCGGAATGCCCGAAGTTCCGGGCCTGCCATGTCAATCAGGCACGGCGCGATGCGCTGGCGGCCGACGTGGTGGTGATCAACCACCACCTTTTTTTTGCAGACCTGGCCGTGCGCGAATCGGGCATGGCTGAGCTGTTGCCGACGGTGCGCGTCGCGATTTTTGATGAAGCCCACCAGCTCAACGAGATTGGGGTTCAGTTTTTGGGCGCGCAGCTCACGACCGGGCAGCTGCTCGACCTGGCGCGCGACACGCTGGCCGCCGGCCTCCACTTGGCCCGCGGGCTGGTGGACTGGCAGCAGGTGGTGGCGCGGCTTGATCGGGCGGCGCGTGATTTGCGCCTGGTGGTTGGCAAGACCTATCCCGGCACCAAGCTGCGCTGGACGACAGAAGCGCCTGACGGGGTTTCAACGGGTGCGTGGCTGGACGCCGCGCTGGGTGTGCAGCAGGCGTGCGACGAAACGATGGCGGCACTCGATACGGTGAGCGAGATCGCGCCGGACTTCGTGCGCCTGCATGAACGTGCGCAGGAGCTGGCCGGGCGCGCCACCCGGTTTGGCCAACCCTGTGCAGACGGCTCGGTTCGCTGGGTGGACGTCGGCTCCCAGTTGCGCCTGGTCGAGTCGCCGCTGGACATTGCCGAGGCCGTCCAGACGCGCCTGCTCAAGAGCGGCGGACAAAGCGCGGACGTGTCGCGCGCATGGGTGTTCACATCCGCCACGCTGGGCGACGACGAGCGCCTGAGCTGGTTCACCGAGCCGTGTGGCTTGCAGGCTGCGCGCACGCTCAAGGTGGGCAGCCCGTTTGACTACCGGCAGCAGGCGGCCGTGTACGTGCCCCGTTCTCTGCCCAAACCCGCCGACCCGCTGCACAGCGGCGCGGTGGCACGGCTGGCGATTCAGGCCGCGCGTCAACTGGGCGGGCGCACGCTGGTGCTGACCACCACGCTGCGCGCGCTCAAGGCGATTGGCGAGGTCATGCAGGTCGAAATGGCAGAAGTCAGTGATCCCGAGGTGCTGGTGCAGGGCCAGTGGCCCAAACGCCGGTTGATGGAGCGGTTTCGCATGGGCGCCACCGGCGGGGAACGGGGGTGTGTTCTGGTGGCCTCCGCCACGTTCTGGGAGGGTTTTGACGTGCCGGGTGACGCGCTGCAGCTGGTGATCATCGACAAGCTGCCGTTTCCGCCGCCCAACGACCCGCTGGTGGAGGCGCGTGCCAAGCGGCTCGAAAGTGAGGGCCGCAGCCCGTTCAACGAGTATTTCGTGCCAGAGGCGGCAGTGGCGCTCAAGCAGGGCGCGGGCCGGTTGATTCGGCGTGAGTCTGACCACGGTGTCCTGGTGGTTTGCGATACGCGGTTGGCCACCATGGGCTATGGCCGGCGACTGATGGCGGCGCTGCCGCCGATGCGTCAGCTGCAGTCAATAGAGGAACTGACTGACGCGCTGGCGGCGCTCACCAAATCTTCCACCACGGATCCGAGTTGGGCCTGAACCCTTTGGTCAGGTAGTCGCTCTTCGGGTAGTTGGTTTCCATCACGCGGCGCGCATCGTCGCGCAACTGCTTCAGGCCCAGTGCGTCATACGACTGCACCATGATGAACAAAGCCTCTTCCAGCGCCGGCACGTTGCGGTAGTCGGCCAAGGCAGTTTGAGCGCGGTTGATGGCCGCCACGTAGGCGCCACGGCTGTAGTAGTAGCGCGCCACATGCACTTCGTACTGGGCGAGAGAATTGACGATGTACGTCATGCGGGCCCGTGCGTCCGGCGTGTAGCGTGAATCCGGAAAGCGTGCCACCAGCTCCTTGAACGATTCAAACGACTCCTTGGCCGCTTTCTGGTCGCGCTCGGACAGATCCTGCCGCGAGATGAAGGAGAACAACCCGAGGTTGTCGTTGAAGTTCACGATTCCCTTGAGGTACAGCGCGTAGTCAATGGCCGGGCTGGCCGGGTGCAGCCGCATGAAACGGTCCAGCGTGGCAACGGCCTGCGCCTGCTCGTTGGCCTTGTAGTGGGCGTAGGCTTTTTCCAGTTGGGCCTGCTGGGCCAGCGGCGTGCCGGCCGCGCGGCCTTCAAGCTTTTCAAACAGCGGAATCGCCTTGTCATAGGCGCCGGAATTGAGCTCGTCCTTGGCTTCAGCGTAAATCTTGTTGGGGCTCCAGCCCGCGGTCACATCGGTGGGCGTTGATGAACAACCCGCGAGCAAAACCGCAGCGCCGGCCAGCACGATGGCAGAGACGGCGGATAATTTGGAGCGAAGCATCACGGGTAACCTTCTTGAAACAAGCCACAGCGATTATATCGGCCGACCCCGGCGAAGAGGTCTTTGCCGAGGGGGCGGACGAGGCCAGTGAGGCCATGCTGCCCGCCGAGTCGCGCAGCTTCGCGGTGGGCGAAATGTCGCATGGCGATCGTCTGGACCGCACGCTGGCGCTGGCGGTGCATGAGTTTTCGCGCAGTTACCTGCAGCAGCTGATTGAGGGCGGCATGGTGACGCTCAACGGCAGTGTGGTCCGAAAGCCTTCAGCCCGGGTCAAGGCTGGTGACAGCGGCGCCATCGAGCTGCGGCCGACACCGCAGAGCCAGGCTTTCCGGCCGGAGCCGATGGCGCTGAATGTGGTGTTTGAAGATGCGCACCTGCTGGTGCTGCACAAGCCAGCCGGATTGGTGGTTCATCCGGCACCGGGCAACTGGAGCGGCACGCTGCTGAATGGCCTGCTGGCGCGCGACCCGCAAGCCGTGATGCTGCCGCGTGCGGGCATCGTGCACCGGTTGGACAAGGACACCAGCGGGCTGATGGTGGTCGCCCGCACGCGCGCGGCCATGGACGCCCTGGTGCGCATGATCGCGGCGCGCGAGGTCAGCCGGAAGTACCTGGCGTTGGCGCATCGGCCGTGGATGGGCGCGGCCCATCGCCACGTGGAGGCTCCGATTGGTCGCGACCCCCGCAACCGTTTGCGCATGGCGGTCGTCAATCTGGATCAAAACCCGGGAAAGTCCGCATCCACCGGTCTTGAGTTGCTACAAAATTGCGAGCTTGGCTGCTGGGTACGCGCAACCCTCCAGACCGGCCGCACGCACCAGATCCGGGTTCACATGGCGTCGATTGGCCATCCACTGGTGGCCGACGAACTGTATGGCGGCGCGCCTGCGGCCGGGCTGGTCCGCCAGGCGCTGCATGCCGACCAACTGGGCTTCAGCCATCCGATCACCGGGGAACCGCTGGCTTTTCAGGCCCCTCTGCCAGATGACCTGAATCAGGCTTTGCAGGCTTGGGGCCTGCGCTACAATGGCTCAAATACGTGACAGGCTGCCCAGCAGCCGTCTGAAGCCCGGCACCACTGCCCCAGGCTGGTTGCGCAACCTGTCAGTTGCCTGCAACGCCCCGAATTGAGCCGCCCCTGATTCGTGCACCCCGGTGCACCTTTTCCCGGAACCGGAACATCATGAATACCGTGGATGCAAAGCGCATTCTGGAAACTGCCTTGATCTGCTCGTCCCAGCCCTTGCCGGTGCGCGAGCTGCGCGTGCTGTTCAACGACGAACTGGGCGCCGACACCATCAAGGCCCTGCTGCAAGACCTGCAGGCCGACTGGACCCAGCGCGGCGTCGAACTGGTGCAGGTGGCGTCGGGTTGGCGCTTCCAGAGCCGGCCTGAATTGCGCGAATACCTGGACCGGCTTCACCCCGAAAAGCCACCCAGGTACACCCGTGCCACGCTCGAGACGCTGACCATCATTGCCTACCGCCAGCCGGTGACACGCGGTGACATGGAAGATATCCGCGGAGTCACCATCAACTCACTGATCTTGAAGCAGCTGGAAGACCGTGGCTGGGTCGAGGTGATCGGCCACCGCGAGACCGCCGGCCGGCCTGCGCTGTTTGCCACCACCCGCCAGTTTCTGGACGATCTGGGTATCGAATCGCTGGATCAGCTACCCGTGCTCGACTCCGGAGCCGTGGCGGCGAACCTGCTGGATGCGGTGAATGGCGGCGCCGGCGAGGGCTCGCAACCCACGCTGCCGATGGATGCCGATGTGGCGGCCGACGCCACCGCCGATGAGCCCGTCGTTTTACCCGTGCCGGTGTCCGCGCAAGCGCCATCTGGCGTGGCGGCGGAAGCCTCCAATGACGCACAGGCCGCGCTGCACGCGGATTCAGAACCCGCCCCCTCAGTAGCCCAATCGCCCGCAGCGGGTACCGCACCATGAACCACCAGACGCCCACCGCCCCAAAACCTGATGAAACCCCGGATTTGGAGCTAAAAGAGCCTGTTGTCCGCACCAATGGGTCATCTATTGCTATCAATAATGAAGCAACCACTGAAGCCACGGCGGCCGGTCTTCAACAGCCTCGGCCGGACTCCGGTCGGGCCGCTGACGAGCAGGACATGGATTCAGACGATGACGTCGACAACGACGATTTCGACGACGACGATGATGATTCCGACGGTGACGATGCCGACGGCAATGCGACCCGGCGCACGGCCGCCCGGGCCCCTCGCGGCGAGGTGATCCGGTTTGAGGACGTGGTGTCTGGCCGCTTCGACGCCGACGAGGCCGTGGCCGAACTGCCGCCCCCGAAGCGCGTGCTGTCGCCCCAGGCCGACACGCCGAAACTGCACAAGGTGCTGGCCCAGTCCGGCATGGGCTCGCGGCTCGAGATGGAGCAGCTCATCATGGAGGGCCGGATCTCGGTCAACAACGAGCCGGCACACATCGGTCAGCGCATCCAGTTTGGCGACTCGGTCAAGGTCAACGGCAAGCCGATCCGCTTTCGCATTGACGCACCGCCGGCGCGGGTGATCGCGTACCACAAGCCGGTCGGCGAGGTGGTGACCAATGACGACCCGCAAAACCGCCCCACGGTGTTTCGCAAGCTGCCCAAGCTGTACCAGGGCAAGTGGCAGTCGGTCGGTCGGCTGGACCTCAATACTGAAGGTTTGCTGCTGTTCACCAGCTCAGGCGAACTCGCCAACCGCTTGATGCACCCGCGCTTCGGGCTGGAGCGCGAGTACGCGGTGCGGGTGCTGGGCGCTTTGAGCAACGACGAGAAGCAGCGCCTGCTGGACGGGGTGAAGCTGGACGACGGTGTAGCCCAGTTCGGCTCGATCGAAGATGGTGGTGGAGAAGGCTCCAACTGTTGGTACCGCGTGACGATTTCCGAAGGCCGCAATCGAGAGGTGCGGCGCATGCTCGAAGCGGTCGGCCACGCGGTCAGCCGGCTGATCCGCATCCGCTACGGTGCGATGGTGCTGCCGCGCGGCCTGAAACGAGGCGCCTGGCTGGAACTGGACGACCGCGATATCGCGGCACTCGTGAAAGCCGCTGGCGGCGATCGGCGGCCGGAGCAGGGCGAGCGTGCCGGCAACGACGGCAACAAGACTGGCAGCCCCGGCAACGGCCAGCGTGAAGGCGGCCGTGAGGGCGCCGGGCGCGGTGGCCGCAACCGCCGGCGCGGCGGCGCGCGAGGCGACGGCCCGCGCCCCGGCAATCCCAACCAGGCGCCGCGTCAAGGGGCGCCGGCAAAGGGTCCGTTTGGCGGCAACGCTGGCGGCGGCGGCGGTGGGAACGGCGGTGGCGGTGGCGGAAATGGCCAGCGTCGCAAGGACCGGGGCGACCGCGCCGACCGGCAACCCGAGGGCGGCGCCCAGCCTGATCCAATGAAAACCTCGTTTGGCTACATCGGCGCTGACAGCTTCAGCCGGCAGCGCCAGGCCCCCGGCCAGGGCCAACGCCGCACCGGCGGTGGCGGTGGCGGCGGCGGTGGCGGACAAGGCGGTGGGGGGGGCGGAGGTGGTGGCCGACGCCGCAGCGGAGGCGGTGGCCGCGGGCGCTGACCCCCGGACCACGGGTCTCGTTCCCGGGCAGCGTCCGGTCGCTGCATGAGGCGCCCAGCGCCGAATGTCGCAGCATCAGCCCGGCTGGACACAGGGAAATCATGCGGGCAGGTTAAAATTCAAGGCTTTGCCTTTCTGGCGAAAAAGCCCAAAACTCAAATTCAGCAAACTCAGGAAATGACCAACATGGCACTCGAACGTACCCTTTCCATCATCAAGCCCGACGCCGTCGCCAAGAACGTCATTGGCAAGATCTACGCCCGATTCGAAGCTGCCGGCCTGAAGGTCGTGGCTGCCCGCATGGCGCACCTGTCGCGCGGCGAAGCAGAAGCCTTCTACGCCGTGCACAAGGCGCGTCCGTTCTTCAAGGATCTGGTTGAGTTCATGATCTCTGGCCCGGTCATGATCCAGGTGCTTGAAGGCGACAACGCCATCCTGAAGAACCGCGACCTGATGGGCGCCACCGACCCCAAGAAGGCCGACGCAGGCACGATCCGCGCAGATTTCGCCGACAGCATTGACGCCAATGCCGTGCACGGTTCGGATGCGCCGGAAACCGCCGCCGTGGAAATCGGTTTTTTCTTTGCCGGCATGAACGTTTACTCACGTTGATGCCCATGAGCCCGTGCAGGCAGCCCCGACCCGCACCCCCATCAGGGGCGGGGTTCGGCCGGCGTGAATGGGCTTTCGCCTGAATTCAGATGACTGCCAACCTGCTCGATTTCGACCTCGACGGGTTGGTTGCGTTCTGCGAACAACTGGGCGAAAAGCGCTTTCGGGCGACGCAGCTGTTTCGCTGGGTCCACCAGCGCGGTGAGGCCGATTTTGACCAGATGACCGATCTGGCCAAATCCCTGCGCGACAAGCTCAAGACCCGCGCGCAGGTGCTGCCACTGCCGATCATCTCCCAGCATGAGTCGGCAGACGGCACGATCAAATGGCTGTTCGATGTCGGCGCGGGCGATGCGGTAGAGGCCGTGTTCATTCCCGAGGACGATCGTGGCACGCTCTGTGTGTCGTCGCAGGCGGGCTGTGCGGTGGGCTGCCGCTTCTGCTCGACGGGCCACCAGGGTTTCAGCCGCAACCTCACCACCGGCGAGATCGTGGCGCAACTGTGGTTCGCAGAACGCTTCCTGCGCCGCCATCTGGGCCGCCATGAACGCATCATCTCCAATGTGGTGATGATGGGTATGGGCGAGCCGCTGCAGAACTATTCGGCGCTGGTGCCGGCGCTGCGCACCATGCTGAGCGACCACGGCTATGGCTTGTCGCGCCGCCGCGTCACGGTGTCGACATCGGGCGTGGTGCCCATGATCGACCGGCTGGGTGAAGACTGCCCCGTGGCGCTGGCGGTGTCGCTGCATGCGCCCACCGATGAGTTGCGCGACAACCTGGTTCCGCTCAACCGCAAATACCCGTTGGCCGAACTGCTGGCTGCCTGCAACCGCTACCTGCAGCACGCGCCGCGCGATTTCATCACCTTTGAGTACTGCATGCTCGACGGTGTCAACGACCAGCCTGAGCAGGCCCGCGAACTGGTGCGCCTGGTGCGTGGCTTCCAGGCCGAAGGCGCTGGCGGCGTCGGTGCCAAGCTCAACCTGATCCCTTTCAATCCATTTCCGCAATCCGGTTTGACCCGGTCGCCGGCAGATCGCGTGGCGGCGTTTGCGAAAGTGCTCAGCGATGCTGGTATCGTCACCACCATTCGCAAGACACGTGGCGACGACATTGATGCAGCCTGTGGCCAGCTGGCCGGCGACGTAAAAGACCGTACCCGCGTCGGCGAGCGGATCGCGCAGCAGCGCACCGTGATGCTGAAACCCGTCAGGGTGCTGGCAACGGACAACAAGGAGACTTGAGGCATGAACCACGCGGTGGCAAATGGGCGATGGCTGCGGCACATCAGACTGGCGTCGACGCTGGCCTTCGTGCTCGCGGGCGTCCTGGCGGGCTGTGCATCCGGCGGCGGTGCCGGGGGAGGGGGCGGCCCCACGACGACGCGAACCGACACCGTGACCGATTCCGACGAGCCGGAATCCCGAAAGCGTGCCCGCATCCGGCTGGAGCTTGCCATCAACTATTTCGAGCAGGGGCAGACCAGCATCGCACTGGACGAAATCAAGCAGGCGCTGGTGGCCGATCCGGCCTTTGGCGATGCGTTCAACCTGCGCGGACTGATCTACATGCGTCTCAACGACAACCGGCAGGCCGAGGACAGCTTTCGCCGGGCCATTGCGGTGAATTCGCGCGACGCCAGCGCGCAACACAACTACGGCTGGCTGGCCTGCCAGCAAGGGCGCTACCCCGAGGCCAACCAGTTGTTCACGCAGGCGCTGTCCAACCCCACCTATGGCGACCGCGCCAAGACACTGATGGCGCAGGGCCTGTGCCACGCGCGTGCCGGCAACCGCGCGGACGCGGAACGCTCGCTCGCGCGGGCCTATGAGCTGGATGCTGGCAACCCGGTCACGGGCTACAACCTGGCCAACCTGCTGTTCTTGCGTGGCGACCTGTCACGCGCCCAGTTTTATATCCGGCGCCTGAACAACAGCGAGTTGGCGAACGCCGAATCGCTGTGGCTGGGCATCAAGGTCGAGCGCCGCCTGAATGATCGCGTGGCCATGGAGCAGCTGGCCGAGCAACTGAAAAAACGTTTCCCGCAATCGCGCGAACAAATCGCCTATGAGCGTGGAGCATTTGATGAGTGACATGGCACCGCCACCGGACCTGTCGGCCGGCTCCCTGTTGCGGCAGGCACGCGAGGCCGCCGGCTTGCACATTGCTGCGCTGGCGGTATCGCTCAAGGTGCCCGTCAAAAAACTGGAAGCGCTGGAGGCGGACCGTGTCGACCTGCTGCCCGACGCGGTTTTTGCGCGCGCCCTGGCCTCCAGCGTCTGCCGCACCCTCAAGGTCGACTCGGCCGCCATTCTGGAGCGCCTGCCGCAAAACACCGCGCCCCGGCTCGGTGGCGGCGGCCGAACCATCAATGAGCCGTTCCGTGCGCCCAGCGATGGCCCCGGGCCTTCGGTATGGGATCAGCTCTCTCGGCCCGTGGTGCTGGCGGTGCTGGCGCTGGTGCTGGGTGCGCTCGTGCTGGTGTTCTTGCCCAACGTCAGGCCAGATGGCGCGCTGTTGTCGGCTGAGGGCGGCACCACCGCGACCACGCGTGAGGCCGCAGTCGCCAATTCAGGCCTGTTTGGACCCGGGGGCACACCGGCCGCTGTTGCTGTCTCGCAGCCCGGCGCGCCCGCGCTGTCGCCGACATTGGCGCTGTCCGTCGCGCTGTCGACGCCGACAGTCGCCAGTCCGACGCTCGTCATCAACGCGCCAGCCTTGGCGCCCGCGCTGGCCGCCTCAGCCGGCTCAGGCGCCACCGTTGCCGGCACTGCCAACGGCGTCGTCGTGTTCAAGACCCGTATCGAGTCGTGGGTCGAGGTGACCGATGCCAAGGGCGTGGTCACGCTGCGCCGCCTGTTGGCAGCCGGAGAATCGGCCGGTGCGTCCGGTGCGCTGCCCCTGAAAGTGATCGTTGGCCGGGCAGACGCCACCGACGTCCAGGTTCGTGGCAAGCCGCTGGACCTCGTGCCGCTGGCGAAAGACAATGTCGCGCGTTTCGAGGTCAAATGATGCAAGCCTGCCTGCCTGACGTCCAACCCATTGCATCGGCCGCGCCGCTGGCCCGGCGCTCACGCCAGGCCCGTGTGGTCTGGGGCGCACGGGTACTGACGGTGGGTGGCGATGCGCCGGTGCGGGTGCAGTCGATGACCAATACCGATACGGTGGACGCGATCGGCACGGCGATCCAGGTGAAAGAGCTGGCCGTGGCCGGCTCGGAGATGGTGCGTATCACGGTCAATACGCCAGAGGCTGCCGCGCAGGTGCCGTATATCCGCGAGCAGCTCGACCGCATGGGCATTGACGTGCCGCTGATCGGCGATTTCCACTACAACGGCCACCGCCTGCTGACGGATTTCCCGGCCTGCGCCGAGGCCTTGTCCAAGTACCGCATCAACCCGGG
>JANOBJ010000339.1:0-20228 GCA_031411575.1 Betaproteobacteria bacterium | reverse complement strand
CAGCTCGGGGTGAAAACGCCGAACCTGTCGCAGTTCGTGCAGTTCCTCTCTGGCGGCAACCAGCAGAAGGTCGCGCTCGCGAAGTGGCTCGCGATGGAGCCGCGCGTGCTGCTGCTCGAGCTTGTCGCGCAGATCTTTGGCGGCCAGCGTCTTGCCCATCGCGTCCTGTAGCCTGGCCAATACCTCTGAGGGCACACCAGCCGGCGCGAACAGGCCGATCCACAGCGTGCCGTTGTAGCCGGGCACCGTCTCGGCCAGTGTCGGCACATCGGGCAGCACGGCCGAGCGGGTGGCGCCGCTGACGGCCAGCGCGCGCAGCTTGCCGCCCTTGATGTGCGCCAGCGACGACGGCAGGCTGGCGAACAGCAGCGGCAGCTGACCCCCGAGCACATCGTTGAGCGCCGGCGCCACCCCCTTGTAGGGCACATGCTGCAGCTGAATGCCGCCCATGCTGTTGAGCATTTCGCCCAGCAGGTGGTTGAGCGTGCCGTTGCCGGCCGAGGCGTACTGGTATTGCCCGGGCTTGCCCTTGGCCAGCGCCAGCAACTCCGACACCGACTTGGCGGGGAACGACGGATTCACCAGCAGCACGTTGGGCACCGCGCCGATCAGGCTGATGGGCCGGAAATCTTTGACCGGATCGAAGCCCGCGTTCTTGTACAGCGCCGGGTTGATGGCCTGGCTGCTGCTGATGGTCATGAGCAGGGTGTAGCCGTCCTTCGGTGCCTTGGCCGCGGCCTGGGTGCCGATGTTGCCGCCGGCGCCGGGCCGGTTTTCCACCACCACCGGGCTGGCCAGCACCTCGCCCAATTTCTGGCTGACCAGCCGGCCCACGATGTCGTTGGTGCCGCCAGCGGCCTGCGGTACCAGCATCACGATGGGGCGGCTGGGGTACGCCGTCTGCGCCTGCGCCAGCGGGCCCGCGGCCACCAGGGCCAGACCGGTGAGCGTCAGCGCCACCAGCGCGCGACGCGACGGATGGCGGGGTATGAATGGCAGCATGCGGTGTCTCCTACGGGTGTCTTGATCGGGAATGCGCCGATGGTCGGCGCTTGCGGGGCAAATGGCAATCACGCATTTCGGTAGCAAGCCTTCTGAATTTCCGAACGCTTGACGCGAAACAGCTATCCTGCCCACATGAATTTTGACCTGACCGACCTGCGTCTGTTTGTCCTGACCGCTGATGAAGGCAACCTCACGCGCGCCGCTGCGCGCCAGCACCTGTCGCTGGCGGCGGCCAGCGCGCGCATCAAGGCGCTGGAGGTGCAGGCCGGCTTGCCGCTGCTCTACCGCGAGGCCCGAGGCGTGCGGCTGACGCCGCCCGGCGAAGCGTTCTTGCACCATGCACGCGGGGTGCTGCGCCAGAGCGAGCAACTGCGCACCGATCTGCAGGAGTACGGCGGCGGCCTGCGCGGCCATGTGCGGGTGTTTGCCAACACCACGGCCGTGACCGATTTTTTGCCGGAAATCCTGCCGGGCTTTCTGTCCGCCAACCCCAAGGTCAATGTGGACCTTCAGGAAAAACCGAACGCTGATATCGCGCGCGGCGTGCTGGACGGCCGGGCCGACCTGGGCATCGTGGCCGGCCAGGTGGACACGCTGGGCCTGGAGGCCATCCACTTCAGCACCGACCAGCTGGTGCTGGTGGCCGCGCGGGGCCACCGCTTCGCGCGGCGCAAGCGCATTGCCTTTGCCGAGACGCTGGACGAAGACGCAGTGGGCATGCAGCAGGGCAGCACCCTGCAGACCTTCCTGGCGCAGATCACCGACCAGCTGGGCAAGCCGCTGAAACTGCGCATCCAGCTGTCCAGCTTCGACGCGATGTGCCGCATGATCGGCGCCGGCGTGGGTGTGGGCATCGTTCCGGAAAGCGCAGCACGGCGCAACCGCGAGAGCATGGGGCTGGCGCTGGTCGAACTGACGGACAGCTGGAGCGTGCGCGAGCGTTACATCCTGGTGCGCGACCAGACCGCCTTGCCCGCCTATGCCCGGGCGCTGATCGAGACGCTGTGCGCGCATTACCGCCAGTGAGCCAGCGGCGGGCTGATGCTGCCGCCAGAGCGCACGCCGTTCACTATTATATTTATAGCAAACAATGACCCGGGGACGAGCACCACAGCATCAAAAGGCTTGAAAACGAGCCCCGTTTTCCTCTACAGCAGCGGCAGCGCTACCCACTGCCCCGCCACCGCGTGGATGGCGATTCGCTGCTCGAACACGCGCTCCAGCGTGGCATGCGTGGCCGGGTCACCGCTGGCGCCCTGGTGCACCACGCGGCCCTGCGCCAGCACCACCACCTCGTCGGCCCGCAACGCCAGCGTGACTTCGTGCAGCACGCTCACCACCGTCTTGCCGGCCGCCGTGAGCGTGCCCACCATCCGCAGCCAGTCGGCCTGGTGCGGCGGGTCGAGGTTGGCGAGCGGCTCGTCCATCAGCAGCACCTGCGCCTGCACCGCCAGCGCCCGCGCCAGCAGCACGCGCTGGCGTTCGCCGCCCGAAAGTTCACCCAAAGCCCGGGTGCGCCAGTCCCACGCGTGCGTGGCGCGCAGCGACTGCTCGACGATGGCGCGGTCGGCCTCGCTTGGCGCGGCCAGCCAGCCCTGGTGCGGCAGGCGGCCGAGCATGGCCACGTCATACACGGTGAGGTCGTCGGCGCTGGTCTCGTTCTGGCCCAGCCAGGCGAGTTGTTGCGCGCGCTCGCGGGCCGGCAGCCCGGCCAGCGGCTGGCCCAGCAAAGTCACCGTGCCGGTATGCGGCAGCAAGCCCGCCAGCACCTTGAGCAGGGTCGATTTGCCGGCGCCGTTGGGCCCGACGATGCTGGTCCAGCGGCCGGCGGCCAGGGACAGGTCCACACCGTGCAAAATCTCGGCATTTCCCAGTGTTGTCCGCACCACCTGGACATCTATTGCTATATTTTTTATAGCAATTTCACCACGGACATTCGCGTGAACATGGTTGCGGGCGTTCATGCTGGCGCGCTCCCCACGCCGCGCCGTCGCATCAGCCACAGCAGGTAGCCGCCGCCCAGCACCGCCGTCAAGACGCCCACCGGCAGCTCCTGCGGCGCCAGCAGGCCGCGCGCCAGCAGATCGGCCGCGCACAGCAGCACGGCGCCCATCAAGGCAGACAGCGTGATCAGCCGGCCGTGGGTGGTCTTGACGACCGAGCGCACCAGGTGCGGCGCCGCCAGCCCGACAAACGCGATCAGCCCGGTTTGCGCCACCGCTGCGCCGGTGGCCAGCGCCAGCACGCCCACCAGCGCCAGCCGCATGCGCGCCAGCGGCAGGCCCAGGCTGAGGGCGGTGGTTTCACCCAGCGTGAGGCCGTCAAGCGCGTGGCTCAGCAGGCCGGCCAGCAGCAGGCACGGCAGCGCCACCAGCGCCATCACACCGCAGGCCGACCAGCCCACAAAGCTGGTCGAGCCCAGCAGAAAAGCCTGCATCGCCTGCATCACATTCGGATCAAGCAGCACCACCAGCGAACTGATCGCGCCCAGCACCACACCCACGATCACACCGGCCAGCAGCAAGCGCAGCGTCTGCTGCGCACCCCGCGCCAGCGCCAGCGTGAGCAGCACGGCAACGGTGGCACCGGCGAAGGCCACGCCGGTCAGCCCGACGCGGACCAGCCACTCGGTGGCAAACGGCGACACCCCGAACAGCACCAGCGCGAGCGCGACCGCCAGCGATGCGCCCGAGGCGCTGCCGAGCAGATACGGGTCGGCCAGCGGGTTGCGAAACAAGCCCTGCGCCACCGCGCCAGCCAACCCCAGCAGCGCGCCCGCCAGCCACGCGCCCAGCGTGCGCGGAACGCGGATGTCCCACACGATCTGCTGGGCCACCGGGTCGGTGGCCGTACGAAACAGGTTGTCGAGCCCGGTGCTGCCGACCGCGGCGCCGAGAGCGACCAGCGCCACGCTGGCCAGCAGCAGCCCCGCGCCGAGCCACAGGCTCTGGCGGTTGCGGCGTGCGATTTCTTCCATGCGATTGCGGCAGCGTCAACGCGACACGGGTTGCAGACAGCGCGCCATCAGCCGCGCGCCTTCGGCCATGCGCGGGCCGGGGCGCACCAGCACATCGCCTTCGTCCGGCGTGAAGCGGCAGACGCGCCGCTCGCGCACCGCCCGGATGCCAGCCCAGCCCGGCCGCGCCTCCAGCGCCGTCGAGGTGCGGTCGCTCACCATGATCACGTCGGGGTTGGCGCGCACCACGAACTCGGGGTTGAGCTTGGGAAAAGGCCCGAGCGCAGCAGGCACTACGTTCTGCGCACCCAGCTGCGCCAGCACCTGGCCGATGAACGACGATTCACCGGCAGCGTACGGCACGCTGCTGACCTCAATGTACACCCGGGTGCGCCGCACGCCAGGCGGCAGCGACTGGGCCGCCGCGCGGATGCCGGCGTCAATGCCGCGCCAGACGCGATCGGCATCGTCCACCGCGAGCAGTTGCCCGACGGTGCGCAGCACGCGCTGCACGTCGGGCATGTTGTCGGGTTCGAGCGCCACCACCGGCACACCCAGCGATTCAAGCCGCTGGATGATGCGCGCCGAGCGTGCCAGCAGCACCACGTCGGGCTTCAGCGCCACGATGCCTTCCACATTGGCGTCGTCCAGCCCGCCCAGGCGCGGCAGGCGCGCGGCACTGGACGGCCAGTTGGAGTAGCGGTCCACGCCCACCAGACGGGCGCAGGCACCCAGCTCGCAAACGGTTTCGGTGATCGAGGGCAACAGGCTCACGATGCGCTGCGGCGGCTGGGCCAGGCGCACGGTGGTGCCGCGGTCGTCCGTGACGGTGACCGGCTGCGCGGCCGTCGCCAGTGCGACCAGCGCTGCCGTGCAAGCCACCATGAACGAACGCAGTCGCCGCGTCATGCCCGCCCTTTTAGCGTGAGCGGCAGGCCGGCCGCCATCAACGTGACACGCTCGCACACCGCCGCCGCCTGCTGGTTGAGCTGGCCGAGCGCGTCCACAAAACCGCGAACCTCGCGCCCGAGCGGAATCACGCCCAGGCCGATCTCGTTGCTGACCAGTACCAGCGGCCCGGGTGCGTTGGCAATTGCTCCTATAATCATAGCAAACAATGACCCGCCGATGAGGACATCAGCACGATTTGACTCCAAAATCGGCTCGACAGGCGTCAGCGGCATCAGTTGGTTCGTCAGCCACAGCGTGAGGCAATCCACCACCACCAGCGTGTCGGCCGCGCTGTGCGCGGCAATGGCTTGCGCCAGGTGCAGCGGCTCTTCGACGCAACGCAGGCCGGGCACACGCTCAGCGCGATCCCGCTGGTGCCGCGCGATGCGTTCGCGCATCTCGTCATCGCCGGCGGTGGCAGCGGCGATCAGCACCGCCTGGCGCCCCGGCGCCGCAGCCAGCCACTGCACCGCCAGTTGTTCGGCGCGGCGCGACTTGCCGCTTTTCTGGCCCCCGATGATCAGCTCGCTGCGGGCAATGGACGGCGCCTCAGCCATGCCGCGCACCCCACGCCATGACGATGCGGTGCAGCTGCTCCACACCATCGGTGAGAGCGGCCGGGCCGGGCTGGAGTATGTCGGCTGATTTCACCTCGAACAGCTGGCCGTCGCGCACCGCGTTCGCGGCCTGCCAGCCCGGCCGTGCCGCCACTTTTTCAGCGCGAAATTTCTTGCCACACCACGAGCCGACAATGATGTCGGGGTTGCGCCGCACGATTTCGGCACCATCGGCAATGATGCGGTTCTTGCCGAGCGACTGGGTGCTCAGCTCGGCAAAGCAGTCGTCGCCGCCGGCAATGCCGACCAGTTCGGACACCCAGCGGATCGCGCTGATGTGCGGCTCGTCCCACTCCTCGAAAAACACGCGCGGACGCCGTGGCAGCGCCTTTGCCGCATCTTCGATCGCGAGCAGCCGGCCCTGCATGGCTGTCAGCAAGGCCCGGGCTTTGTCAGCCTGCCCCACCATGGCGGCCACCTGGTTCAGCATCGAAAAAATCTCGGCCACGCTGCGCTGGTTGAACACCGTCACCTGCACGCCGTGGCGGATCAACGCACTGGCAATGTCGGCCTGCAGGTCGGAAAAGCCGAACACGCAATCAGGCTCCAGCGCGAGGATCTTGTCGATCTTCGCGCTCAGGAAGGCGCTGACCTTGGGTTTTTCTTCCCTGGCGCGGCGCGGGCGCACGGTGTAGCCCGAGATGCCGACGATGCGCGCCTCTTCACCCAGCAGGTACAGCCACTCGGTGGTTTCTTCGGTCAGGCAGACGATGCGCCGTGGCCCGCCCGCCAGCGCGGGGGCGCCGCGCCATGACGATTCGGAAGACGGTGCAGTCACGGGCTTGCTCGGTAGGTGGGCGGCGCTTACAGCTTGGGACGCCAAGTGACGCCAACGGTCCAGGTTCTCGGGGTCTGGTTATACCCGTAGACGGTCTGGTAGCGGCGGTTCGACAGGTTCTCCACCTTGAAGCGCACGTCTACCTCATCGCTGAACTTGTAGGCTGCCGTCAGCCCCAGTACCGCATAGGCTTTCAGGGTGGTCGTACTCGAGGTGAACGTGGCCGGATCGGTGTACACGTCGGGCCGGTCACCGCTGTACAGCAGGTCCGCCCCCACGCGCAGCGGGCCAAAGGCGTGCGAGAGATCCAGCGTGGCAATGTTGGTGGCGCGGCGGTTCAAGCGCAGATTGGTCGTGGCGTCAGTGGGGTCTTGCACGGTCAGGCTCGCGCGCAGGTCGGTGGCGCCCATGCTGCCCTTGTACGAAACTTCGACACCGCTGTTGCGCGTGCTGGCAATGTTGGCGAAGCTGTTGGTGGCGAAGTCGAACTGCAACTCGTCGCGGATGCGCGTCTTGAACACCGTCGCGCGGACCAGGTGCGTGCCCTGCTGGTACTGCGCACCCAGTTCGCCGCTGCGCGCGGTCTCGGGCTTGAGCTGCGGGTTGCCAAAGCCCGGCGCAAACAGGTAACCCAGCGGCGGCGCGTTGAACGCCGTCGAGGCGCTGGCAATCAGCTTGAAATTGCCGGTCAACGCGTAGCCGTAGCCCAGGTAGCCGGTACTCTTGCGCGAGCCGATGTCGTCATGGCGCGCATTGACCTGCAGCGATTGGGCGCCCAACTGGCCTTCGATGCCGCCGAACAGCGCGGTCGCGGTGCGCTTGACTGCGTACGGCGTGCCGAATGCCGAGGTGGTGGTGGTGTCGACCGATTGCCACTGCCGCTCGGCGCCGACGGTAGCCAGCCACTGGTTGGACAGTGCAATGGTGTTGGTCCAGTTCAAGACCTTGGCGCGCGTCTTGTAGGTGTCCACCGAACCAAAGAACCCATCGTCAGACGACAGGTTGCGGTCGGTCTGGTCGCTGTAGCTGAGCTTGCTGCGCCAGTCGCCCCAGCGGTTGTCGGTGAACACGCTGATCTGGCTCAGCCGGGTCTGGGAGAACTGCACATCGGTGGGCGCGCCAAATGAGTTGTCGTACTCGACTTCTGACTGCGTACGGTTGATCCGCAGACCGAACTGGTGGTCGCGCGAGAGCTTGTGGATGGCCGACAGGTGCAGGCTGGTGTTTTCGTAACCGTCCCGATCCGGATTGACAGCGCCAAACTGCCCTTTGCGGATGGCCGAGAAGCCCTCGGTGGTGAACCGCGCGGCCCCGACACTCAGCGACGTGTCGCCAAAGCTGCCGCCCACCCCCGCGTAGAGCTTGCGCGTGTCGCGCGTGCCCAGGTCCAGCGAGACGGTTGCGCGCGGCGCGCCGGAGCCGATGCGCGTGAAAATCTGGATCACACCGCCAATCGCGCCCGAGCCGTAGATGGCCGACACGTTGCCGCGCACTATTTCCACGCGCTCGATCTGGTCGAGCATCAAGTCCTGCAGACTCACGGCGCCCGAGGCGTCCTGCTTGTTGAGCGGCACGCCGTCTATCAGCACCAGCGTCTGCAGCGTTGGCGCGCCTCGCAGGAACACCGACGACACCGAGCCGATGCCACCGTTTTGCGTGCGCTGCAATCCAGCCTCACGCTGCAGCAGGCTGGGCAGATCGATGGCCTGGGAACGCTCGATGTCCTGCCGTGTGATCACGGTGGTATGCGGCAGCGCCTGGCTCAGCAACTGCTCATTGCGGCTGGCGGTGACCACGGTTTCGCGGATCTGGCCGGTGCCAGTGTCCGTCTGGGAAAGAGCTGGGCCGGTGGCGGCACAGGAGAGTGCAAGCGCCGTGAAGCGCGCGGGAATGCGGGTTTTCATGAAGGTTTACCAATACACAAGTGCCCTCGCCGGCTTCCCCGCCGACGCTTGGGCGTCACGGCTGCGCGGAAAGGCGCAGCCACCGTGTTGGCCGGTATCCGGGCTGGCGGAGCAACTCCCATCGCCTTCCCAGGCGCGTGTTCAGAACGCCCAGTGGCTGAATGATGGGAGCGGAATCAAAGGAGATTCGTCCGCTTGACCGTTGCGGGGGCAGCGCAGGTTGGTCCGGCCATGAACGGCTTTCCCTCCTGCTTCCCGTTGAACTGCGGCGTGTGAACCACACCGCGAGCACCAACGAGCGGATTCTAATTCCGAAACGGGTGGCCAACCTTACAATTACTCACGTCGTCTACACCCATCCATGACCCAACCCGCCCAAATTGACCAACTGGCTGAACGAGTGGAACGCCTGCTCATCCGCTACGGGGAATTGCAGCGCACCAATGCGTTGCTGGCTGAGCAGGTTGAGGTGCTGACGCATGAGCGCGACTCGCTCAAGTCTCGTCTGGGTGCAGCACGCGCCCGGGTCGACGCCCTGCTCGAGCGCCTGCCCGAAGTGGCCGCCACCGTGCCGAAAGACGCTGCATGAAACAGCTTGAAGTGCAGATCATGGGGCAGAGCTACCTGCTGGGCTGCCCCGAAGGCGGCGAACCCACCCTGCTCGAAGCGGTGGAGCGTGTGGACACCGCCATGTGCAAGATCCGCGACGCGGGCAAAGTCAAGGCGCGCGACCGCATTGCGGTCCTGGCTGCGCTGAACCTTGCGTTCGAGCTGGCCGACCGCAGCACGGCCGCCCTGAACGCGACCGCAGCCAAAACCTCAAAGGCTGCGCCCGCAGCCATCAACGGCGCAGACGACGACCAGCGTGTGTCCGCACTGTTGCAGCGGCTTGACACCGCCCTCGGCGTTGACGGACATCTGCTCTGATTCACTGCGCAAAGGCTGCGCAGCGCCTACAATGAAGTTGTCTGCAGTGCGCACCGGGCTTTATATTTCCTTGAACCAATGCTCATACGAGCCCGGGCTTGGTAAATTGCTTGGCGGGCGTGATCATCTCGCGTCAGATGAACCCGAAGCCTTGCTGCCCTCGCCCACCTGAACCCCAGCGTTCAGGATGACGGTCCGGTGGCATCTGCAGACACCTTTGTTTTGCCGGTCCCTTGCCCTGCACCGCCATTTCGGTGTGCAGTGGCCCTTCCCTCCATGCCTTTGCTCCACGCCACGCGGGCGGCCCTGCGTCGCTACACACGATGACGCTTGAACCGCTGTTGATTCTGGAACTCGCTTTGCTGGGTTTGGGTACCGGTTTTCTGGCCGGCCTGCTGGGCATTGGCGGCGGCATGCTGATGGTGCCGTTTCTCACCTTCATCCTCTCGGCCAAGGGATTTCCTCAGGATTACGTGGTGAAGATGGCCGTGGCCACGTCGCTCGCAACGATCTGCTTCACGTCGCTCTCGTCGGTCCGCGCACACCACCGGCGGGGCGCGGTGCTGTGGCATGTCGCCAAGCTGCTGGCACCGGGAATTGTGCTGGGCTCCCTGCTCGGCGCGCAGATCGCGGTGGCGCTGCCCGGCAAGGTGCTGAGTGTGCTGTTTGCGCTGTTTGTGGGCTTCTCGGCCACCCAGATGTTTCTCGATCGCAAGCCAAAACCCAGCAGAACCTTGCCAGGCAGCGCTGGCATGCTGGGGGTGGGTGGCCTGATCGGCATGCTGTCGGCGCTGGTCGGCGCTGGCGGTGCCTTTGTCTCGGTACCCTTCATGACGTGGTGCAACGTCAAGATCCACAATGCCGTCGCGACGTCGGCCGCACTGGGGTTTCCCATCGCGATGGCGGGTACGCTCGGCTACATCTGGGCCGGCCAGGGCCTGCCGCAGATGCCGCCTGGCTCGGTGGGTTACCTGTACCTGCCAGGGCTGTTGGTCATCTCGCTAGCCAGCATGACCACCGCTCCACTGGGTGCGCGCACGGCGCATGGCATGGACATCCGTCCGCTCAAGAAAGTCTTTGCCACCGTGCTGTATGGGCTGGCGGCATACTTTCTGCTACGTTGAGCGCGCGATCAAGAAACACATTGAACGCCCACTAGGGGAAACTCTAGCGTCATTTTCTGAACACCCCCGTTTAATCCAGTGTTCACCTGTGACAGCGCGGTTTCGTCACATTGCCCTGTTTTGTCCAACCCCCCAGGAGGCTATGCCGTGCGTTTACCCCGACTTTCCCTGATTGCAGCGACCTTGGCCGCCACATTGCTGGGCGTTGGCCTCAGCGCAGCGGCCGCGCCCTGGCAACCGACCAAGAACGTCGAGTTCATCGTGCCTGCGGGCACAGGCGGTGGCGCTGATCAGATGGCGCGGTTCATCCAGGGCATTGTGACCAAGAACAACCTCATGAAGACCTCCATGGTGGTGGTCAACAAGGGCGGTGGCGCAGGTGCCGAGGGCTTCCTCGACATGAAGAACGCCAAGGCCGACCCGCACAAGATCATCATCACGCTGTCCAACATGTTCACCACGCCGCTGGCAACCGGCGTGCCGTTCAGTTGGAAAGACATGACGCCGGTGGCCATGCTGGCGCTGGACGAATTCGTGCTGTGGGTGAACTCCGAATCCCCCCACAAGACCGCACAGGAGTACCTGGCCGCAGCCAAGGCGTCGGGTGGCAAGTTCAAGATGGGCGGCACCGGCTCCAAGCAGGAAGACCAGATCATCACCGCATTGATCGAGAAATCGGCTGGCGGGAAATTCATCTACGTGCCGTATCGCGGTGGCGGCGAAGTGGCCGTGCAACTGGTGGGCAAGCATATTGAATCCACCGTCAACAACCCGATCGAAGCCGTTGCCCAATGGCGCGGGGGCAAACTTCGGCCGTTGTGCGTATTCGATACCAAGCGGCTCCCATACAGCGAAAAAATCGCCGACAAATCATGGGGTGATATCCCGACCTGCAAGGAAAGCGGGCTGGATGTGGACTACCTGATGCTGCGGGGCATCTTTATGGCGCCCGGCGTGACGCCCGAGCAAACCCAGTACTACATCGATCTGCTTCAAAAGGTCCGCGCTACGCCGGAATGGAAGAAGTTCATGGAGGAAGGCGCCTTCAACCAGACATTCATGACGGGCACTGATTTCACCCGCTGGGTCGCCAACGAGGAAATCCGCCATCGGCTTCTCATGCAGGAAGCCGGGTTCGTCGCCAAGTAGGGTTCAGGTCCGGCGCCCTTGGGAGGGGTGCCGGACCGTGCGCGGTCGCTCGGGCAGCCGCCACGTCCAACGCCGGTCACCTCGGCCCCGGCAGCGTCCCGGTATCGTCTAGCCAGCATCACGACTACAAGAGCTAACCATGCAACGCGAACCATCTGAATCCAGCGCGGCGTCGCGCCGCACCCTGGAAATCATCACCGCCCTGTTCTTCCTCGCCGTGGGCAGCCTCGTGATGTGGGACAGCGCCCGCATCGGCGCGGGCTGGGGCACCGATGGCCCGCAGAGCGGGTACTTTCCGTTCTACATCGGTCTGTTGATGAACATTGCCAGCATCATCAACATGCTGATCGCGTTCAAATCCGACAAGACGCAGTCGTTCGTGTCCCGCCTGGAACTCAGGCGGGTACTGGCCATCTTCCTGCCCTGCCTGGTGTATGTCGCGGTGATGCAGTGGCTCGGGCTCTACGTGGCCTCCGCGCTGTTCATTGCGGCTTTCATGCGCTGGCAAGGCCAGTTCAGCGTGCTGCGTTCGGTTCTGACGGCCGTCATCGTCAGTGTGGTGCTGTTCCTGATGTTCGAAATCTGGTTCAAGGTCCCCCTGCTCAAAGGGCCTCTCGAAGCGGCTCTGGGGTATTGACATGGACGAGATACAAGCACTGTTCCAGGGTTTCGCGGTAGCGCTGTCGCCCGTCAACATCGGGTTGATGTTTGTGGGCATCATTCTGGGGGTGCTGATAGGTGTGCTGCCCGGTTTGGGTGGCGCCAACGGGGTCGCCATTTTGCTGCCGCTCACCTTCAGCATGAACCCCACGTCGGGCATCATCCTGTTGTCCTGCATCTACTGGGGGGCGCTGTTTGGCGGCGCCATCACGTCCATCCTGTTCAACATTCCCGGCGAGCCGTGGTCGGTGGCAACCACGTTTGACGGCTACCCGATGGCCCAGCAAGGCCAGGCCGGGCAGGCCTTGACGGCAGCGTTTACCTCGTCATTTGTGGGCGCGTTTGTGGCGGTGCTGATGATCACCTTCCTGGCGCCGCTGGTCGCGCGGTTCGCCCTGAAGTTCGGCCCGCCCGAATTCTTTGCGGTGCAGTTGCTGACGTTCTGCAGCTTTGTGGGCATGAGCAAGGGCGCGCCCTGGAAGACACTCGCCGCCATGTTCCTGGGTTTTGCGCTGGCAGCCGTGGGCATGGACAACGTGACCGGGCAACTGCGCCTCACGTTCGGCGCAGAGCCGCTGATGAAGGGTTTTGACTTCCTGATCGCGGTGATCGGCCTGTTCGGGATAGGCGAGATCCTGCTCACCATGGAAGAGGGTCTTGCCTTCAAGGGCAAATCGGCACGCATCAATACCAAGGTGGTGCTGGAGACGTGGAAGAAGTTGCCGGCCTACTGGTTGACCTACGTGCGCAGCGCGGCCATAGGGTGCTGGATGGGCGTCACACCGGGCGGCGCCACGCCCGCCTCGTTCATGGGCTACGGCATCGCCAAGCGCTTTTCGCCGAACGCCAAGAACTTCGGCAAGGGCGAGATGGAGGGCGTGCTGGCGCCCGAGACTGCCGCGCATGCGGCCGGTACCTCCGCGCTGTTGCCGATGCTGACGCTGGGCATCCCTGGGTCGCCCACCGCGGCCGTTCTGCTGGGCGGTTTGCTGGTGTGGGGTCTGCAGCCCGGACCGCTGCTGTTCGTCGAGCAAAAAGACTTTGTCTGGGGGCTGATCGCCAGCATGTACCTCGGCAACATTGTCGGTCTGATTGTGGTGCTGCTCACCGTGCCCTGGTTCGCCGCGATCCTGCGGATTCCGTTTTCGATCATCGCCCCGGTGATTCTGGTGATCTGCGCCGTGGGGGCGTACACCGTACACAGTTCGATGTTTGACGTGTGGCTGATGGTGGCGTTTGGCGTCATGGGCTATGTGTTCAAGAAGCTCGACTACCCGCTGGCACCCTTGGTGCTGGCGCTGGTGCTGGGCGACATGGCAGAAAACGCGTTCAGGCAGTCGCTGCTGGGCTCAGGTGGCAGCATGTCGATCTTTGTGTCCAACCCGCTGGTCGCCAGCATCACGGGTCTCGCCCTGCTGATGCTCTTCTGGCCCCTGCTGCAGGCAATTCTTGGGCGCATGAAAAGCAAGTCGGCGGGAGCCGGTGCATGACCCGATGGATCAGCTTCACCCACGCTGGCGCGCCGGGTTTTGGCGTGCTGACGGACGACCGGATTGAATGCCACACCGGCAATCTGTTTGAGAACCCATCCGCGACGGGCCAGTCGATCCCCCTTGCTGACGTTCAAGTCGGTCTGCCCTGCCGTCCGGGCAAGTTCATCGGCCTGTGGAACAACTACCACGCGCAAGCCGCCAAACAAGGACTGGCGATACCGTCCGAGCCGCTGTATTTTTTGAAGGCGTCCAGCAGCTTTGCCGCGCATGGGCAATCCATCCAGTGCCCGGCGCACTATGACGGCCGCGTGGTGTATGAGGGCGAATTGGGTGTGGTGATCGGCAAACGCTGCAAGAATGCCGATACCGCCCAGTCGCAGGCCGCGATTTTTGGCTACACCTGCATCAACGATGTGACGGCGCTCGATCTGCTGACACGCGACGCGTCATTCGCACAATGGACGCGCGCCAAGAGCTTCGATGGTTTTGGCCCGTTCGGACCGGTGATCGCCACCGGGCTTGATCCGTCGGCACTGGTGGTGCGCACCTTGCTCAATGGACGCGAGCGCCAGAACTATCCGTGCAGCGACATGATTTTCCGCCCCGCGGAGATCGTGCGGGTGTTGTCGCGCGAAATGACGCTGGAGCCCGGCGATGTGATTGCCTGTGGCACCTCGCTGGGCGTGCTGCCCATGAAGTCCGGATCGGTCGTGGAGGTCAGCGTTGAAGGCATTGGTATGCTGCGCAATACCTTTCACGCAGCGAACCCGGGAGAAAACTGAATGCGGATATGTGTAGTGGGCGCAGGTGCGATTGGCGGCTTTCTGGCGATCCGGCTCGCCAACGCCGGCCACGAGGTGTCGATCATCCTGCGCGGCGCCAATCTGGAAGCAGCCCAGCGCGACGGCATGACGCTGATCGAGGAGGATGGTCGAGAAATCCGCGTCAAGCCGGCGCTGGTCACCTCGCGCATCGCCGACGCCGGCGCGCAAGACTTGGTCATTCTGGGCATGAAGGCGCACCAGGTGCCGCCGATTGCGGCGGAACTGCCGGCGCTGTTTGGCGCTGCAACCCGCGTGGCGACGATGCAAAACGGTATCCCGTGGTGGTACTTTCACAAGCTGCCCGGCCCGTGGCAGGCAACACCCGTGCGCTCGGTCGATCCAGACGGTGAAACCGAAAAACACATCGGCGTTGACCGCGTGATTGGCAGCGTGGTGTACCCCGCCAGCGAAGTCATCCGGCCGGCGGTGATCAAGGTCATTGAGGGAAACCGGTTCACGCTGGGCGAGCTGGATGGCAGCGACAACCCCAGCATCCGCGCCGTGAGCGACGCGTTCAAAGCTGCGGGCTTCAAGGCCCCGATCTCCAGCGATATCCGCTCGGAGATCTGGCTCAAGCTGTGGGGCAACCTGAGTTTCAACCCGATCAGCGCACTGACCCACGCGACGCTGGAAGACATCTGCCTGTTCGACCCCACGCGCGAGCTGGCGGCAGGCATGATGCGCGAAGCGCAGGCGATTGGCGAGAAGCTCGGCGTGCAGTTCAAGGTGAGTCTGGACAAACGCATCGCGGGCGCGCAAGCCGTCGGCCAGCACAAAACATCCATGCTTCAGGATGTCGAGATGGGCCGGCCCCTGGAAATCCAGGCACTGGTGGGCTCGGTGCTGGAGCTCGGCGCCATCACCCAGACCCCGACACCCACCATTGCCACCGTCCACGCGCTGGTAAGCCTGCTGGCCCGGCAGCTCCAGAATGCGGGTGGCGCCTTGCACATCGCCAAGCCGGCCTGAGGCGCCAGTTATCGACACCCCATTCGTTTGCTACCCAACACCCGAAAAGCCATGACTTCATTCAGTACCCTGTCCGAGATGATCGCGCAACAGCCGGCGCAGGCCATCGCCATGACTGCCCCCGCCGGCGTACCCCTGACTTACGGCGCCTTGAACGCGTTGCTCGCGCGTACCGCAAAAGCCCTGAATGCACTGGGCGTGCACCGCGGTGACCGTGTCGGCATCGTGCTGCCGAACTGCCCGGAGATGGCGGTGGGCTTTGTCGCCATTGCCAGCGCCTGCACGGCAGCGCCCCTCAACATGGCCTACCGCGCAGATGAGCTGGAGTTCTACCTGAGCGACCTCAAGGCCAAGGCCGTGGTCGTGGCAGAAGGTGCGGCCACCCCGGCGCGCGACGTCGCGGCCAAGCTCGGCATTGCGGTACTGGAAATCCGCGCCCTGCCCGAACAGGGCGCTGGCACCTTCGAACTGGTGGGCAACCCGATTGCAAGCCCGGCGGGCGGCGATCCGGCCGCCGGCGGATTTGCCGGTGCCGACGACATTGCACTCATCCTGCACACCTCGGGCACCACGTCGCGGCCCAAGATCGTGCCGCTCAGCCACCGCAACGTATGCGCATCTGCGCGCAACATCAGCCGCACCTTGAACCTCACCGCCGATGACTGCGAACTGCACGTGATGCCGCTGTTCCATATTCACGGGCTGATTGCGGGCGTGCTGGCGCCGATGGCCGTGGGTAGCCGAATCTTCTGCACGCCGGGATTCAATGCGCTCAAGTTTTTTGGCTGGATGAAGGACGCCAAGCCGACCTGGTACACGGCAGTGCCCACCATGCACCAGACCATCCTGGCGCGCGCCGGTGGCAACATGGACGTGATTGCGGCCCACCCGCTGCGCTTCATCCGGTCATCGTCCTCGTCAATGCCGACGCAGGTGATCGCCGAACTCGAAGCCGTCTTCAAGGCCCCGCTGATCGAGTCGTACGGAATGACCGAGGCTGCGCACCAGATGGCCAGCAATCCATTGCCCCCGGCCCGGCGTATTCCAGGATCGGTCGGTATTGCCGCCGGCCCCGAGGTCGCCATCATGAACGACGCCGGAACACTGTTGCCGCCGGGAGCCCAAGGCGAAATCGTGATCCGCGGCGAGAACGTGACGCTGGGCTACGAGAACAACCCCAAGGCCAACGCCGAGGCGTTCACCCATGGCTGGTTCCGCACCGGCGACCAGGGCACGATGGACGCCGAGGGCTATGTCACCCTGACGGGTCGCCTGAAGGAAATCATCAACCGCGGCGGCGAGAAGGTGTCACCGCTTGAGGTGGACGAGGTGCTGATGGATCACCCGGCCGTGGCGCAGGTGGTCACGTTTGCCATGCCGCACGACAAGCTCGGCGAGGAAGTGGCTGCCGCCGTGGTACTGCGCGAAGGCAAATCGGCGACCGACCGCGAGATCCGGGAGTTCGCTGCCACCCGGCTAGCCGATTTCAAGGTGCCCCGCAAGATTCTGATCATGGATGAGATTCCCAAAGGCGCAACCGGCAAGCTGCAGCGCATCGGCCTCGCCAAGAAGCTGGGCCTGGTCTAACCCCGTTCACGCATTCGGCACCCTGGCGCAGGCGCTGCGCGGCAGCGTGCCGCGACCCTCAGTTGCGCATGCGCCCGTCGCGAGACACCATGGCCAGTTCAACAAACTTGCTGCCATGCTGCTTGCTTGGCCCATACGACACGGTAAAACCACCTGCGTCGTAAATGCCCAGGTTGCGCATGGAAGCCAACAGCGATTCGGAGCTGCCGGTCTTTTTGGCGCGGCGCATGGCCTCGGTGAGCACCTTGGCACCAATGCAGGCCTCAAGGTGGGTACTGTTCATGGGCACCGTGATGCCCGCGTCTTGCAGGGCCTTGGCGCATTCGCGCACCACGGGAACCGGCGCGTTGGGGTTGGGTACGACCTGCGCGATCGATACGCCTGAAGCCGCCTCGCCAGCGGCCGTGATGTACTGCTGCGCGCCAACGAAAGACAGGCTCGATGTCGGCACCATCAGACCGCGGCTCACCAGCTGGCGGCTGATCTCCGCGGCCGGGCCGGACAACACGGTGTTGATCATGACTTCCGGCTTGAGCTTCATCAGGCTGTCGATCTGCGCCTGTTCGATCTTGGCATTTCGCGCGATGGAAAAGGCCTGCGGCTGCTTGCCCTGCTTGGCCAGATACTCCGACACGGCGGCGAGGTTCTGCTTGCCCACCTCGTCGTCGTAGTGCACCACGACCACTTGCTTCATGCCAAGGCCGGTCCAGAACGCGAGCATCTTCTCGAGTTCTTCCGGGTAGGACGCGCGCAGCGTGAACACCACCGGGCTGGCCTTGCGAACCGGGTTGGCGCCGGAGAACGGTGCGAAGAACAGCACATCGGCCTTCTCGGCCAGCGGCATGGCGTCCAGGCTCAAGGTTGCCGAGGCAAACCCGAAGAGCGCGGCCACTTTGTTTTCCTGAATCAGTTTTTGTGCATTCGCGCCAGCCAGCTTGCGGTCGTTCTTGTCGTCCAGCGACACCAGTTCGACCGGACGCCCGCCCACACCACCCTTGGCATTGACCGACTTGAAGTAAGCCAGCGCGCCATCGCGGATGTCCTTGCCAAATGCCGCGTTGCTGCCGGACAGCGGCACTGACTGGCCGACGACCCACGCATCCTGCGCCTGACTGACGCCCGCCGCAAGCAGCGAAGCAGCCAGGATGGAAAGAACACCAATTGCATTTTTCAGCATGAACCTGCTCCCAACACGATGTGATTTGAATGTTGCATAGAGCGTTTGCTGTATCAGCAGACCTGATCGCCCTACACCGAACGTCAAATGGTATCGGTGTGCGAATCAGTCGGAATTGATATTCGCGTGCAACAAATCACGCATTGGCGTGTTAGCAACAGTTTGAACCGTCGCCGGATGCCGCTCACCGTGCCACACGCAAGCGAGGTGAGTACTTTTCACTGCGCTCACGCGTCCGGCTTGACGCCAGCCTGTTTGGCCACCAGCGCCCACTTCTGCTGCTCGGCCTTGATGAAACCCGCGAATTTTTCGATCGAGCCGCCGCCGTCCTCGGCACCAAACTGGTCCATCTTTTCCTGCACGTCGGGCATGGCCAGCACCTTGTTCACGTCTTCGTTCATGCGCTGCGCGATGGCTTGCGGCAGTTTGCCCGGACCCATCAGGCCGTACCAGACGGTGGCCTCAAAACCAGGGAAGCCCTGCTCGTGCATGGTGGGCACATTGGGGTGGCCCTTGGCGCGCTTGACCCGGGTCTGCGCCAGCGCGATGGCCTTGCCGCTCTTGATGTGCGGCGTGGCCGAGGTCATGGTTTCAAAGGCGTAGTTCACCTGTCCGCCGATCAGGTCGGTGAGCGCCGGGCCGGAACCGCGGTACGGGACGTGCAGCGCAAAAATCTTGGCCTGAAGCTTGAACATCTCCAGCGCGAAATGCTGCGCCGAGCCGCCACCGGCTGAGGCGAAGCTGATCTTGCCGGGGTTCTTGCGGCACAGGTCCACGAGGTCCTTGACGGTCTTGGCGGGCTGCTCGGCATTGCAGATCAGGATGTTGGGCGTGACGCCGACCATGCTGATTGGCGCGAAATCTTTCTCGGCGTCGTAGCCCAGCTTGGTGCCGAGCGCCGGCGCCAGCGCGTGGCTGTTGATGTGCGCCATCAGCAAGGTGTTGCCATCGGCCGGCTGCTTGCTCACGTAGTCGGCTGCGATCACGCCCGCCGCACCGGCCTTGTTCTCGATCACGATCGACAGGCCCCACATGCCGGTGAGTTTTTGCGCCACCACGCGGGCCAGCGCATCGGTGCCGCCGCCCGGCGGGAAACCGACCACGATACGGATCGGACCACTGGGCAAGGTCTGCGCACGAAGCATCGGGGTGGCCAGCGTGGCGGCAGAAGCGGCGGCAGTGGTGATGAAATGTCGGCGTTGCATGGTCAAATCTCCGATTTTTTAATCAAATAGTGTTGTTGTCCGCATCAGCTGGTCATAGGTTGCTATAGTAATTATAGCATTCAAAAATACCTGCTCACGCCGCCTGCTGGAGCGGAACCGCCGCCGGATGGCCGGCAAAGTAGTCCATCGCCGCCAGCACACCCGAGCCGGCCAGCTTCACGCCGCTGAGCTTCAAGCCCATCTCGCAACCGCTCAAGGCCGCCATCAGGGTGAGGTCGTTGCAGTCACCCAGGTGGCCGATGCGGAACATGCGGCCCTTGACCTTGCCCAGACCGGTGCCCAGCGAGCAGTCAAAACGGTCATAGATCAGCTTGCGCACCTGGTCGGCGTCCACCCCTTCGGGCATGATCACGCCGGTCAGCACCGGCGAGTACACGGCTGCGTCGGCGCACTGAATCTCCAGCCCCCAGGCCCGCACGGCGCGACGCACGCCCTCGGCCCAGCGCTGGTGGCGCGCAAACACGGCCGCCAGCCCGCCCTGCCCCGGGTTGAGCAGCATGTCGCAGGCTTCGTTCAGGCCATACAGCAGGTTGGTGTTGGGCGTGTACGGCCAGTAACCACCCTTGTTGATCTCGATGATCTCGTCCCAGGCCCAGAAGGCCTTGGGCAGCTTCGCGGTCTTGCTCACCTCGATGGCTTTGGGCGACAGGGCGTTGAAGCTCATGCCGGGCGGCAACATAAGGCCCTTTTGCGAGCCGCTCACCGCCACGTCCACACCCCATTCGTCGTGCTTGTACTCGGCCGACGCGAGGCCGGAAATCGTGTCCACCATCAACAGCGCCGGGTGCAAGCACGACGAATGGGGTGTGGACGTGGCGGTGAGCGGCTCGCAAAAGGGCCTTATGTTGCCGCCCGGCATGAGCTTCAACGCCCTGTCGCCC
>JANOBJ010000338.1:0-13095 GCA_031411575.1 Betaproteobacteria bacterium | reverse complement strand
CCGCCACGTCGGTGCACACCAGCAAATCAACTTCGCCTTTTTTGAAGGAATCCAGCGCTTTCAGGCGTTCGTCCTGGCTCTTGTCGCCATGCAGCGCGGTGGCCTTGAGGCCTTCGCGCTCCAGCGAGCGGGCCAGGCGCGCGCAGCCGAGTTTGCTGTTGACAAACACAAAGGCCTGCTTCAGTTGCCGCTGGCGCAGGATCTGGTGCAGCGCGCGGCGCTTGTCGTCGTCATTCACGCTGTAGAAATGCTGCTCCACGGTGGAGGCGGTGGCGTTGGAGCGCGCCACCTCGATGGTCACCGGGTCTTGCAGGTAGCTGTTGGCCAGGCGCTTGATTTCGGGCGAGAAGGTGGCCGAAAACAGCAGCGTGGTGCGCTGCTTGGGCAAAAAGCTCAGGATGCGCTGCAGGTCGGGCAAAAAGCCGATATCCAGCATGCGGTCGGCCTCGTCCAGCACCACGTATTCAACCTGGTTCAGCACCGCGTTCTTGGCCTCGATGTGGTCCAGCAGGCGCCCGGGCGTGGCCACCAGCACTTCGACGCCTTTTTTCAGCTCCAGCGTCTGGGGCTTCATGTCGATGCCGCCAAACACCACGGTGCAGCGCAGGTTGGTGTGCTTGGCGTAGGCCTTGATGGCCTGGGCCACCTGGTCGGCCAGTTCGCGCGTGGGCAGCAGCACCAGCGCGCGCACCGGGTGGCGCGCGGGCGAGGTCGAGCTGTTCTCGTGCTTGAGCATGCGCTGCAGCAGCGGCAGCGCGAAGGCGGCGGTCTTGCCGGTGCCGGTCTGGGCGGCGCCCATCACGTCGCGGCCCTGGATCACCACGGGAATGGCCTGCGCCTGGATCGGCGTCATGGAGGTGTAGCCGAGTTCGGCCACGGCACGTGCCAGCGGCTCGGCCAGCGAAAGTTGGGAAAAAGAGTCTGTCATTTAACCCCGTATTGTCGCATTCGGGGCGAGTCCTGGCGATGCGGGCGGTTTTGCGGTGTGCCAGGCGGCCGGTCCGGGGCCGGTCAGCCCCCGCCGGGCGCTGGGTCATCGAACGGGCCACGCCGGAATGTCGCCGGCTTGTCACCGACATTTGCTACACTATTTATAGCAAACTATGACCAACGGATGCGCACCATGGGCCTAAAACACCCCAAAAACCCGAAAAATCAGAGGTTGCGGGCGTTGAAGGTGTCGCAGGCCTTCATGCTGCCGGTCTTGAGCCCGCTGGCAAACCAGCGCTGACGCTGGGCGCTGGAGCCGTGGGTGAAGCTCTCGGGCACCACGGCGCCGCCGCTGCCGCGCTGCAGGGCGTCGTCGCCGATTTTGGCGGCCGCGTTCATGGCCTCTTCCACGTCGCCCCGCTCCAGGATCTGGCGCGCGTTCTGCGCATGGTGCGCCCAGACGCCGGCAAAGCAGTCGGCCTGCAGCTCCAGCCGCACGGAAAGCTGGTTGTAGTCGGTCTTGCTGACGCGGCCGCGCATCTCGTCCATCTTGCTGCTGATGCCCAGCAGGTTTTGCACATGGTGGCCCACCTCGTGCGCGATCACGTAGGCCTGCGCAAAGTCGCCGGGGGCGCCCATGCGCGACTTGAGGGTTTCGTAAAACCCGAGGTCGATATAGACCTTCTGGTCGGCAGGGCAGTAAAACGGCCCCATCGCCGCCTGGCCGGCGCCGCAAGCCGTCTGCGTGGCGCCGCGAAACAGCACCAGCTTGGGCTCGCGGTACTGCGAGCCGCCCTGGGTGAAGAGGGTTTTCCACACGTCTTCGGTGTCGGCCAGCACGGTGCCGACAAATTTGGCCATCTTGTCGTCAGCTGGCGGCCGCTGCGCGGGGCCTTGAGCCACCTGCGCGGTCGGCGCACCGCCGCCGCTCAGCAGCCCCAGAATCGTGAGCGGGTTGATGCCAAAAATCCAGCCGCCCACCAGCGCAACCACGATGGTGCCGATGCCGATGCTGCGCCCGCCGAACAGGCCGCCGCCGCCCCCCAAACCGCTGCCGCCGCCGGCGCGCCGGTCTTCCACGTTGTCGGATTCGCGGTTGCCTTCCCATTTCATGGTCGTCTCCTCGGGGGGTGGTCGGGGGTGGGGCCCTGCGTCCCGTGCCGCCACCGTGGCGCAGCCGGACTGTGGCCGGGCTGCGCTACAGTGCACGCATGGTACCTGCTCGGCAACGCGCGTCCCCACCAGCCCCCAAGGCCGCCACGCGGCCGGCCGCTCCCGCCCGGACCGCCGCGGCGCTGCCCCGGGTGCTGCTGACCGGCTTTGATGCCTTCGGCGGCGACCGGCTCAACCCCAGCACCCTGGCCGTACAGGCGCTGCACGGCCAGCGCATTGCCGGGCACCGGGTGGTAGCCGCCGAGCTGCCCACCGTGTTCGATGCGTCGCTGGCCGCGCTGCAGGCCCTGCTGCTCCGGCACAAGCCTGCGCTGGTGCTGTGCGTCGGCCAGGCCGGCGGGCGCGCGGCCCTGTCGCTGGAGCGGGTGGCGATCAACATCAACGATGCCCGCATTGCCGACAACGCCGGCGCAGGGCCGGTGGACACCCCCGTGGCGGCTGGCGGACCGGCGGCCTACTTCAGCAGCCTGCCGATCAAGACCATGCTGCTGGCGCTGCAGCGCGAAGGCATTGCCGCCGAGGTGTCGCAAACCGCCGGCACCTTTGTCTGCAACCACGTGTTCTACGGGCTGATGCATGCGCTGGCCACGCAGCGCGGCTTTGCGCGCACGCGCGGCGGTTTCGTCCATGTGCCGTGGTTGCCCGGGCAGGGCGAACCGTCGATGCCGCTGGAAGACGTGGTGCGCGGGTTGAAGGTGGCGCTGAAAAGTGCGCTGGACCGTTCGCAGAAAAAAGGGGCGGATTCGCGCGTGGGCGCGGGCGCGATCAGTTGAGGGGCGTGCTGGCGTGGTCGTACGCTGGCCGGCTGGCCCGGCGCGCGCCAGCTGGTGCGGCGATCAGACGGTCAGGGCTGGGCGGTGACGGCGGTACCGACCAGCCCTGCGTGCTGCTGGCCGAGCGAGCCACAGGCTGCACGCGGGCTGTGGATGCGGTAGTCGAGGCACTTGTCTTCGGCCACCATGCGCGACACCGCCCACGGCCCCGAGCCCTCGGCCCGCGCCACCTGCTGCTGCGCCAGCGCGGCTACGCCCGCCAGTTGCAGGCCGATCAGCGGCAGCAACAAAACGCAAGCCCTGCGCTGCCAGCGCGGCAGGCGGGCCCAGGCCGTCTTGATCGTTGTTCTGGAAATCATGGTTTTCTCCCTCTTGTTTGAAACAGAAGGTTACAACTCAAGGTAACAAACGGCAAGCGCGGTGTCGCGTGCGCGCATCACTTCCCGGTGTTCAGCGTGCAGGAATGCCGAGGCGCTGCCTCAGGTCATCAAGCGACACCTCGACCAGATGGTTGCGAAACAGCTCCTGCAGCTGCCCGGCGCTCAGGCCGTGTTCCTGGACCGCCTTGGGGCCGACTGGCTCGGCATCGTCGGTGCCAGTGACCAGTTCGTGCAGATGGCGAAAAAAGTCGTTGATCTGCTGTTGCTGGTAGCCCGCCAGCCGGTCCGGTGCGATAAAGGCCCGCTTGTTGCGCACGCACCACTCGTTCCACGCTTCGTAGTAGTCGGCCACGGTAAACAGCGTGGTCGGGAAATCAAAGTACAGCAGGCCCGACGCGCCGCCTACGCCGCCAATCACAATGATGCGCCGGGTGAGCGGCTGGCTGCCAAAACGGGCCACCTGCGTCACCTCCACCGTGTGGGTCTTGAGTTCGGGCTGCAGCTTGGGCCAGACTTCACGCTCGAAGGTTTTGAGGTCATCGACATTGCGGGGCTTGAAGACATGCAGCTTTTCGCCCTTGGCCTGCACCACCAGCAGCGCGCCCACCAGGAAGTTCTTGAAGTAGCCATACGCCAGCGCTCGGCCGATGGTGTAGTGGTCGGCGCCGTCGAGCTTGCCGAGCAGCTGGTGGCGCTTGATGGCGATGCCAACAAACAGCGCGACCAGCAGTGTCAGCAGCATCAGAAACGGGTCGCTGACCAGCGCTTTTTCCAGCCTCACCGCCGGGTGCGTCTCGGCCAGCCCGACGTACTGCGTCAGAGGCTGTCCAAGGTAGGCGCCCATCGTGCCGATCACCGCAAACACCGCCAGCGCTGCGGTGACGGTCTTGGTGGACCAGTGGTAGTCGCGGCGCATCTCGGCAAATGCACGCCGCGCCTGGCCCAGCCGCGACAGCTGGTTGATCGGGCGGTCTTCGGGCTCCCTCATGACCGGGGTGCCTTCACGGGCGTGCGCATTGCGCGGGACGGACGGGTGCAACGCATACCGGGATGATACGCAGCGGCCCCAAGCGTCGCCACCACCGGAGTTGTCGCCAGCGCTACCATCAGCCGGTGCCGCCCACCGTGCTTGACGCCTCCCAAACCGCCGCGCGCCTGCCCTGGGCTGCGCTGATCGACGAGATCGCCGCCCTGCTGCGCGACGCCACGGTGCACGTGCCGCCGCGCCTGGTGCAGCCACTGCCCGGCGGCGGCAGCCTGTTCGTGATGCCGGCGAACGACAGCCGCGTGGCCATCACCAAGCTCATCACCTTCACGCCAGCCAACGCGGGCCAGGGGCGGCCCACCATCCAGGGCGATGTGGTGGTGTTTGACATCGCCACCGGCCAGCGGCGGCTGGTGCTCGATGGCCCGACCGTCACCGCGCGCCGCACCGCCGCCGTGTCGGCGCTGGCCGCGCGCCTGCTGGCGCCTGACCCGACCGGCCCCTTGCTAATCGTGGGCGCGGGCGTGCAAGGGCGCGCGCACCTGGAAGCATTTGCGCAGGGCCTGGGCGTGACGGAGGTGCAGATCGCCTCGCGCAGCGTTGCCAGTGCGCAGATGCTTGTGACGCATGCGCATTCGCTGGGCCTGCGGGCGCGTGTGGTGAACGATGCCAATGCCGCACTGGCCGACTGCCCGCTGGTGGTCACTTGCACGCCCGCAGCTGAAGTGGTGCTGCGCGGCGTGCCGCGGGACGACGCCTTCATCGCCGCCGTCGGTGCCTTCACGCCGACCATGGTCGAACTGGGCGCCCGGCTGTGCCGCCACTGCGCCGAACTTGGCCGCGTGGTGGTGGACACCGCCGACGCCACGCATGAAGCCGGCGATCTGCTGCAGGCCGGGCTGGACGTGGCAGCCTGCGCGACGCTGTCGGAAGTGGTGCGCGGCAACGCGACACCCGCGCGCGGCCCGGTGCTGTTCAAAAGCTGCGGCTGGGCCGGGTGGGATCTGGCAGCCGCGCGTTGCGCCCTGCGTTGAATCAGGCCTTCGGCAGCGTCACCCCGCGCTGCCATCTCATCAGGACCTTCGCGGTTTCCGAAGGACTGGCTCCGCGCGGATGGTCAAGGGGCGGGCAACTGCAGCCGCAACACAGAAGCCTTCAGCGCTGGTAGATCGGCTCGCATGGTCGCCCAGACCAGGTCCAGATCCACCGAAAAATAGCCATGCGCCAGCGCATTCCGGTTGCCAATGGCATTGCCCCAGGGAACTTCGGGGTGCGCCAGCACAAACTCGGGCGCCAAGCGGCGGATGTTGCCGCATGCTTCGCCAATCACTTCCAAGTTGCGGATGACCGCATCCTGCGTTTTCAGGTCCGTCAGGAACGCCGTGCGATCAATCCCGGCGGAAAACGCCTCGATGCGATCAATGGCCTGAACAATGTGGGATAAGAAATCCCGGACCCGCAATGGTGCATTCACAGCGGCCGGGCCTCGGCAAGCACCCGTTCCCTAAACGATTCAGGCAAGGCGCGCGGGGTCAATACGTCCACCTTGATCCCCAGCAACTCCGATACCTCGAACTGGATGCCGCCGATATCGAACATCGTGGTTTGCGGCGTCGGCTCGACCAGCAAATCCAGGTCGCTGCCTTCGCGGTCGGCGCCATGGAGCGCGGAGCCGAAGACCTTCACACCCGACACGCGGTAGCGCAGGGCAATGCAGCGCACCTGGTCGCGGTGGAGTCGAAGCAGTTCAGAAGGGCGCATGGTGCTTTCAGTTTACCGCCGCGTTGCTCCAAAGGGTAGGCGTTCGGCTGCGAACGACCCGTCTTCTACGCCTTCGGCAACGTCACCCCGCGCTGCCCCTGGTACTTGCCGCCGCGGTCCTTGTAGCTGATCTCGCAGACGTCGTCGGCGTCGCTCTCGAAGAACAGCACCTGCGCGCAGCCTTCGCCAGCGTAGATCTTGGCGGGCAGCGGCGTGGTGTTGCTGAATTCGAGCGTCACGAAACCTTCCCATTCGGGCTCGAACGGCGTCACGTTGACGATGATGCCGCAGCGCGCGTAGGTGCTTTTGCCCAGGCAGATGGTCAGCACGTTGCGCGGGATGCGGAAGTACTCCATGGTGCGGGCCAGCGCGAAGCTGTTGGGCGGGATGATGCAGTAGTCGCCGTGCATGTCGACGAAGCTTTTTTCGTCGAAGTTCTTCGGGTCGACCACGGTGCTGTGGATGTTGGTGAAGACCTTGAATTCGGGCGCGCAGCGGATGTCATACCCGTAGCTGGAGGTGCCGTAGCTGATGATCTTGTGGCCGTCCTGCTGGCGCACCTGGCCGGGCTCGAACGGCTCGATCATGCCGTGCTGTTCGGCCATGCGGCGGATCCATTTGTCGCTTTTGATGCTCATGGGAGAAACCTGGGTTTAGCTGCGCCCGATTGTAGGCATCGGGCAGCTGCATCCTGAATGCTACTTTATTGATAGCAAACTATGACCAGCCGACGACGACCACAGGCACTTTTTACTGTGAAATGACGGTTTTTTCGACCAGCCGGTCGTCGCCCAGCACGACCATCGCAAACAGCAGTTCCGACAGGCTGCCGGCCTGCCCGGTCTTGCGCGCCAGCAATGGCGTGGCCGCGGGGTTGAGCACGACGAAATCGGCCTCGCAGCCACGCTGCAGGTTGCCCACCACACCAGGCAGGCCCAGCGCCCGCGCGGCGCCAGCCGTGTGCTGCCACCAGAGCTGCTCGGGCGTGAGGCTCAGGCCCGGCTTGGTCTGGCCCTCGCGGCCCACGTTGTAGGCGGCGGCCATGGTGTGAAACGGGCTGAAGCTGGTGCCGCCACCCACGTCGCTGGCCAGCCCGTAACCAAAGCCGATGCGGTCGGCGCCCGCGTAGTCGAAAAAGCCGCTGCCCAGAAACAGGTTGCTCGTCGGGCTGACGGCGGCGACGGTGCCGGTCTCGCGCATCAGCGCGCGGTCGTCGTCGTCGAAATGGATGCAGTGCGCGTAGACGGCGCGTTCGCGCATCAGGCCAAAGTCGTCGTACACGGCGAGGTAGCTGCGCGAGGCGGGGAACAGCTCGCGCGCCCAGGCAATCTCGTCCTTGTTCTCGGCCACGTGCGACTGGATCCACACGTCGGGGTACTTCGCTGCCAGCTCGCCAGCGCCGCGCAGCTGGGCGTCGGTGCAACTCGGGGCGTATCGGGGGGTGATGGCATAGCCCAGCCGACCGACGCCGTGCCACTGCCGGATCAGCGCTTCGGTGTCGACAAGGCTTTGCTCGGTCTGGTCGCGCACGCCGTCCGGACAGTGGCGGTCTTGCAGGCACTTGCCCGTGATCAGCCGCAGGCCGCGCGCCTGCGCCTCGCCAAACAGCGCGTTGACCGACTGCGGGTGCGAGGTGGCGAAGGTCAGCGCCGTCGTCACCCCGTTGCGCGCCAGTTCGTCCAGAAAGTAGCGGGCCACGCCGCGCGCATAGGCTTCATCGGAGAATCGCGATTCATGGGGGAAGGTGTAGTTTTCGAGCCAGGGCAACAGCCCCGGTGCGGGCGAGCCGATCACATCGGTCTGCGGGTAGTGGATGTGCAGGTCCACAAAGCCCGGCGCGATGATGCGGCCCGGCCAGTGCGTGACGGCCACGCCCGCAAAGTCGTCGCGCAGGGTGTTGAAATCACCCACGGCGCGCACCACCGGGCGGCCGCTGGCGTCGGGCCCGACGACCAGCAGGCCGTCGCTGTCAAAAACGGCCTGGCCGTCGTCGGCGAAGCGCAGGATGGAGGCGCGGTAGGCTTGCATGGGTTCCGAGGGTATCGCAAGCCCCGTGCCCGCGAATTCGCGCCGCCGTATGAGGCCTATACAGGCGGGGTCAGCAGCCCCGACGCGGCGCGCGCCTACCGCGGCACGCTGCCCTGCACGCCCTGCACCAGAAAGCCCATCTTGAGGATCTGCTCGTCCGACATCGACTGCCCGGCGGCCACCCTTTCGTGGTCGGCGTTGTCCAGGATCGGCACTCGACCGGCCGCAAACGGCTGCAGCTTGCCGGTGGCGATGTCTTTCTGGCGGGCCAGCACCTCGTCCTGCACCGCTTTGGGCACGCGCGAGCCGAAATCGCCGACGCGAACCATGCCCTCGCGCACGCCACCCCAGACCGAGCCGCTCTTCCAGCTGCCGTCCAGCGCGGCGCGGGTGCGCGCGGTGTAATAGTCGCCCCATTGGTGCGTCACGGCCACGATCTGCGCGTCGGGCGCCACCTTGCGCATATCGGAGTGGTAGGCGATGGCCAGCTTGCCGCGCTCCTGCGCTGCGGCCATCACGGCGGTGGAGCCGGTGTGAAAGGCGATCACGTCCACGTTCTGGTTGAACAGGCTCATGGCCGCGTCGCGCTCTTTCGACGGGTCAAACCAGGCATTGAGCCAGACCACCTTGACCTGCGCTGCCGGGTTGACCGAGCGCATGCCCAGCGTGAAGGCGTTGATCCCCTGCAGCACCTCGGGGATCGGGAAGCCCGCGACATAACCCGCCACATTGCTCTGCGTCATGCGGCCCGCCGCGATGCCCGCCAGGTAGCGACCCTCGTAGTAGCGGGCGTTGGCCGTGGCCACGTTGGTTGCGGTCTTGTAGCCGGTGATGGATTCGAACTTCACGTCCGGAAAATCCCGCGCCACCTTGAGCGTGGGCTCCATGTAGCCAAAGCTTGGGGTGAAGATGAGCTTGTGGCCTTGTTGCGCCAGGTCGCGGATGACACGCTCGGCGTCCGCGCCCTCGGGCACGTTCTCGACAAACGCGGTCTTGATGCGGGCGCCCAGGGCCGCGTCCACGGCCTTGCGGCCTTCTTCGTGCTGGCGGGTCCAGCCGGCCTCGGTGATCGGCGAGACATAGACAAAGCCGACCTTCATCGGCTCGGCGGCCGACGGCGCAACCTGTGAAAAAACGGGTGAAAAAAAACAGGCTGCCGCGAACGCGGCTGCGAGGTTTTTGTACATGGTGGTCCTCTACATGGCTCCGGATACAGCAGAAATGCAAAAGGCTGCCGGAGCGCAGCCTTTGCGTCTATTTTAACCGTGCGGTATCCGACGCCGTGGGGCTCAGGCGCTTCCTTGCTCTCGGCCTTCGCTTTCGGCTATGCGGTCTTCTCAGTAGTCGTGCTCGACAAAGCCCTCGTACACCTCGTTGAGCTGGTGCACCCAGGCGTCACGCGCGGCGGCATCGGCAAAGCTCGCGGCAAAGCTGTTGCGCGCCAGCGTGTACGCGTGCTGGGAATTCAGGCCGGTGGCGGCAAAGGTCTGGGTGAAGTTCTCGTTGACGTAGCCGCCAAAGTAGGCCGGGTCGTCCGAATTGACGGTGGCCACCAGCCCGGCCTCGAGCAGCGCGCCCAGGTTGTGGTGGGCCAGATCAGGGAACACGCACAACTTCTGGTTGGACAGCGGGCACACGGTCAGCGGCACCTTGTCGGCCGCCAGCCGCTTCATCAGGTACTGGTCCTTGACCGACTGCACCCCGTGGTCGATGCGCTCGACCTTCAGCACGTCCAGCGCGGCCCACACGTAGGCGGGCGGCCCCTCCTCGCCCGCATGCGCCACCAGCCTGAAGCCCAGTTCGCGGCAGCGCGCGAACACTCGGGCAAATTTTTCCGGCGGGTGGCCGACTTCGCTGGAATCGAGCCCGATGCCCAGGATGCGGTCGCGGTACGGCAGCGCCTGCTCCAGCGCGGCAAAGGCGTCTTCTTCGCTCAGGTGCCGCAGGAAGCACAGGATCAGTTCGGCGCTCACGCCCAACTGCGCCTGTGCGTCCGTGCAGGCGCGGTGCAGGCCGTTGACCACGGTCTCCATGCTGACGCCGCGCGCGGTGTGCGTCTGCGGGTCAAAAAATATCTCGGCACGGACCACGTTGTCGTGCGCGGCTTGTCTCAGGTAGGCCCAGGCCATGTCATGGAAATCCTGCTCGTTGAGCAACACGCTGGCGCCCGCGTAGTAGATGTCCAGAAAGCTCTGCAGGTTGGTGAAGGCATAGGCCTGGCGCAGTGCGTCCACGCTGGCATACGGCAGCACGATGCCATTGCGCTGCGCCAGCGCAAAAATCAGCTCAGGCTCGAGTGAACCCTCGATGTGGATATGCAGCTCGGCCTTGGGCATGGCCCGCAGCAAGTCAGGCAGTCGCCGCGGTGGAACCGGATGAACTTTGAACATCGTGACCTCACCATTAAAAAAGCCGCCGGAAAGGCGGCTCTACGATAACCCGGTTCCCAGTACCCAAACCAGCCGCGCGCCCAGGTTGGAGGCGTAGCGAGCGGGCTTCAGGCAAGGCGGACGGAGCGCAGCAACCGGAACGTACTTGATGTACGTGAGGATTGCGAGCACCGGACAACGCCGCATGAAGCCCGCGCAGTAGCCGACCGCTATTTGCCAGGGACTTTGCCTTCCACACCCTTCACATAAAAGTTCACCCCGCCCAGGAATTTGTCGTCCGCCACCGCGTCCTTGGCCAGGATTTCCTTGCCGGTGTTGTCGATGAGCGGGCCTTTCCAGATGGAGAAACTGCCGTCTTTCAGGCCAGCCTTGATCTCGTCGATCTTCTTCTTCGTGTCGTCGGGCACATCCGCTGCAACCGAGACCATGTCGATCGCGCCTTCTTTCACGCCCCACCACGACGAGGTGCCGCCGGCCCACTTGCCGTCCAGCGCGTCACGCGTGGCCTTGATGTAGTACGGCGCCCAGTTGATGATGGCCGAACCGAGGTGTGCCTTGGGGCCGTAGGCGGTCATGTCGGAATCCCAGCCGAAGGCGCGCTTGCCCATCTTCTCGGCGGTCTGCAGCACGGCCGACGAATCGGTGTTCTGCATCAGCACATCGGCACCGCCGTTGATCAGCGAGGTGGCGGCTTCAGTTTCCTTGGGCGGGTTGAACCACTCATTGACCCACACCACCTTGGTCTTGACCTTCGGGTTGACCGACTGCGCGCCCAGCGTGAAGCTGTTGATGTTGCGGATCACCTCGGGGATTGGGATGGAAGCCACCACGCCCAGGTTGCCGCTCTGGCTCATCTTGCCCGCGATCACGCCGGCCATGTAGGCGCCTTCGTAGGTGCGGCTGTCATAGGTGCGCATGTTCTCGGCGGTCTTGTAGCCGGTGGCGTGCTCGAACTTGATGCCCTTGTGGTCGGGCGCGACTTTCAGCATCGGCTCCATGTAGCCAAAGGTGGTGCCGAAAATCAGCTGGGTGCCCTGGCCGGCCATGTCACGGAAGACGCGCTCGGCGTCAGCGCTCTCGGGCACTTTTTCCACGAAGCTGGTGACCACCTTGTCGCCGAACTCCTTTTCGATCGCCTTGCGGCCGTTGTCGTGCGCAAAGGTCCAGCCGCCATCACCCACCGGGCCGACATACGCAAAACCGATCTTCAGCGGCGCGGGCTTGGCCGGCGCGGGGGCGGCCGCAGGTGCCGGGGCAGCCGCAGGCTTGGCCTCCTCCTTCTTGCCGCAGGCCACCAGGGCCGCAGCCGCCAGTGCCGACAGTGCGGTCACTTTGAGCAGGGATCGTTTGTTCAGGTCGGTCATGAATATCCTCTTGGTTAATCAATGGGCAGAAAAAATCGGTCAGTCGGCGCCTGGCCGCCCCAAGCCGACCGGGACCCCTCGCGGGGCAACGCAGCACACAAAATGACACTCGTGGGGCACTATTATGAGCCCGGGTAAAACGGTTTTCCAAGCGACGCGGGCATGTTGATGCGGATCCACGCGGGGTTACGCGAGATCAATGCCAGCACCACGATGGTCGCCACGTAGGGCAGCATGGTCAGGAACTGGCTGGGCACCTCCACCCCCACGCCCTGCAGGTGAAATTGCAGCATGGTGACGCCACCAAACAGGTAGGCGCCGAGCAGCACGCGCGCGGGCCGCCAGGTGGCAAAAGTGGTGAGCGCCAGCGCAATCCAGCCTTTGCCGGCCACCATGCCCTCAACCCACAGCGGCGTGTAGATGACCGAGATGTAGGCGCCCGCCAGCCCGCACAGCGCGCCGCCCACCACCACCGCCAACAGCCGGATGCGGCGCACCGGGTAGCCCAGCGCATGGGCCGATTCCGGCGATTCACCCACCGACCGCAGCACCAGGCCGGTGCGCGAGCGGTACAGCATCCAGATCAGGCCGAGGGTGAGCGCGAGCGTCAGGTACACCATCGGGTGCTGGCGAAACAGCGCCGGGCCAACCAATGGGATATCGCCCAGCACCGGAATCGAAAACCGGGGCCGCTCAGGCAGTTTTTCCTGCACGTACTTGATGCCCGCAAACGCCGAGAAGCCCACGCCGAACAGGCTGAGCGCCAGCCCGGTGGCGTACTGGTTGGTGTTGAGCCAGATCACCAGCACGCCAAAGATGGCCGCCAGCAGCGCGCCCGCGCCCATGCCGGCCAGAAAACCGAGCCAGTCGTTGCCGGTGTGCACCACCGTGGCAAAGCCGGCAATGGCGGCACACAGCAGCATGCCCTCGGCGCCCAGGTTGACGATGCCGGCTTTCTCGTTGATGAGCAGCCCCAGCGCGGCCAGCGCCAGCACGGTGCCGGCATTCAGCGTGGCCGCGATCAGCAATGCGTAGGATTCCATCACGCCACCTCTTTGCTGTGTGTTGCCAGTCCGGCCGCAGAACCGGCTTTGCCGGGCTGCTGGCGGGGCCCCCTTGAGGGGGAGGCAGCCGCAGGCTGCTTCGGGGGAGAGCGAACCAACCGGTACGTGATCAGTGTGTCGCAGGCCAAGAGCGCAAACAGCAGCAGCCCCTGGAACACGCCCGTCAAGGATTTGGGCAGCCCCAGCCGCGACTGCGCCAGCTCACCGCCGATGTAGAACATGCTCATCAGCACCGCCGAGAACACCA
>JANOBJ010000337.1:0-4397 GCA_031411575.1 Betaproteobacteria bacterium | reverse complement strand
GGTTCTTCACCAGCGCCACGCACGCTTCGGCGATCTCGCGCAGGTTGTGCGACGGGATCTCGGTGGCCAGCCCCACCGCAATGCCGCTCGCCCCGTTGAGCAGCACGAACGGCAGCCGCGCCGGAAGTTGCTTCGGCTCCTCGAACGAGCCTTCGTAGTTGGGCACGAAATCGACCGTGCCTTCGTCGATCTCGTCGAGCAGCAGGCTGGTGATTTTGGCGAGCCGCGCCTCGGTGTAGCGCATGGCCGCGGCGCCGTCGCCATCACGGCTGCCGAAGTTGCCCTGGCCGTCGATCAGCGGGTAGCGCTGCGAGAAATCCTGCGCCATGCGCACCAGTGCGTCGTAGGCCGCCTGGTCGCTGTGCGGGTGAAAGCGGCCCAGCACATCGCCGACCACGCGCGCGCTCTTCACCGGCTTGGCGCCGGTGTTGCCGTTGGGGCCGCCGAAGCCCAGGCCCATGCGCGACATGCTGTACAGGATGCGCCGCTGCACCGGCTTCTGGCCGTCGCACACGTCGGGCAGCGCGCGGCCCTTGACCACGCTCAGCGCGTATTCGAGGTAGGCGCGCTGCGCATAGGTGGCGAGGCTGAGTTCGTTGTCGGACTCGCCGGCAGAAAAATCAAGGGTGGGTTGGTCGCTCATGGGGAGGGCAAAGAGGGCGGTGGGCGTTCAGCGGGGCCAGCTCAGGGGCTGGCCGGTGTCGGTGACGGGGTTCGATAACTGGGTTCGATGGCGGAGTCGATGGCGCGGTTCGGTTGCGGGTTCAGTGGCAGGCTTCAGTAACGGAATCAACGCGGGGTTCAAGTGCCGGGCCGGGCGCTCCGCCTCAGTTGCGTGGCTCGGTAGCGGCCACCGGCGGCGTAACCAGCGGCACCATGTTGCCGCGTCCGCGCGCGCCCCCAACCGGCGCCTCGGCGGCGGGCGTGCCGGGCAGTTCCATGCGCACCCGCGACGGCGAGCGGCGCGCGACCAGTATGGCCGGAGGCTTGAGCACGTTGTACAGCTGCATGACGGTCTTCACATAGTTCTGGGTTTCGCGGTAGTTGGGAATCTTGTTGCCGGCGCGCTGCACCGCGCCTTCGCCCGCGTTGTAGGCGGCCAGCGCCAGATCGAGCCGGCCCGGGAACAGGTTGAGCAGGTAGCGCAGGTAGCGCGTTCCGGTGCGGATATTGGTCTTCGGGTCAGCCAGTTTTTTCTCCACGGTGGTCTTTTTGTCGCTGCTGACGCCGTAGCGGCCGGCGGTGGCCGGCATGACCTGCATCAGCCCGACGGCGCCCTTGGGCGACACAGCCCCCGCATCAAACCCGGATTCGGTGGCGATCAGCGCCTGCAGCAGTTCGTAGTCGATATCGTGCAGCTTGGCCGCGTCGCGCAGCAGGTGCTTGACCTGCTTGTAGCTGGGCGACACATCAAAAAACGCCAGCAGCTTGGGCGGCGCCGTGGGCACCGCCACCGGCCGCGCGGTTTCGGGGGCGCGCACGCCGTCGCGCGAATCAAAACTCTCGCCGCCCTTGTAGAACAGCTCGTAGCGCGCATCCACCTGGTCCGAGGCGAAGTGCGCCACGCCCTTGTCGTCGATGTAGCCCCAGACATCGGCCCAGGCGGGTAACATCAAAAATGATAGCAACAAAAGACCAGCCCGCGACGACCAGCGGGCTAAAACACTCAAAAAATAGACTTTGGAGACCAATCGGGCGGCCTGGTTGGTGGAGGGGAGCTAGACGTCGATCTCGACTGCGTCGCCGTGCAGTTCCATGAGCTCGCGGCGCGCGGCCGCCTCGCCCTTGCCCATGAGTTTGGTGATCTCGGCTTCGGTTTGCAAGAAATCAAAGCGACCCAATTGCACGGGCAGCAGGCGGCGGGTATCTGGATTGAGCGTGGTTTCCCACAATTGTTCCGCGCTCATCTCGCCCAGGCCCTTGAAGCGGCTGATGCTCCACTTGCCCTCGCCTACGCCTTCCTTGCGCAACTTGTCGAGTATGGCGGTCAACTCGCCTTCATCCAGCGCGTACGCCTTGGATGCCGGCTTCTTGCCACGGGCCGGCGCGTCCACCCGAAACAGCGGCGGGCGGGCCACATACACGTTGCCAGACTCGATCAGCTTGGGGAAATGGCGGAAAAACAGCGTCAGCAGCAGCACCTGGATGTGCGAGCCGTCCACGTCGGCGTCCGACAGAATGCAGACCTTGCCATAGCGCAGGCCGCTCAGGTCCGGCGTGTCGTTGGGGCCATGCGGATCGACGCCAATCGCCACGGCGATGTCGTGGATCTCGGTGTTAGCAAACAGCCGGTCGCGCTCGACCTCCCAGGTGTTGAGCACCTTGCCGCGCAACGGCAGGATGGCCTGGCTTTCCTTGTCGCGGCCCATCTTGGCGCTGCCGCCGGCCGAATCACCCTCAACCAGGAACACCTCGTTGTGGGCGATGTCACGGCTTTCGCAATCGGTCAGCTTGCCGGGCAGCACCGCCACGCCCGAGCCCTTGCGTTTTTCGACCTTCTGGCCGGCCTTCTGGCGCACCTGGGCCGCCTTGATGGCCAGTTCGGCCAGCTTCCGGCCGTATTCGACATGCTGGTTCAGCCACAGCTCCAGCGCGGGCCGCACAAAGCTGGACACCAGCCGCACCGCGTCGCGCGAATTGAGCCGCTCCTTGATCTGGCCCTGGAATTGCGGGTCAAGCACCTTGGCCGACAGCACATAGCTGGCCCGCGCGAACACGTCTTCGGGCAGCAGCTTCACGCCCTTGGGCAGCAGGCTGTGCAACTCGATGAAGCTTTTGACCGCGGTGAACAGGCCGTCGCGCAGGCCGCTCTCGTGCGTGCCGCCGGCGCTGGTGGGAATCAAATTGACGTAACTCTCGCGCACCGGGTTGCCGTCTTCGGTGAAGGCCACGCACCACTGCGCGCCCTCGCCTTCGGCGAAATTGTCGTTCTGGCCGTCAGCAAAACCCTCGCCCTCGAACAGCGGGATCACCGGGTCGCCGGTGAGCGTCTGCATCAGGTAGTCGCGCAGGCCGCCCTTGTAGAGCCAGGTCTGGGTTTCTTTGGTCTTTTCGACCGTGAGCGTGACCGTCACGCCCGGCATCAGCACCGCCTTGCTGCGCAGCAGGTGCGCCAGTTCGGCCATCGGCAGCGCCGCCGATTCAAAGTATTTGGCGTCGGGCCAGGCGCGCACGGTGGTGCCCTGCTTTCGGTCACGGGCGCCCTCCCCCGTTCCGTTGCGGTCGCCATCGATCTGCTTGCGCACATGCAATTTCTCGGTAACGACGCCGCCCTCGAACACCATCCGGGCCACGCTGCCCTCGCGGTACGACACGGCCTCCAGCCGCTTGGACAGCGCGTTGGTCACGCTCACGCCCACGCCGTGCAGGCCGCCCGAGAAGCTGTAGGCGCCGCCCTTGCCCTTGTCAAACTTGCCGCCCGCGTGCAGGCGGGTGAACACCAGTTCGATCACCGGCGCCTTTTCTTCGGGGTGCAGACCAAACGGGATGCCGCGGCCGTCGTCTTCGACACTCACCGAGCCATCGGTGTGCAGCGTCACCTTGATCTTCTTGCCATGCCCGGCAAGCGCCTCGTCGGCGGCGTTGTCCAGCACCTCCTGGATGACGTGCAGCGGGTTGTCGGTGCGGGTGTACATGCCCGGACGCTGTTTCACGGGCTCCAGGCCCTTGAGCACGCGGATCGAGCTTTCGGAGTATTCGGTGGGAAGTTTCACGGCCATAGGGGCGCGATTGTAGTCCGTGCGCCCAGATCAACTGTATGAATGAACAGTTTTTGGTGCGACTGGGGCGCAGTCATGCCGAGCCGGCATCAATCCCCGGCATAACTATCACGACCGCCGTGACAGCACCCGGGCCCGCATTTGGGTACAGTTTCGGGATGTCTGTTTCGCTCCCCACCGCGCCCAAAACCCTGCCCATCGGCCAGATGCTGCTGTGCGGCGCCGCCATCGTCACGCTGTCGATGGGCATCCGCCACGGCTTCGGCCTGTGGCTGCAGCCGGTCACCCAGGCCCAGAACTGGACCCGTGAGACGTTTGCCATGGCGATCGGCATCCAGAACCTAACCTGGGGCGTGGCCGGCATTTTTGCCGGCATGGTGGCCGACCGGTTTGGCGCCTTCCGCGTGATTATCGCGGGCAGCGTGCTGTATGCGCTGGGGCTGATCGGCATGGCGCATGCGCCGACGCCGCTGCTGTTTGCCCTGAGCGCCGGCGTGCTGCTCGGCATGGCGCAGGCGGGCACCACCTATGCGGTGATCTATGGCGTGATCGGGCGCAACATATCGGCGCAGAAGCGGTCCATGGCGATGGGCACCACGGCTGCGGCGGGATCGTTCGGCCAGTTCCTGATGGTGCCGGTGGAGGGTTTCCTGATCAGCAGCATGGGCTGGCAGCAGG
>JANOBJ010000336.1:0-12337 GCA_031411575.1 Betaproteobacteria bacterium | reverse complement strand
GTGATCTACGGCTGGCGCAAGTTCAAAGGCGTGCAGACCAGCGTGATCAGCACCTCCACCGACGAGCCCGACGAGCGCGGCCTGCACAAGTAGGCTCGCCGATCGCGATCCATCGCCAACCTGTGCTATATTTCTTGGCATGAATCAAGTTTCGCTGCCGCTACTGCTATCTTCCTACGGGCGGAGACGGTAGCGCACGCGCACACACCCTCACCAAAGGCCCGTATGCACCCGCAACGGGCCTTGTGTTTTGTGCCAACGAATTCGAGCTTGCGGGTTTCAAGGAACAAGGAGAAACGACATGACTGACCAACTGATCATTTTCGACACGACGTTGCGCGATGGCGAGCAATCGCCCGGCGCCTCCATGACCAAGGACGAGAAACTGCGCATCGCGCGCCAGCTGGAGCGCCTGAAGGTCGATGTGATCGAGGCCGGTTTTGCCGCCAGCTCCAATGGCGACTTCGAGGCGGTGCAGGGCATTGCCCGCGCCATCAAGGACTCGACCATCTGCTCACTGTCGCGCGCCAACGACCGCGACATCGCGCGTGCGGCCGAAGCGCTGAAAGATGCGGCCCGCGCGCGCATCCACACCTTCATCGCCACCAGCCCGCTGCACATGGAAAAAAAGCTGCGCATGACGCCGGACCAGGTGTTCGAGCAAGCCAAGCAGTCGGTGCGCTTCGCCCGCAACCTGTGTGGCGACATCGAGTTTTCACCCGAAGATGGTTACCGCAGCGAGATGGACTTTTTGTGCCGCGTGCTCGAAGCCGTGATCACCGAAGGCGCCACCACCATCAACGTGCCCGACACGGTGGGCTACGCGGTACCTGAGCTGTATGGCGAGTTCATCAGGACGCTGCGCGAGCGCATTCCCAACTCGGACAAGGCGGTCTGGTCGGTGCATTGCCACAACGACCTCGGTATGGCGGTGGCCAACTCGCTGGCGGGTGTGAAGATTGGCGGCGCACGCCAGGTCGAGTGCACCATCAATGGCCTGGGCGAGCGCGCGGGCAACTGCAGCCTTGAAGAGATCGTGATGGCGGTGAAGACGCGCAAGGACTACTTCGGCCTCACGATGAACATCGATCCGATCCACATCGTGGCCGCCAGCCGCATGGTGAGCCAGACCACCGGCTTCGTGGTGCAGCCCAACAAGGCGGTGGTGGGCGCCAACGCGTTCGCGCACGCCTCGGGCATTCACCAGGACGGTGTGCTCAAGGCGCGCGACACCTACGAGATCATGCGCGCCGAGGACGTCGGCTGGAGCGCCAACAAGATCGTGCTGGGCAAGCTCTCGGGGCGCAATGCCTTCAAGGCGCGCTTGCATGAGCTGGGCGTGTCGATGGAGAGCGAGGCCGATGTCAACACCGCGTTTGCGCGCTTCAAGGAACTGGCTGACCGCAAGAGCGAAATCTTTGACGAGGACATCCTCGCGCTGGTGAGCGATGAGAGCGTGACGCACGAAAAAGAACAATACGGTTTCGTCTCGCTGTCGCAGCACAGCGAAACCGGCGAACGACCCCATGCCGCCATCGTGTTCACGGTGGACGGCAAGGAAGTCAAAGGTGAATCGGACGGCAACGGCCCGGTCGACGCATCCCTCAAAGCCATTGAAACGCATGTCAAAAGCGGCGCGGAGATGGTGCTCTATTCGGTCAACGCCATCAGCGGTTCCACCGAGAGCCAGGGGGAGGTGACGGTGCGGTTGACGAACAGTGGCCGGGTGGTGAACGGGGTAGGCGCCGACCCGGACATCGTGGTCGCGTCCGCCAAGGCTTATCTGAGTGCGCTCAACAAGTTACAGAGCAAAGCTGATCGGGTTGCTGCACAAGGGTGACTTTTTGCCGCTTTTTGGCCCTAAGTTAGTTTTGTGGTTTATGAACATCGCGCAAGTAATTGATCTTGCGTGAGTTTTTTCATTTATATACACTCCGGTCATTGTTCTTACATACCGGGGATGGTGTCATGGTCCGTCGTGTGTCGTTGGGGTGGGGCGGGGTGCTGCATCGTGTGTTGGCCGTCATCGGGCTTGGCGTGGTGGCGTTCGCTCTCAACCTGCCGGAAGCGCAGGCAGCCCAGCGCAAGAAGGTGGTGGTCAAAAAGACCACGTCTTCTGCCCAGATGGCCAAGCGCAAGGGTGGCAAGCCGGTCGTCGTCGTCAAGCGCAAGGGCGGCAAGGCGGTGGTGGTGTCGTCGCGGCACCGCCGCTCCATCGTGCGCGTGGTGGCAGCGCCGCCCAGGCCTTCCTTCGGGCAACTCGCCGGCCTGCATGGCATGCAGGATGAGCTGGACCTGAAATCCAGCGTGGCGCTGGTGATCGACCAGGACACCAACGAGGTGCTGTTCAGCAAGAACGACCACGCCGTGCTGCCCATTGCCTCGCTCACCAAGCTCATGACCGGCGTCATCATCACCGAGGCCAAGTTGCCGATGGACGAGATGATCGAGATCACCCAGGACGATGTCGACACCGAAAAGGGCAGCCGCTCGCGCCTGAAGGTCGGCACGCTGCTCAGCCGTGGCGAACTGTTGCATCTGGCGCTGATGTCCAGCGAAAACCGAGCCGCGCACGCCCTCGGCCGTACCTTTCCCGGCGGCATGGCGATGTTTGTGAAGGGCATGAACGCCAAGGCCAGGTTGCTGTCGATGAGCGACACCCGCTATGTGGAGCCAACCGGCCTGTCCAGCCTCAACCAGTCCAGCGCCAAAGACCTGGCCATCCTGGTGAGCGCCGCCTACACCCAGCCCGCGCTGCGCGAGCTGTCCACGTCACCCGGCCACCAGATCGAGGTGGGCAACCGCACGCTGCAGTTCAACAACACCAACCGCCTGGTCAAGAACCCCGAATGGGAGATCGGCCTGCAGAAAACCGGCTATATCTCCGAGGCCGGCCAGTGCCTGGTGATGCAGACCAGGATCGCCGGGCGCAAGCTCATCATGGTGTTCCTGGATTCTGCCGGCAAGCTGAGCCGCCTGGGCGACGCCGAGCGCGTGCGCCGCTGGGTCGAATCACGGCCACCAGCGGTTGCGCCGCGCCAGGTCGCCGGCTGACGTCGCGCGGGGCCGCGCAGGCCCGCCGCGCGCGCTGTGCGCCATCGATCAGTCAATCCGTGACTGAAGCCGAATTGCTATAAAATATATAGCAAACTATGACCAACTGGTGCGGACAACGGCCGCATTTGACCTGAAAACAGCGCCCAAAGGGCTGCTTTACCCGGCTCAGGCGCCGACGCTCTCGCGGTAGCCCAACGCCCCCGAAATATCACTGGCTGCGGTCTGCAGCTTGCTCAACCAGCCTTCGTCCAGACGGTCCGCCGGCGCCGAAATCGACAAGCCCGCCACCAACCGTCTCTGGTCGTCATAGATGCCGGCGGCCATGCAGCGCACACCCAGCTCCAGCTCTTCGTTGTCGCGCGCGTTGCCGTACTGGCGCACCTTGGACAGCTCGCGCTCCAGCACCGGCAACTGCGTGATGCTGTTCTTGGTGTGGCCAGCCAGCCCGGTACGCGTGGCGTAGGCGCGCACGCGCTGCGGATCGTCCGCCGCGAGGAAGAGCTTGCCCACGGAGGTCAGGTGCAGCGGCGCGCGGCCGCCGATGGCGCGCACCACCTGCATGCCCGATCGTTCGCTGAAGGCGCGTTCGATGTACACGATCTCGTCGCCCTGGCGCATGCTCAGGTTGACCGGCTGCTGGATCAGCTTGTGCAGCTCGCGCATCGGTGCCAGCGCCGCATCGCGCACGTTCAGGCGGCCTTTGACCAGATTGCCCAGTTCCAGCAGCCGCATGCCCAGCCGGTAGCTGCCGGCCTCGGGCCGGTCCACATAGCGGCCGATTGCGAGGTCGTTCAGGATGCGGTGGGTGGTGGACGGGTGCAGGCCGGTCTTTTCGCTGATTTCCTTGAGCGAGACCGGCTCCTCGCGCGAGGCCAGCACGTCCATCAGCGCAAACATGCGCTCGATGACTTGCACCGTGGGCACGGCGGGAACATTCGGGTCGGTTTTTCGCATGGGCAGGCCACCATCAGGTTGACTGCCATTTTACCTTTTGAAATTACAAGCTGCGAGGTGCGATAGCGGGCGCGTTGTGGGCTGGGCGCCGGGCGGGAATTGCAGGTCGGCGCAATGCCGCCACCCCGCGTGGGTCAGGACGCCGCGATTTCCGCCGGCAGCCACTGCCCTTCCACGAGGACTTCGCAGGGCGTAAAGCGCGCCTTGTAGTTCATCTTGGGGCTCTGCTGGATCCAGTAGCCCAGGTACACATGCGCCAGCTTCATCTGGCGCGCCTGCTCGATCTGCCACAGCACGCTCCAGGTGCCATAGCTGGTGGCGGCCTCGGGTTCGTAGAAGGTGTAGACAGCCGAGATGCCATCGTTCAGCACGTCCAGGATCGACACCATCTTCAGCTCGCCGGCAGAACCGTCGGCCAGCGTTTCGCGAAACTCCACCAGCCGCGAATTCACCCGGCTTTGCAGCAGGAACTGGGTGTACTGGTCGATGCTGTCGTGGTCCATGCCGCCGCCGGCGTGGCGGCCGGTCTGGTAGCGCAAGTACAGGTTGTAGTGCTCGGGTACGAAGCACAGCTTGAGCACGCGCGCCTGCAGGTTCTGGTGGCGCGCCCAGGCGCGGCGCTGGCTGCGATCAGGCGCGAACTGCTGGGCCAGCACGCGCAGCGGAATGCAGGCTCGGCAGCCGTCGCAGTAGGGCCGGTAGGTGAACATGCCGCTGCGCCGGAAGCCGCTGGTGACCAGGTCGGAATACGCGTCGTTGTGGATCAGGTGGCTGGGCGTGGCCACCTGCGAGCGGGCCTGGTTGCCGGGCAGGTAGCTGCACGGGTAGGGCGCCGTTGCGTAAAACTGCAGCGTCTGGAGCGGAAGATCCTTGAGATGCGTCACGGGTGCAGGGGCGAGTGCGTGGGCGGGTGCGTGAACCTAGGGCGGCAACAAGTGCTTCCAGTATACGGGCTCAAAACGCCACTGTGGCGGTGGCAAGGTGGTGTCACGGGCCAGCGCCGTCAGCAGCGCGCGCCGCGGGATCTCGCGCGCGCCGAGTGAAGCCAGGTGGGCCGTGTTCTGCTGGCAGTCGATCCAGCGCACGCCGTATGCGCGGCACAGCGCCACCAGCGCGGCCAGCGCGATCTTGGAGGCGTCGGGCGCGCGCATGAACATCGACTCGCCAAACAAGGCACGTCCACGCGCCACGCAATACAGCCCGCCGGCCAGTTGGCCATCGATCCAGGTTTCCACGCTGTGGGCATGCCCGGCGGCGTGAAAGGCCTCGTAGGCGTCCACCATCTCCGGCACGATCCAGGTGCCCGACTGGCCGGCGCGCGGGCTGGCGGCGCAGGCACGAATCACCTCGCCAAAGGCGTGGTCCACCCGGATCTCGCAGCGCGCATCGCGCGCAAACGCCACCAGCCGCTGGCGCAGCGAGCGGTGCAGCCGGAACTCGTCGACTTGCAAGACCATCCTCGGGTCCGGGCTCCACCACAGGATCGGCTGACCGTCGCTGAACCAGGGAAAGATGCCCTGTGAGTAGGCCCGCAGCAGCGAATCGACATCCAGCGCGCCGCCGGCGGCCAAGAGGCCCGGCGCCGGGTCTTGCGGCCCCCAGGCGCGCGCGGGCGCCGGAAACGGGTCGCCCGGCGCCAGCCAGGGCAGTGCGGGGCGCTGGGAAGGCTTGGACATGCTTGTTACATTACACCGCAATGGCGGGTATCGGGCACCGGCAAACGTCAGCGTCCCACGCGGCTCACCGCAAGACAGGTGGGGCTTGCTGTATCGCCACTGAAACAGTTTGCGCGCGCCTGGCCATCGGTCGGTTGGTATTTTTCACCAGGCTAAACACCCACAATCCAGCAATGGCGCGGGTTTAAGCCGTTTCTTGCCCTGCACAGTCTCAAGGTGAACCGTTAGGTCACAAAGCGGGGCTGGCGTGATTCGGCGGAAGTGCGTCAACTCTGAAACAAGTTGTAATGTAAAGTTACAACTAATCGGGGTCATCGTGGCGCTTCGCACGCCTAAACGGTTGATTTCATTCACTTTGTACACAGAGGCCCGCCGCTGGCATGCGTCTTGATAACAGGAATGTCAGTACAGGGAGAAATCAAATGGAAAAGCCGTTACTCAAGCACATCGATCCGCTGCAAAGCTCCATGGTGTACGTGGTGGGGCTGGCCGCCTCACTCGCCCTGCCGGTTCTGGCCGGCATGGCACTGGTATGGCCCAGCGACGAGGTGATGGCCAAGTACGCCCAGCCATTGGGGGCACAGGTCGTAGCGAAGCAAGCGGCCAAAGTGGCCCCTCCAGTTGCCGCGACAAAACCTGCAGTGGTGGTGGCGCAAGGGCAGGTTGAATCCGGTGTGCCGCCTTCGAGCGGCGCCAATCTGCAACGGTAGACAGGCAGGCTCAGGGAGTGGATTCAGGGAGTGGATTCAGGAAGTTGAAAAGGCGGGGTCGAGACAGGCCCAACGTGTGAGGGAGGCATCGCCGGTAGATTGGGAGCGGCGGTGGCAGACAAGAACAAGCGAAGTCAGGCGACTGGCCGGTTGCGTGCAACGCGACCTGCGCGCGGTGAGGGCGGAAACACCGCAGCGCGCGGCCGGTCAGTTGCTGTCCAAAAGGGGGTTGGCTGGCGAACGTCAGCCAACCCCCTTTTGCGTCCGGGCCGATGCGTCAGAAGATCTGGGTCTGCCCGATCCGCCAAAACTGCCGACTACCGGTGGACACACAGAGTCCGAATCCACAAAAAAAAGGGTACCGCATGGGTACCCTTTTTCCGTTTGTGTGGCTCCTCGACCTGGGCTCGAACCAGGGACCTACGGATTAACAGTCCGGCGCTCTACCGACTGAGCTATCGAGGAACAAGCCTTAGATTATAGCGTGGCTTTTGGGTGCTTTTTGCTGATGCGGCTGAGTGTTGTCAGAGCGCTGCTTCCAGAGACACGCGTAACGTGCGCGGGGCGCCGGGGTAGACAAAGATGTGGCCGAACTGGGTGGGCGATTCGCGCCAGTAGCGGCGGTCGGTCAGGTTGTCCACGGCGACGCGCCAGGTGGCCTTGGCGGCGCCCAGGGTGGTGGCGTAGCTCAGGCCCGCGTCCAGCCGGTTCCAGGCGGGCAGGGTGAGCGTGTTGTCGGCCAGCACGGCACGCGAGCCTTCGCGCGTGAGGCGGGTGTCCAGCTCCAGACCCGTTGCTCCGGGCACGCGCCAGGCGGTCTCGGCGCGCAGGGTGTGGCGGGGCACGTTGACGGGCTTCAGGCCGTTGGCGGCGGGGTTGAGCGTACTGCCGCGCAGGGTGGCGTCGAGCCACATCGCGCTGGTGGCCCAGCGCCAGGCGCCGCTGTTGCCACCCAGTTTGGCTTCGATGCCGCGGTGCCGCGCATCGCCATCAAACTGGAACGCGGTGCCGGTGTCGGCCACCGCAGGACGCACGATGTTGAAAACGCTCACACCCCAGGCGAGCGCCGTGTCACCGCCACGCGCACCCAGCTCCCACTGACGGCTCTTGACCGCGGGCAGGGGCTGCCCGGCCGCCGTGCCGTACTGGGGCAGTTGCGGCACCACGACCGACTCAATGCCTTCGCCCGCGCTGCCATACAGCACCACGTTGCCCAGGGTATAGGCCAGGCCGAGCCACGGCGTGGTGAAGCTCTGCTGGTAGGCCAGCGCCTGGCTGCCATCGGTACGCACGCTCTCGCGGTCGATGCGGCTGTGGCGCACGCCCATCGAGGCACGCCACGCATTCCAGCTGATCGAGTCGGTCACAAACAGCTCGGTGGAGCGCTCGTCGCGGTTGGTGCTCTCGCCGGTCAGTGTGGGGTCGGGCGCGGTGAAGCCTGTGCCCTGCACATTGCCGCTGCCCACGAAGTTGAAGGCCTGCTGGTTGTAACGCTCACGCGACTGGCTGCGCAGCAAGCCCGCCTGCAGGTCGTGGCGCAGCGCGCCGGTGGCCACACGCCCGTTGACTGCCAGCTTGACGGCTTGCTGGGTGCGGCGCTCGCCTTCACTCCTGAAGTCATACAGGTCGTAGGTGCCGTCCGAGCAGTAGCGGTTGAAGTTGCCATCGGCACTGCAGCCAAACGGGAAGCCTATACGGTCATCCGTCTTCAGCCGCTGGCTGCCGGCCTGAACCGACCAGCGCCAGTCGGTGTTCAGCGCCTGCTCAAAGCGGACGGTACCAGTCAGGCCTTCGAACACCACCGGCAGTGACCATGGCTGGTTGTTCAGGTTGATGCGCGGATTCACAGGCGGGGGCAACACATTGCCGAGCAGGCTGAACGCGGCCTGCTCGGCTGGCTGCGGCGCGACCATTCCATCTCGGCTTCCAGGATGCTGCCAGTGCCGATACGCCAGTCGGTGGCGAGCGCCAGCAGCGAGCGCGAGCCGTCGGCCGCGCGCAGGGCGGGGCGCAGGTTTTCGTGCACCACATTGAGCCGGTAGCCGAAGTCGTCGGACACGCCGAAACGGCCACCCAGGTCCACCGCGCCCAGCACGCTGCCGCGGTCGCTCAGCTCCACGCGTGCGCTGCGCAGCGGCTGGTTGGTGGGGCGCTTCACCGCGTAGTTCACCAGCCCGCCGGGCGCGCTGGTGCCGGCCTGGATGCCGCTGGTGCCCTTGAGGATCTCGATCCGGTCCTTGTTGTCCAGCGGGATCGACGTCTCGGCGCTGGTGGGCAGGCCTTCGCGGCGAAAGTTGGTGCGGTTGTTGAGCGTGTAGCCGCGTACCGTCAAAAAATCCCAGTAGCCGGCGGCGTTGTAGCTGTCGGTGGTCGAGGCGTCCAGCCGCGTGATGTCGGCCAGGCGGCGCACGCCGGCTTGCTGCAGCTGCGCGGCCGGCGCCACCGTGATGGACAGCGGCAGCTCGCGCAGTGGTACATCGCCAAAACCGCTGACATCGGCCTGCAGCGCTGCGTTGCGGTCGTTGATGACCACGGGCTTGAGTTGCGCATCCTGCTGGGCGTGCACCCCGGATGCTATAAAAACAGTAGCTAACAATGACCGCTGGATGCGGACAACACGGTGTTTTTGCTTGAAATTTGCCATAACGATGCCTTGGATCAGCGTCATAGCAGGTCGGCCTGGCTGGACAGTAAAGCGGCCACCCGAGAAAGCGGCCCTGTCCGGAACATGCTTCCCTGCGCGAGGATTACCTCAATCAGGTTCAAAGGGACTTTCTCAGTCGCCACTTGCGTGGCAACACCCCTAGCGGACGTGCTCTTGCGAACACAGCCTCCATTGTACGGTCAAAGAAAAGGCCCGCGTGCCTGGCGGCTACGCGGGCTTTCGCGAACCAGATCGCAGCAGTGCGTTTCAGTCGAAAACGGGGCTTTCGACGCCTAACACCTTGTGCAATTTCGGCGATGTCGTTGTGTACTGCAGGTGAATCTTCTTGTCCGGGAAGATGAACGGCGCGGCGCCAAAAGCGGCCAGCGCGCACTCGTGAAAACCCGAGAGGATGAGCTTTTTCTTGCCGGGGTAGGTGTTGATGTCGCCCACCGCAAAAATGCCCGGTGTGTTGGTGGAAAACTTCTCGGTGTCCACCTTGAGCTGCTTGCGCTCGATCTCCAGGCCCCATTCGGCGATCGGTCCCAGCTTGGGTGACAGACCGAAGAACACCAGCAGCATGTCCAGCGGCACGACGCGGGTCACGCCGTCCGAGCCGGTGACCTTGGCGCCGGTGAGCTTGCCGTCTTTCTCGTCGTAGCCGGTCACCTGGCCGATGATGAACTGCATCTCCAGCGCCTCGCACAGCTGGTGCATCTTGGCCACGCTGGCCGGCGCTGCCTTGAAGCCGTCGCGCCGGTGAATCAGGATCACGCTTTCGGCTTTGTTCGGGCCCTCGGCCACAAAATTCAGCGCCCAGTCGAGCGCCGAATCGCCGCCGCCCACGATCACTAGGTTCTTGCCGGCAAAGTCGGCCGGGTTCTTGACGCGGTAATGCAGTTGCGAGCCGTCAAATTTGTCCAGGCCCTCGACTTTCAGCGTGCGGGGCTGAAACGCGCCCACGCCAGCGGCAATGAAAATCGTCTTGGTGAGGAACTGCGTGCCCTTGGAGGTTTCCACGAAGAAGCGGCCATCGTCCTGCTTTTGCACTGTGGTGACTTCCTGCCCCAGGTGGAACGTGGCGCCGAACGGCTCAATCTGCTTGAGCAGCGAATCGGTCAGTTCCTGCCCGGTGCACACCGGGACGGCCGGAATGTCGTAGATCGGCTTGTCGGGATAGAGCTCGACGCACTGGCCGCCGGGGTAGGCGAGCGAGTCGATCACGTGGGCCTTGATTTCCAGCAGACCCAGCTCGAACACCTGGAACAGGCCAACCGGGCCGGCTCCGACGATCACGGCGTCGGTTTCAATGGGGCCGTCATGGGCGGCGGCGGTGGTCACGATGGCTGGGTTGACGTTGGGTTCCATGGTTCTCGGGGGCAAGGGCGTTCAGCGAACCAGTTCGCTGAGTTTGTTGGGTTTGTCTTTCCACTCGTCCGCGTCCAGCGGCGCGGGCTTGCGCTTGGTGATGCTTTTCCAGCCCGCCTGCTGGCTCAGTTCGACGTTGAGCTTGATGAAGGCCATCTGGTTGGAAGGCACATCTTCCTCGGCGTAGATCGCGTTGACCGGACACTCGGGGATGCAGACCGCGCAATCGATGCATTCATCGGGGTCGATCACGAGCATGTTGGGGCCTTCGCGGAAACAGTCCACGGGGCACACATCCACACAATCGGTGTATTTGCAGCGGATACAGGATTCGGTGACGACGTGGGTCATGTTGTTTGGCGTTGGGCGGAAACCCTTGATTTTATTGGATGTTATTCGGTTTGGCCTCAAACGGCGCCTGAATCAGCACAGCCCCCGAGGTTTTGTGCGATGCAGTGTCCACCAGCACCATCGAGCCGAGCGTGCGCGACACCGCGTACGGCAGGGTCGCAAGAGGCTCCTGCAGCGCGAGTTCGACATGGCCGATGGTATTGGGCGGCAGTTCCGTGGCACTTTCTTCGGCCAGCGTGTTCACGTCCAGCCGGTGCACGATGCGGCGCACCTTGGCCTTGACCCAGCGGTGGCCGTGCAACGCCCAGTACACCCGGCCGGCGACCAGCGGCTCGTCGTCCATCCAGGCGACGGTAGCGCTGATCTCGCGGCTGGCCTGCAGTTTGTCGACGCTGGCCGGGTCGGCGGCCAGCAGCCAGTCGCCGCGCGACACGTCCACCTCGCGGTCCAGCACGATGCCGGCGCTGTGGCTGGCGCCCACGTTTTTCGGGCGGCGCGCATGGTCGAGCACCTGCGCCACGGTGGCGGTCTGGCCGCTGGGCATCACGCGCACGGGCTGGCCGGGCGCCACGGTGCCAGTGGCGACGCGGCCCCAGAACACGCGGCGGCCCTGGGAGGTGTCGGACGAAGAGGAGAGCTTCTCCGCCGGGCCGCCCCAAGGAGAAGCAGCCCCCTCGGGGGGCAGCGAGGTACGCGCAGCGACGAGCGTGGGGGCTTGCGGCTTTTCGACCCACTGCACGGGGAAGGCGAAGGGCTGGTCCAACTCGGCTGGCGTGCTGGGCAGCGCTTCGAGGATCTGCAGCAGATTCGCGCCGGTGTAGCCGCACCAGCCGGCGTGGCTGTCCACCACGTTCCAGCCCTTGAGCGCCGACACCGGCACGATCGCGTTGATGCGGATGCCGGCCTCACGCGCAAACGCCTGCAGCGCGGCGCTGATGTTGGCAAATGCGGTGTCGGGCGCATCGACCGCGTCGAGCTTGTTGACCGCGAACACGATCGACGGCACGCGCAGCAGGTTCACCAGCAGCGCATGGCGGCGGGTTTGGGGCAGCAGCGTGAGCGTCGGGTCGGCCCAGTCGAGCTTGGTGGCGTCCACCAGCACCACAGCGGCGTCGGCGCTGGAGGCGGCGGTGACCATGTTGCGGGTGTACTGCTCGTGACCGGGTGCGTCGCCGATGATGAACTTGCGGTCTTCGGTGGCGAAGTAGCGGTAGGCCACGTCGATGGTGATGCCCTGTTCGCGCTCGGCCGACAGGCCATCGGTCAGCAGCGCGAGATCGGTCTCACCCTGGCGCTGCACGCCGGCCAGATGGTCTTGCAGCACCGCCTTGCTGTCCACCAGCAGCCGCCCGATCAACGTGCTCTTGCCGTCGTCAACCGACCCGCAGGTGATGAAGCGCAGGGCCGCGCCGGTGTCATTTTCAGAGCCATTTGCGGCGGAGGTCCCCGTCGCGTGGTCATTGTTCGCTATCAAAGTAGTAGTATGCAAGTGATGCTCCAAGTCAAGAGACACCGCGGAACCGGCTCCGCCGGGCCGCTGGTGTCGCCCTCTTGAGGGGGGATTCGGCTACACGAAG
>JANOBJ010000335.1:0-1956 GCA_031411575.1 Betaproteobacteria bacterium | reverse complement strand
CCGATCTGATCAAGGCCGAAGCCCGCCTGCACGGCGCCACCGCGCAGGTGGCGGGCGGCGTGCCGGCCATGTGCGACGGCGTGACGCAGGGCACGCCCGGCATGGAGCTGAGCCTGTTCAGCCGCGACGTGATCGCCATGGCCACTGCCGTTTCGCTCAGCCACGACGTGTTTGACGCCGCGCTGATGCTGGGCGTGTGCGACAAGATCGTGCCCGGCCTGCTGATCGGTGCGCTGCAGTTTGGCCACCTGCCCACGGTGTTCGTGCCCGCCGGGCCGATGACCTCGGGCCTGTCCAACACCGAAAAAGGCAAGGTGCGCGAACTGGCCGCGCAGGGCCTGGTGGGCCGCAGCGAGCTGCTCGACGCCGAATCGCGCGCGTACCACGGCCCCGGCACCTGCACCTTTTATGGCACCGCCAACAGCAACCAGATGCTGCTCGAAGCCATGGGCCTTCACGTGCCGGGCACCGCCTTTGTGAACCCCGGCGAGACGCTGCGCGCCGAACTCACGCGCGAGGCGGTGCGTACAGTGCTGGGCGCGGCCGAGCGGCACACCACCATCGGCGTGCAGGTCGACGAGCGCTGCATCGTCAACGCCATGGCCGCGCTGCTGGCCACCGGCGGCTCCACCAACCATCTCATTCATTGGGTGGCGGTGGCGCGCGCGGCTGGCATCGTGATCGACTGGGACGATTTTTCGGCGCTGTCCGCCGTGGTGCCGCTGCTCACCCGCGTGTACCCCAACGGCAGCGCCGACGTGAACCAGTTCCAGGCGGCCGGCGGCCCGGGCTTTGTCATCCGCGAGCTGCTCGACGCCGGGCTGATGCATGACGACGTGCTGACCGTGCGCACCGGGGGCCTGCGCGAGTTCACCCGCATTCCGGCAGCCGCCGAAGCCGGGCTGGCCTGGCACGACCCCGGCGCCAGCAAGGATGAGTCCATCGTGCGCCCCGCCACCGCGCCGTTCAGCGCCACCGGCGGCCTGACGCTGCTGCAGGGCAACCTGGGCCGCAGCGTGATCAAGGTGTCGGCCGTGCCGGACGACCGCCATGTGGTCGAGGCGCCGGCCCGCGTGTTTGATTCGCAGGAAGGCCTGCACGCCGCCTTCAGCGCCGGCGAGCTCGATCACGACGTGATCTGCGTGGTGCGCTGGCAAGGCCCGCAGGCCAACGGCATGCCCGAGCTGCACAAGCTCACGCCGCCGCTGGCCGTGCTGCAGGGCAAGGGTTTCAAGGTGGCGCTGGTGACCGACGGCCGCATGAGCGGTGCGTCGGGCAAGGTGCCCGCCGCCATCCACGTGTCGCCCGAAGCCGCGGCCGGCGGGCCGCTGGCCAAGGTGCGCGACGGCGATGTGATCCGCCTGGACGCGGTGGCCGGCACGCTGCAGGTGCTGCTGCCCGCCGCCGACTGGGCCGCGCGCGACACCGCCACCATGCCCGAGGCTCAACGCACGGCCAACGGCTTTGGCACCGGCCGCGAACTCTTCGGCGCCATGCGCCGCCACGCCACCACCGCCGAAGAAGGAGCATGCACATGGCTGTGATTACAACCACCCCGAAGCGGCCTGCGGCCGCCACCCCTCAAGGGGCGCAACCAGCGGCCCGGCAAAGCCGGTTCCGCGGTTGCCGCTGGACCGGACCCGCGCACCGTGGAGGCCACCCATGAATGCCCTGACGTCGCTTGATGTGATGCGCGACGCGCCGGTGATCCCGGTGATCGTGTTGCACGAGGTGGCGCATGCCGTGCCGATGGCGCGGGCGCTGGTGGCGGGCGGCATCCGCATGCTGGAGGTGACGCTGCGCACCCCCAATGCGCTGGCCTGCATGGAAGCCATCGCCAGGGATGTGCCCGATGCGATGGTGGGCGCCGGCACGGTGCGCAGCGCGGCCGACGCGCAGGCCGCCGCCATGGCCGGCGCGCGCTTTGCCGTGAGCCCGGGCTACACCCACGCGGTG
>JANOBJ010000334.1:0-3880 GCA_031411575.1 Betaproteobacteria bacterium | reverse complement strand
ATCTGGACCAGCAACCGGCCTGATGACGGCCGCCGTTGCGGCGGGCCGAGTCGTGAGATAATGAACTTATTGGAAACGTGACCGAGTGGCCGAAGGTGCTCCCCTGCTAAGGGAGTATGCGGTGTAGAGCCGCATCGAGGGTTCGAATCCCTCCGTTTCCGCCAAAAACAAATGCCCCGGGCCTGCAAAGGCCCGGGGCGTTTTCTTGTGGCCCCCTGTGTGATCCGGCGCCGACTGTTCGCCCGGCTCAAGCCGCCGGCTGGTCCAGGTCAAACGCCTTGTGCAGGCCGCGCACGGCCAGCTCCATGTATTTCTCGTCGATCACCACCGAGGTCTTGATCTCGGACGTGGAAATCATCTGGATGTTGATGCCCTCTTCGCTGAGCGCCCGGAACATCTTGCTGGCGATGCCCACATGGCTGCGCATGCCGATGCCCACGATGCTGACCTTGCAGATCTTGGCGTCGCCCATGACCTCCTGCGCGCCCAGCGCGGGCACCACGGTTTCCTTCAGCAGGTCCATGGTGCGGGCGTAATCGTTGCGGTGCACGGTGAAGCTGAAGTCGGTCAACCCACCCTTGCTAATGTTCTGGATGATCATGTCGACTTCGATGTTGGCGTCGGCCACGGCACCCAAGATCTGGTAGGCGATGCCGGGCTTGTCGGGCACGCCCAGCACCGAAATCTTGGCTTCGTCGCGGTTGAATGCGATGCCGGACACGATGGCTTGTTCCATTTTTTCGTCTTCCTCGTACGTGATCAGGGTGCCGCTTTGGGCTTCTTCATGGATGTCGATGTCCCAGGGCGTGAAGCTGGACAACACGCGCAGCGGCACGCGGTACTTGCCGGCGAATTCGACCGAGCGGATCTGCAACACCTTGGAGCCCATGGACGCCATCTCCAGCATCTCCTCGAAGCTCACCGTGTGCAGGCGGCGCGCCTCGGGCACCACGCGCGGGTCAGTGGTGTAGACGCCATCGACATCGGTATAGATCAGGCATTCATGGGCCTTCATGGCAGCGGCCACGGCCACGGCCGAGGTGTCGCTGCCGCCACGGCCCAGCGTGGTGATATTGCCCTGCTCGTCCACGCCCTGAAAGCCGGTGACGATGACCACCTTGCCGGCGGCAAGGTCGGCGCGTACCTTCTGGTCGTCGATGCTCTCGATGCGGGCCTTGGTGTAGGCGCTGTTGGTCTTGATCGGTACCTGCCAGCCGGCGTAGCTGACCGATTCCATGCCCTCGGCCTGCAGCGCAATGGCCAGCAGCGCGGATGACGCCTGCTCGCCCGTGGCGGCCAGCATGTCGAGCTCGCGGCCGTAGGCGTCTGACACCTTGGGCGGCGCCAGTTCCTTGGCCAGGCCCAGCAGGCGGTTGGTTTCGCCGCTCATGGCGCTGGGCACCACCACCATCTGGTGGCCAGCCCGCGCCCATTTGGCGACGCGCTTGGCGACATTGCGGATGCGCTCGGTAGAGCCCATCGAGGTGCCGCCGTATTTGTGAACGATCAATGCCATTGGAGTTATCGTGATGCGGCGCAGAAAGAAAAAGCCGTCTCGGCGCGCCCGAATTTCCCGCCTGTCAGTCGCTTGGGAAACCCGACCGAAACCTAGGGATTGTACCAATCCAGCACGGTGCCCCGACGCTCCACAAAGCCGGTGCCGACCTTGATATGGATGCGGTGCCCGCGCGTGGTGCAGGCGGCGACCTGATCGAGCAGTTCATCCAGTTGCGCCGCACTGGGTTGCTGAGCATGGGCAGTGCGCAGCCAGTGGCGCAGGGCATTCGCCTGGCGCGGGCGCGAAAGCTGCTGCAGCGCTGCCAGCCGGGGCGGGATGTGCAGCGCCGCCAGGTCTTGCCGGGCTACCTCGTCCAGCACGGCCTGCGCCTGCGCAGCATGCGCGGCGCTGCGCGCAAAGGTGGTGCGGAACTCCGGAAAGGCCTCGTCCAGCGCGGGCAGCAGCCGCGCGCGGATGCGGTTGCGGGTGAACTGCTCGTCGGCGTTGGTCGGGTCTTCCACCCAGGGCACATCCTGCACCGCCAGCCAGACGCGCAACTCGCGCCCCGGCACGCCGAGCAGCGGCCGGTGGAAGGTGATGCCGTCACGCTGCCAGCGCGCGGGCATGGCCGACAGCCCGGGCAGCCCCGCGCCGCGCGACAGCGCCAGGAGCAGGGTTTCAGCCTGGTCATCGGCGTGCTGCGCCAATGCTATATTATTAATAGCAAACTTTGACCAGTGGCTGAGGACAACAGCGCTAAAAGCTTCATAACGGGCCTTGCGGGCGGCATCCTCGGGGCTTTCGCCGCTGGCGTGCCGCGCGTGCACCCGCTCCACCGCGAGCGGCACGTTCAGCTGCGCGCACAGGGCCACGCAATGCCGCTGAAAATCGTCGGCCGCTGCCTGCAAGCCGTGGTGCACGTGGATAGCGTGCACCTGCCCTGGCCACTTGCCCGCGCAGGCCAGCAGCAGCGCAGTCGAATCGGCACCGCCGCTAAAACCCACCGCCAGCGGCAAGCCGGGGGTGAACGCAGCCATCGCATCCAGGAAGGGGGAAGTCACATTTTGCTCCGGCAACGCCACTGTGGCGCCAGTGCCAAAACGCCATGGTAGCGGCAGGCGCTTGTCATCCCGACGATGGCCCCCACGTTAAGGCCATGGCGCTCGTCTTGCCGGCGCCGCCTGGAAGGAACACCACCATGTGGAAACTCGGAAAGCTCTGGGGCCTGTTTCGCAACGAACTGCGGCTGGTGTGGGCCATGCTGCGCGATCCGCGCGCGCCCGCTGCCGCCAAGCTGACGGCGGTGTTGGCGGTGCTGTACGTGGTGAGTCCGTTCGACCTCGTGCCCGATCTGGTGCCGATCCTCGGCTGGCTGGACGACGGCGTGGTGGCATTCGTGCTGCTGAAGCTGGCCATGAAGTTCCTGCCCACTGACCTGCACGAGGCGCTAAAGGCCAAAGTGGCGCAGCGGGCCGCCGCCGTGCCACGCTGACCGGAGCCGCCAGGCGCCGGCCGCGGCTAAACTGTTTGGCAAACCCGTCTGGAGACTTGCCATGGCCCGTCTGGCCCCGCCCGAGATTGCGCGCTACCAGGCGGAAGGCTGGGTGGTACCGCACTACCGCCTGCCACCGGCCAGGGTGGAGGCGCTGCGCGGCACGCTCGATGAGCTGATCCGCAACAACCCGGGCGTGCGGCCCGAGAAACTGGTGTCGGCGCACATCGAGGGCGACAACGGCGAAGGTGTGCGGGGCAGCGCGGCATTTCTGGATCTGGCGCGCGACCCCGAACTGGTCGAACTGGTGTCAGGCGTGATCGGTGACGACGTGATCCTGTGGGGCTGCCACGTGTTCTGCAAACCCGGTGGCGACGGCTACGAGACGCCCTGGCACCAGGACGGCCACTATTGGCCGATCCGCCCGCTGGCCAACTGCACGGTGTGGGTGGCGCTGGATGAATCGGTGGTGGAAAACGGCTGCCTGCGCGTGATCCCGCGCTCACACATCGGCCAACGCCTGCACCCGCACCTGCACGAAGACCGCACCGACCTGACGCTCAACCAGCGCATGGCCGACGGTACGTTTGATGAGGCCGACGCGGTGGACATCGAGCTGCAACCGGGCCAGATGTCATTGCACGACGTCTACATGATCCACGGCGCCACGGCCAACCGATCGCCCCGGCGCCGCACCGGCGTGGCGCTGCGCTACATGCCCGCCAGTTCGGTGTTTGAGCGCGACCTGCGGCCGGCTGACGGCAAGACCGGTGTGGCGGTGAACTTTGCCAACCGGCCTTTGTGGCTGCTGCGCGGAACCGATCGCAGCGGTCGCAATGATTTCCACATCGGCCACCCGCCGGGCAGCAACGGGCTGGCAGCGGGTTGAA
>JANOBJ010000333.1:0-9967 GCA_031411575.1 Betaproteobacteria bacterium | reverse complement strand
GCCTCGTCGTAGCGGGCCCGGGCCGCGTCCACGTCGGCCGCGCGGCGTCCGCCGTCATACAGCGGCAGCGTAAGCGCCAGCGGGCCGATCGACCAGGTGGTGAGGTCACTGCTGACGCCGCCCGCGCGCACATTGAGCGCGCCGACCGAACCGCTGAGTGACAGGCGCGGGTAGCGTTGCGCCTGTGCGCCGCCCACCTCGGCGCTGGCGGCCGCCACCTCGCGCTCGGCGTTGAACACGTCGGGCCGTTGCGCCAGCGTCTGTGCCGGCAGCGATGCTATTGAAATCATAGCTTTATAAGGCCATTCGGCGCGCACATCGGCCAGTTTTTGCTTCAAATCGGGCTCTGGCAGGCCGGTCAGCGCCACCAGCGCCTTGCGGTCGAGTTCGCACTGGCCGGCCTGCTGGGTGGCGCGCGCGTTGGCCTCGGCCGCGCTGGCGCGGGCCAGCGCCGCGGTACCCGGCGCCGTGAAGCCGGCGTTGGCGGTCAGATCGGTCAGGCGCGCGGTTTCGGCGCGCGAGGTGGCGTCGTTACGGGTGACGGCCAGCAGCCGCTCGCAGCTGCGCAGGCTCACGTACTGGTTGGCCACCTCGGCCGCTACCGACACACGGGCGTCGTGCCACTGCGCCTGCGCGCCTTCCAGCCGGGCCTGTGCGGCATTGCGCGTGGCGCCCAGGCCGCCGAACAGGTCAATCTCCCACGAGGCCTGCAGACCGGCCTGTGCCGTGGTGGCCGCCGGCGTCGGACCCGGCGGTATGAACTGCGTGACGCCACGGCTGACCGACGCCGACGCATCCAGCGCCGGCCCGAGCGCCGCGCCGCTGGCCACCCGCGTGGCGCGCGCCTGCTCAATGCGCGAGCGCGCCTGCGCCACCGTGGGGCTGACCTGCTGCGCCGCCTCGATCAGCTGTACCAGCAGCGGATCGCCGAGTTGCTGCCACCACTGCGACAGCTCGGTCAATGTGCCGGCGTGCGGCAGCGGTGCCTGCCACTGCGCGGGCGGCATCGCCTCCACGGCGGACGGCGGCGGCATGACGGCGCAGCCCGCCAGCCAGAGCGGCAGGCTCAGGGCGGCCAGCCGCAGGCCGCGGCCGGCGGTTGTGCCCGATCGGGCGTGCGCCAGGGTGTGCGGCACGGAGGTCACGGAGGCAACAGTCATGGTGTCTTCCTTCCCTTTGTGGGGGGGGTCAGGCGGGTCCGCGCGCCGGTGGGCTCGCGGGTTTGCAGGGGGGTAGGGTCGGGCGCGGCAGAGGGATGATCCGCCGTACGGCGACGCGCGACCTCACAGGCTACCATCGCTTCGGCCATGTCTGCCAGCCGCGCGGCAGAGACATCGATGGCCCGTGGGTCGGCCAGCAACTGCGGGCGGATCGCGTCAATCACGTCGCGGCAGACAAACAGCTGGATCGCCAGCGCAACCATCGCAAACGCCAGCCGGTGCACCTCGTCATCGGCCGCTTTCAAGCCCAGGTGGCGGCACAGCACGCCGACCAGCGCCGCGTGCGCCGGCTTGATGCCGTTCTCCAGCTCCTCGGCCCACAGCCCGGTGGGCTCCAGCATCTCGCGGAAATGCAGGCGCACGCACTGCTGCACCATCGCGCCCTGCTTGAGCGGCTCGAGGAAGCTGCTGAAAAACCCGTCCAGCGACTGGCGCAGCGTGAAGTGCGGCTGGTCGTACAGCGCAATATCGTCCTTCGGGTTGCCCAGCGGCTCGGTGAACACGGCGCGGTACAGCCCCGCCTTGTCGCCAAAGTAGTAGCTGATGGCCCCGATGTTGGCCCCCGCCGCCAGCGCAATCTCGCGCGTGGAGGTGCGCGCAAACCCGTTTTCGGCAAACAACCCCAACGCCGCGTGCAGCAACCGCTCGCGCGACTGCTCCCCGTCCGCGCGCGGCTTGCGCGTGTCGGGCAAAGGCAGGTCGGGGCTGGTGGTGAGCATGGGAAGGGGATTAAAACATATAAATCAAACGATTGATTAAGAAATTGTGACGAAGGGGTATTCAGGCGCACGGCCATCGGGTCGCGGCGTCGGTATGCCTTCAGGCCACGCAGGCCGCCGCAGCCGCATGCCTGTCGGGCGGTGTCACCCAGCCGGGCACCGCAACCCATTTACTCCTAAATTAATAGCAAACTATGACCAGGGGGCGAGGACCACAGGCCAAAAACACCTCAAAAACCCATGAAACACACCTTCCCAGCCCATGCCGTTCCCGCATAACCTTTGCCTTGAATGATTAGGGAAAACCCTTATTCTTCAGTCATCGCCACTCTCCACCGCCCAACCCGGTGGCTGTTTTCATGTTTTCGAGCCTTGGTCAAATGACCCACATGCGCAACTGGAACCGCTGGACGCCGGCGTTGCGCGGCGCCAGCGCTGGCGAGATGCCCTTGCCGGGCAGTGTTGCCAACCAGCTGATGGAGTCTTCGCAGGCGCGTCGCGGCCTGAGCCCGCACGACGCGGCCGAGCTGGCGCTGGCCGCTGGCGCTTACCTCAGCGTGATCCGCTGACGCCCTGCACCATCGCCGGGCGGACGGTGGTGCCCCAGCCAAATACCCCACATAAGCGCGCCGCTATGGGCGCCACCGGCCCTGCGCCCGACAATTTCGCCTCACACAGGGCGTTGACGGGAACGACAGAAAGCCGGGCATGACTCCACGCAAGACACCGCTGCGCATGCAGCTCAACACCTTCTATTCGGGGCCGCAAGCCTGGTTTTTTCTGGCGGATGCGCGCGGCTACCTGCGCGACGAGGGGCTGGCCATCACCTTCACCGAGGGCGACACCGCCGCCAACACCATCCCCAAAATGGCCGCCGGCGGCTTTGACGTGGGCTATGGCGACCTGAACGCGCTGATCGAGCACGCCGCTGCCGGCCTGCCGAACGCCCCGCTGGCGGTGTTTGCCAGCTACAACGCCTCGCCCTACACCATCGCGGTGCCCAAGGTCGGCCCGATCCGCCAGCCCGCCGAGCTGGCGGGCAAGCTGCTGGCCGCGCACCCGAATGACGCGGCGCACCGGCTGTTTCCCGAGTTCTGTGCGCGCACCGGGCTTGCCCCTGCTTCGGTGCGCACCGAGATCTCGGCCGCCCCGCACAGCGAGATGGTGCTCGACCTGTTGCTGGCGCGCTGGGACGGGCTGTTCGGCTTTGTCAACACGCTGGTGGCCGCGTCGATCGACGCCGGGCTGGTGCCGCAGGACAAGCTGCACTTCATCGAGTACCACGACCACGTGCCCGAGCTCTACGGCATGGCGTTGATGGTCTCGCGCGAGCTGGCCACGACCGAACCCGACACCGTGCGCGCGCTGCTGCGGGCGCTCAACCGCGGCCTGCGCGACACCGTGGCCGACCCTGATGCCGCCATCGACGCGCTGGCGCAGCGCAACCCCGCGATGAACCGCGACTCGAACCGGCGCCGCCTGCTGGGCACGCTGCAACTGGAAATGGGGCGCGCCGAGGGCGCGGTGCTGGGCATCGGCGACCTGGACGACGCGCGGTTTGACCGCGGCATCGAGCTGATCGTGCAGACCAAGCAGCTGCCGCACCGCCCGGCGGTGGGCGATCTGTTCAGCCGCGCGTTTTTGCCGCCGCTGGGCGAGCGGGTGCGCAACCTGGTGCGGGCCTGAGGCTGCCGCGCGCAACTTCGCGCTGCACGCAGGCCCTCAGAGCTTCACGCCCGCGCCCTTCACCGCCGGGCCGAGCACCGCCACCTGGTCCTTCAGGAACGTGTTGAACGCCGCCACGCTGGTCGGCACGCCGGTGATGCCCAGTTCCACCAGCTTTTTCTTGATCTCCGGCTGCGCCAGCACCTCGTTGCAGGCGGTGTTGAGCTTGGCCACCATGTCGGCCGGCAGTTTGGCCGGGCCGGACAGGCCGAAGAAGTTCTCCAGCACCAGCTTGCGGTAGCCCAGTTCGGTGACCGAGGGCACCTCGGGCATCAGCGGCGAGCGCTCGTTGCCGGTCACGGCCAGCGGCACCACCTGGCCGCTCTTGAAGAACGGCACGTAGGCGGTGATCACGTCGATCGCCACCGGGATCACCCCGGCGATCAGGTCGGTCGTCATGGGGGCGCCGCCGCGGTAGGGCACGTGCGTGAGGTTCACGCCCATCACCTTTTTCATCAGCTCGCCATGGATGTGGCCGATCGAGCCCGGCCCGCCCGAGCCGAAATCAAGCCGCCCGGCCTTGCGCGCGGCGGCTTCCAGATCGGCCACGGTGCGGATGCCGGCTTTCGGGTTGGCCATGATCACCAGCGGCGCCGAGCCCAGGTAGGCGACGTGGGTTAAGGCTTCCACCGGGTGGTAGGGCTGCTTTTCCAGCGCGATTGGCCCTAGCGCGATCGGCTTGGTGTTGGACAGCATGAAGGTGTAGCCATCGGCCGCCGACTGCGCCACCGCCGCGCCGCCAATGGTGCCGCCAGCGCCGGGCCGGTTGTCCACCACCACGCTCTGGCCGAGTTTTTTGGTCAGCTGCTCGGCCATCACCCGCGCCAGGATGTCGCTGGAGCCGCCGGGCGGAAAGGTCACGATGATCTTGATCGGCTTGTCGGGCCAGGCGGCGCGTGCGGGCAGCGCCAGCGCGGCCAGGCCGGCGGCCGCCAGGCCCAGGGTGGCGCGGCGCGACAGGGCGCGGGCAGGAGCCAGGGCATCGGGCAGGTCATCGGACAACACGGAGGGGGTGCGCGGGTTCATGGTTTTCCTCATGGGTCAAACAGTAAGTTCACTGTACGGTCAGCAGCATGGCACGCCAATCGCTTGCCGCTTATGTGCGGCATAACAAAGGGGTGGCGAAAGGCGTGGCGAACGGGGCGGCCAAGGCATGCTGGAACCGGGTGCAAGCGCCATGCCACGGCGTGGCCCGGGCCGTGGCGCCGGCGCCGGGGCCACGGTCGAAGCCCTGGGTGACCCGCCGGCACCATTGTTGTGCGTCGCAACAACCGCCCGTGAACACGATGTGATCGCCAAACCGACCTGACCCTTATCCGCCAACCCGACCCGCCACCGTCACTTGCCACCCAACCCGACACCTTGATCCGCCATGACCCGCCCCTCGGATCCGTTTGACACCTATCTGCTGCGCGTCTTCAGCACGCTGATGACCGAACGCAGCGTCTCGCGCGCTGCGGCGCGGCTGAACCAGTCGCAGCCGGCGGTGAGCGCGGCGCTGAAAAAGCTGCGCGACATCCTGGGTGATCCGCTGCTGGTGAAGGACAAGCAGCGCATGGTGCCAACCGAGCGCGCGCTGCAGCTGGAGGCCTCGGTGCGCATCGTGCTGGCCGAGATCGACGGCCTGCTGGCACCGGCGGCGGCGTTTGACCCCGCCACCACGCGCCTGACGTTTCGCATCGGCACGCCCGACTACCTGGCCCCGCCGCTGATGGCCAGCCTGGTGAGCTACCTGCGCCTGACCGCGCCGCGTGCGCGGCTCGTGCTCCACCCGCTGGCGCCTGACTACGACTACGAGGCCGCGCTGGCCGCCGGCGAGCTGGACGTGGTGATCGGCAACTGGCCGCAGCCGCCCGAGCACCTGCGCATGGCGATCCTGCTGGAAGACGAGGTGGTGTGCCTGGTGAGCCGGGACCATCCCAGCGCGGGCAGCGCATCGTCGGGCAAGGGCGGCCAGATGACCGTGGCCGACTACCTGAACGGCGCGCACGTGGTGCCGCTGATGTACAGCGTGACGCAGCGCGGCGTAGTCGAGTCGCACCTGGCGGCGCTGCGCATGACGCGCGAGGCCACGGTGACGGTGCCGTTCTTCGGCCTGGCGCCCAGCCTGCTGCCGGGCACCGATTTGATCTTCACCACCAGCCGGCACTTTGCCGAGCACTTTGCGCGCGAGCTGCCGCTGGCGGTGCTGCGCTCGCCGATTGATTTTCCGGTGATGCGCTTTTACCAGCTGTGGCACAGCCGCACCCAGCATTCGCAGAGCCACGCGTGGCTGCGCGCACTGCTGTCGGCCGTGGCGCGCACGGCGGACGCGACACAGAGCCTGCGCCAGCCGCGTGCTGCCGTGGCCCGGCGCGCAACGCTTCAAAAATGACGTTTTTGAGGTGTTTTGTGCCCGGGGTCCTCTTCCCCTGGTCATAGTTTGCTATATAAATAATAGCATCACAAACGCAGGCGAACGCCACGGCTGGCCCGCCGTCCCGCGCCGCCAGGCTATTGCAGCTGCGCCAGATAGTGCGCCAGATCAGCCAGATCGTTGTCTTTCAGCCCGTACAGCGACGATGCCATGATCGAGTCGCGCCCGACGGCCTGGCCATCGCGAAACTGGCGCATGCTGTGCAGCAAATAGTCCTCGCGCTGGCCGGCCAGCCGCGGCATCTGCTGCTGGCCGAGGTAGCTGGGCAGGTGGCAGCTGCCGCACTGGGTGCGCGCCGCCAGCGCCTGGCCGCGCGCAAATGCATCGGCGCGGCGCGGCGCCGGCTGCGGCTTGAGCGTCAGCGCGGTGAAATGCTGCGCCATTGCCACCACGTCAGTGTCTGACACGCCATCGAGCAGACCCTTCATCGGCGCGATCTCGCGCAGCCCCTCGCGGATCACGATCAGCTGGTTTTCCAGGAACACCTTGGGCTGGCCCGCCAACGACGGGCTCAGCGCCAGCGTGGCGTTGCCATCCGGGCCGTGGCAGGCGGCGCACACCGCGAGGCGCTGCGCCACGCTGGGCCCGGTGGCGGCACCCGGCGCGGCGGGGGCTTGCGCCGCCGCCGGCCCGACCAGCAGCCAGCCAGCCAGCAGCCAGGCAGTCGGCAGGCCGACCAGCCCGGCGCGCAGGCGCCTGACGCCCCCCTCGCGCTCAACGCGCATACGAGATGCGGTACACGGCTCCCAATTGCTCGTCGGACACCAGCAGCGAGCCGTCGGTGTGCTGGGTGATGTAGGCCGGGCGGCCGGTGAAGCTGTTGTTGTCACCCAGGAAGCCGGTCATGAACGGCGTGACCTTGGCGTTCTTGCCGTCGGCGTCAGCCCGCACCGTCACCACGTCGTAGCCGAACTTCTGGGTCCGGTTCCACGAGCCCTTGCGCGCCACGAACGCCACGTTCTTGTAGTCGGCCGGGAACATGCTGCCGGTGTAGAAGCGCACGCCCATGGCGGCCGCGTGCGGGCCCATGGTGGTGACGGGCAGCGTCACGCCGTCGCACGAATTGGCTTTCTTCATGTCCGGGTCGGGGATGCCGTTGGCGTGGCAGAACGGAAAGCCGAAGTTCTGGCCCACAGCCGACAGGCGGTTCAGCTCGTCCTCAGGCGTGTAGTCGCCCATCCAGTCGCGGCCGTGGTCGGTGAACCACATTTCCTTGGTGACCGGGTGCCAGTCAAAGCCGACCGTGTTGCGCACGCCGCGTGCCACCACCTCGCCGCCCGAGCCGTCGGGCTTGTAGCGGCGGATCTGGGCGAAATCCTTGCCGGGTTCGCAGATGTTGCACGGCGCGCCGAACGGCACGTACAACATGCCGTCCGGGCCGACCGCCACGTACTTCCAGTTGTGGTGCGAGCCGACGGGCAGCTTGAAGGTGCCAGTCATGTCCACTGCGGGCACGGCCGGGTTGGTGGCCACGTTGTCAAAACGCAGCACCTTGTCCACCGAGAACACATAGAGCGTGTTGCCCAGCGTGACCACGCCCGAGGGTTGGTTCAATTTGTCCACCACGACGCGGCTGGTGCGGGCGCCGCCGTTGTCGGTGATCTCATAGACCCGGCCGATGCCCCGCGTGCCGACGTAGTACTTGCCGTTGGCGGCGCGCACCATGTCGCGCGCGCCGGGCATGCCATGTGCCCAGAGTTCCACCTTGAAGCCGGCCGGCACCTTGAGCTTGTCCAGCGGGATCTCGTTGGGCGGCGTGATGGTGAGCTTGCCCGCCACGGGCGCCAGCGTCGAGTTGGCCAGCTCGGCCGGCCGGCCCTGCTGCCAGGCCGGCGGCGGAGCGGCGGCGGGCGCGGCGGCCACGGGTGCTGCGGGGGCAGCCGCCTGGTTGGCGCAGCCGGTGGCCAGCGCGGCCAGCATCGTCGCGGCGGCCAGCCAGAGCAGGCGCGGTCGTGCGGCGGGGGTGGTGGAAGTCATCGGGAGTCTCCTGGTTATGGGGTGCCGGCGGGCAAAACCGCCAAAGCACCCGGAATTAGAGAGGTTTGCCCTCATGCCGTCAATCGCATATGCCCCATAACCCGAATTAGCCAGATGCATGAAGCCACCGCCGATGGTGCGGCCTTCGGGTTTACCCCGGCGACTCAAATGCGCGTCGTGCCGAGCGTTCTACGGCGTCGCGCAACCAGGCCAGCGCGCTGCTGTCGCGCGCGCTGCGGTGCCACAGCGCGTCCACGTGCACCGGCGGCACCTCAAACGGCAACTCGCGCAGCACCAGTTCATCGGCAATACCGGTGACGCGCACAAAGTGCCGTGGCAACACCGTGAGCAGGTTCGAGTTGGCCACCACGCGGCCGGCCGTGAAGAACTGGTTCACGGTGAGCACGACCCGCCGCTGGCGACCCAGCGAGGCCAGCGCTTCGTCGATGAAGCCGAACGGCCGGCCGGAAAAGCTCACCAGCAGGTGGCGCGCCGCGCAGTAGCGCGCCAGCGTGAGCGGCCCGCGGGCCAGCGCGTGGCCTTGGCGCATGACGCACACGTAGTCGCCGCTGTACAGGCGCCGGTGCTCAAAGCCGGCCGCGCCGCCGCCCTGCTCGCGCGCAGTCAGGTCGGCGATGACGGCGGGGAAGAAACCGATCGCCAGATCAGCGGTGCGCTCTTCCAGCAGGTGGCGCGGGTCGCGCGTGGTCAGCGGCATCACCCGCATCGAAATGCCGGGCGCCTCGTTTTCCAGCGTCTCGATCAGCCCGGGCACCAGCTCGGCGGCGGTGGCGTCGGCCATCAGCAACACAAAGGTGCCGGTGTCGGTGCCGGGCGCAAAGGTGCTGGGGCTGAGCGATTCCTGCAACTGGCGCAGCGCCTCGCGCACCGTGGGCCACAGCGCCAGCGCGCGCGGCGTCGGCTCCATGCCCTGGCCGCTGCGGCGTACCAGTTCGTCGCCCAGCGTGTCGCGCAGGCGCCGCAGCGCATTGCTCACGGCCGGCTGCGTGAGCGAGAGGTTGCGTGCGGCGCGTGTCAGGCTGCGCTCGGCCATCACCTCGTCAAACACCCGCAGCAGGTTCAGGTCGAGCGTGCGGAAGTTGGGGGGCGGCCGGGTGGCGGCGTTGGCACGCGGCAAGACAGGTGAATTCATCATTTTTATGAATGAGTGATATCAGTAACCTAAAGTTGAATCATATTAGAGTTAACCCTAATATCCCAATACGCGAAACAGAAACCACCCACCCGCGAACGTTGAAAGGGAAACACCATGACCAGCTTTGTTCACATCGATTACCCCAGCGAACACCCCGGCGTGCAGCGCGCCGAGGCCGTTTACGCGGCCGCCGGCCGGTTCCGCAAGGGCTACAGCAGCACCAAGGGACTCGCCGCCCTGTTGCTGGCCGCGGTCGTCGCTGCGTTTCTCGTGGTGGCCGACCAGCTGATCGACACCTGGGCCGATGGTCATTTGCTGGCCGCCTGGGTGGCACTCTGGGCCGTCGGCTTTGCGGTGCTCGGCCTGTTCGCCGGCACGGCGCGCCGTGTCGCCGTCCGCACCGTGGCTGCGCTCGACGCGTGGTCCGCCCGCGTGGCGCAAAAGCGCGCCGACGACCGCTTCTGGGCTACTGCCCAGCACGACCCGCGCGTGATGGCCGAACTGCAGGCTGCCCTGCAACGCCAGGTGCCGGAACAGATCGACCCCGACGCCGACCTCGAGCCCGCCCACATCCGGCGCGGCAAGGCGCTGGCCTGACGCCCGAATCGCTTTGCTGTCACGCCCGCCCTGTCTGGCGGGCATGAAAAAAGCCACCGCTTGCGGTGGCTTTTTGCTTGGGTGGCGCCGGGGCGCCGTGACAGCGTAACGCTCAGGCGGCCAGCCGCTTCTCGATCTGCGCCTTGGTGTCGGTCAG
>JANOBJ010000332.1:0-2832 GCA_031411575.1 Betaproteobacteria bacterium | reverse complement strand
TATGACCAGACCACCGGGGCGCTGTACTACGACGCGGACGGCTCGGGTGCAGGCGCAGCTGTGCAGTTCGCCCTGATCGGCGCCACCACCCATGGTGCGGTGGCTGCGGGGGACTTCTTGCTGGTTTGAGGCGGACGTGCTGCATCTCGTGTGGAGGCGATCCCCGCGCTTCGTCTGAGCAGTTAAGCTCTCAGCCAACTTGAGAGTCCACCGAGGGATCATGCGCAAATTTCTCTTCATCCACCAGAATTTCCCCGGCCAGTTTGTCCATGTGGCGGCCGAGCTGGCACGGCTGGGGCACGAGGTGGTGGCGCTGGGGATTGGCGGGCCGGGGATCGCCGGCAACACCAGCGTGCGCTACATCCGCTACCCGGTGAAGCCGCCCGAGCGGCCGAGCGATCTGCCGCTGCTGCGCGAGTTTGAGGGCAAGCTGGTGCGCGGGCTGGCCTGCACGCAGGCAATGGTGCAGCTCAAAGCCGAGGGCTTTGTGCCCGATGTGGTGGTGGCGCACCCGGGCTGGGGCGAAGCGCTGTTCTGCAAGGATGTGTGGCCGGCCACGCGCATGGTGATGTTTGCCGAGTTCTTTTACTCGGCGCAGAACTCTGATTTCGATTTCGACCCCGAGTTTCCGATGGAGCGGATCGACGCGCGGCTGAAACTGCGGATGAAGAACACCGAGCACCTGCACGCACTGCTGGCCGCCGACGCGATCTACGCGCCCACCCGCTGGCAGCGCGACCGGCTGCCGCCCGAGTACCACCCCAAGACTGACGTCATTTTTGATGGCATCGACACCGCGCAGGTGGTGCCGGATGCGGCCGCGCGCATCACGCTGCAGCGCCAGAACCTCACGCTGGGGCCGGACGACGAGGTCATCACATTTGTGAACCGCAACCTGGAGCCGTACCGCGGCTTTCATGTGTTCATGCGCGCGCTGCCCGAGATCCTGAAGCAGCGGCCGAAGGCGCGTTGCGTGATCGTCGGGCGCGACGCGGTGAGTTACGGCTCGGCGCCGCGCGGCGGCGGCACCTGGCGCGAGGTGATGCTCAAAGAGATGGGCGACCGGCTGCCGCTGGACCGGGTGCACTTTCTGGGCGGCCTGAGCTACGCCGACTACCTGAAGGTGATCCAGGTGTCGGCCTGCCATGTGTACCTGACCTACCCGTTCGTGCTGTCGTGGAGCTGTCTGGAGGCGATGAGCGCCGGGCGCGTGGTGGTGGGCAGCCGCACCGGGCCAGTGACCGAGGTGATCGAGCACGGCGTCAATGGCCTGCTGGTGGATTTTTTCGACATCGGCGCGCTGGCCGTCCAGGTGGCGCAGGTGCTGGCCGAGCCGGCGCGCTACCGTGCCTTGGGGCAACAGGCGCGCAAGACCGTGGTGGAGCGCTACGACCTGCGCAGCGTGTGTCTGCCGGCGCTGATGCAACGCCTGCTGAGCGTCTGACGGTCAAAACAGCCGCGCCCGATTACGCATATTCCCTCACCCCGGGGCGGCAATCCGCAGGCCTACAATCCATTTCTTACAAAGCTTACGGGTGTGGCGAGCAGTCTGCCGCCCCGCCACCGCAGGAGACGCCCCATGCCCACCACCCCCGTGAACACGGAAGAAAAACGCGCCGAGCTGCGCCGCGCCGCGCTGGAATACCACGAGTTTCCGGTGCCCGGCAAGGTGGCCATCGCGGCCACCAAGCAGCTCATCAACCAGCACGACCTGTCGCTGGCCTATTCGCCCGGCGTGGCCGCGCCCTGCGAGGAGATCGTCAAGGACCCGGCCAACGCCTTCAAGTACACCGCGCGCGGCAACCTCGTGGCGGTGATCACCAACGGCACCGCGGTGCTGGGGCTGGGCGACATCGGCCCGCTGGCGTCCAAGCCGGTGATGGAGGGCAAGGGCGTGCTGTTCAAGAAGTTCGCCGGCATCGATGTGTTTGACATCGAGATCAACGAAAAGGACCCGGCCCGGCTGGTGGACATCATTGCTTCGCTGGAGCCGACGTTTGGCGCCATCAACCTGGAGGACATCAAGGCGCCGGATTGCTTTTATATCGAGCGCAAGCTGCGCGAACGCATGAAGATCCCGGTCTTCCACGACGACCAGCACGGCACCGCCATCACCGTGGGCGCGGCGATTCTAAACGCCCTCAAGGTGGTCGGCAAAGCCCCTGGCCAGGTCAAGCTGGTCACGTCCGGTGCCGGTGCTGCGGCGCTGGCCTGCCTGAGCCTGCTGGTCAAGCTGGGCATTTCACGCGAGAACATCTACGTCACCGACCTGGCGGGTGTCGTCTATGAAGGCCGCACCGAGCTGATGGACGAGGACAAAATCTTCTTCGCCCAGAAAACCGAGGCCCGCACCCTCAGCGAAATCATCGAAGGCGCGGACATTTTCCTGGGCCTGTCGGCCGGTGGCGTGCTGAAAAAGGACATGGTTGCCAAGATGGCGTCCAAGCCGATCATCTTTGCGCTGGCCAACCCGAACCCGGAAATCAACCCTGATGACGTCAAGATGGTGCGTGATGACGCCATCATCGCCACAGGACGCACCGATTTCCCAAATCAGGTCAACAACGTGTTGTGCTTCCCGTACATCTTCCGGGGTGCGCTGGACGCTGGGGCTTCCACCATCACCATCGAAATGGAAATTGCCGCCGTTCACGCGATTGCCGAGCTGGCCCAGGCCGAGCAGAGCGAGGTGGTGGCTGCTGCTTACGTCGGTGAAAAGCTTGCTTTCGGCCCTGAATACCTGATCCCAAAACCATTTGACCCGCGCCTGATGATGAAAATTGCCCCCGCTGTGGCGCAGGCTGCTTTTGACAGCGGCGTGGCCCAGCGGCC
>JANOBJ010000331.1:0-10139 GCA_031411575.1 Betaproteobacteria bacterium | reverse complement strand
GCCGAGGCCCAGTCCATCAGCACCACCAGCCGGTTGCGAAAGCCGATCAAAAAGTACACGTGCGCAAACAGCCAGAACAGCCACGCGAAGTAGCCCGAAAAGCGCAGGTTGCCCACCGGCGTACCGAGGTCCACCACCGCCGCATTGCGCCCGATGGTGGCCAGGTTGCCATAGTCGCGGTAGCGAAACGGCTGCATCGGCTCGCCCGCCAGGCGGTGCAGCATATTGGCCGCCGCCGTGCGCCCCATCTGCTTGGCAGCGGGTGAGACGCCGGGCACGGGTGTAGGCTCGCGGCCTGGCGCATGGCTCATGGCCGAGGCCAGATCGCCCAGCACGTTGATGTCAGGGTGGCCCGGCAGGCTCAGGTCGGGCAGCACGCGCACGCGGCCCGCGCGGTCGGTCTCGGCGCCGGTCCGCGCGGCCAGCAGCTGGCCCAGAGGCGAGGCCGCCACGCCGGCCGCCCAGATCATGCACGCGCTATTGATTCGATAGCTATTAATGACCGCTGCGCCGGCACCAGCGGCCGATTCGACCTGTAAACCGGTGCTGTCAATGGCGGTGACCTTGGCATTGAGCCGCACCTCGACACCCAGCTTGACGAGCTGCTCGCGGGCCCGCTCGCTCAGGGCTTCGGGCATGCTTTGCAACACCCGCGCGCCGCCTTCGAGCAGCACCACCCGCGCGCTTGACGGGTCGATCCGGCGGAATTCGCCCGCCAGCGTGTGGTGCGCGATCTCGGCCATGGTGCCGGCCATTTCCACGCCCGTGGGGCCGCCGCCCACCACCACGAAATTCAGCAGCGCGGCACGGCGTTCCGGGTCAGCTTCTTTCTCGGCCGCCTCGAACGCCAGCAGCAGCCGGCGGCGGATCTCGAAGGCGTCGTCCAGCGTTTTGAGGCCGGGCGCCAGCGGGGCCCACTCGTCATGGCCAAAGTAGCTGTGGTTGGCGCCGGCCGCGACCATCAGGTGGTCCCAGGGCACCGTCAGCCCGCCCTGCAGCACCACCTGGCGTGCCGCGATGTCGAAATCGACCACCTCGCCGAGCAGCGTGGTCACATTCGGCTGGTCGCGAAACAGGTGGCGGATCGGCGCGGCAATGGCCGGGGCCGACAGGCCGGCGGTGGCCACTTGGTAGAGCAGCGGCTGGAACAGGTGGTGGTTGGTCTTGTCGATCAGGGTGATCTGCACCGGCGCCTGGCGCAGCGCCCGTGCGGCTTCCAGGCCGCCAAAGCCGCAGCCGATGATCACAACGCGGGGCGGGGTGGCAGTCATGTCGGGATTATGCGCAAGCCCCGGCCGTTTCGAGCGAGGGGTTGGCGCCGGTGCCGCGCGGAGGCCGTCCGCAGGTTCCGCTATCCTGACGGGCTGGATGCAACCACCATAACGGAGACACGATGTTCCCCACCTCAATCGCGGGTAGCCTGCCCAAACCCGCCTGGCTGGCCGAAACCCAAAAACTCTGGCCGCAGTGGAAGTCGCAAGGCGCCGAGCTGCAACAGGCCAAGGCCGATGCCACGCTGCTGTGGATCAAGGCGCAGGAAGACGCAGGCCTCGATATCGTGGGCGACGGCGAGCAGGCGCGCCAGCATTTCGTGCACGGCTTTGTCGAGCAGGTCGAAGGCATCGACTTCGTCAACAAGGTCAAGCTGGGCATCCGAAACAACCGCTACGACGCGATGGTGCCGCAGGTGGTGGCGCCGCTCAAACTGAAAGGCCGCGTGCATGGGTTCGAGGCGCAGCTGGCGCGCGCGCACACCAGGAAGAAGCTCAAGTTCACCTTGCCCGGCCCGATGACGATTGTGGATACCGTGGCCGATCGCTTTTACGGCGACAAGGTGAAGATGGCGATGGCCTTTGCCGAGTTGCTGAACCAGGAAGCGCTGGCCTTGCAGGCCGACGGCGTGGACATCATCCAGTTCGACGAGCCGGCCTTCAACGTCTACATGAAAGACGCGGCCGACTGGGGCGTGCAGGCGCTGGAGCGCGCGGCGCGGGGCCTCACCTGCACCACGGCGGTTCACATCTGCTACGGCTACGGCATCGAGGCCAACGTGGCCTGGAAAGAGACGTTGGGCGACGAATGGCGCCAGTACGAGCAGATCTTTCCCGCGCTCGCCAAAAGCAGCATCCAGCAGATCAGCCTGGAGTGCTACCACTCGCATGTGCCGCCCGAGATGATGAAGCTGCTGGCGGGCAAGGATGTGATGGTGGGCGTGATCGATGTGGCCAGCGACCAGATCGAAACGCCCGAGCAGGTGGCCGACACGATCGGCACCGCGCTGCAGTTCGTGCCCAAGAACCGGCTGTTTCCGTGTACCAACTGCGGGCTGGCGCCGATGAGCCGCGAAGTGGCGCTCAAGAAATTGCAGGCGCTGGCCGACGGCGCCGCGCTGGCGCGCCAGCGGTACGCCTGATGGACCGCCTGCGCACACCGGACGCCGGGCTGAATGCCGATGCCGTGGCGCGCCTGAAGCGCGTGCTGCAGGGCGAGATTGACCGCCAGCGCGTGCCCGGCGCCGTGGTGTGGATCCAGCGGCGCGGTCATGTGGCGTGCTTCGAGGCGCTGGGGCGTCAGGCCCCGGGGAGCGCAGCCCCGATGGCGCGCGATTCGATCTTCCGCATCTATTCGATGACCAAGCCCATCGTGTCGCTGGCCGTGCTGATGCTGGTGGAAGAGGCCCGGCTGCTGGTGAGCGATGCGGTGTCGGCCTGGCTGCCCGAGTTTGCCGGGCAGCAGGTGGCCGTGCAGCGCGGCGGCGCTACCGTGCTGGAGCCGGTGCAGCGCGAGGCCACCATCCAGGATTTGCTGCGCCACACCGCAGGCCTTACCTACGAGTTTCTGGGCGACAGCGCGGTGCAGCAGCAGTACGCCGAGGTCAAAATCGCCTCGCGCGACCGCAGCAACGCCGAGTTTTTGCGCACGCTGGCCGCGATTCCCCTGGCGCACCAGCCCGGCAGTGCCTGGGAATATAGCCGCGCTACCGATGTGCTGGGCGTGCTGGTTGAAGTGGTCAGCGGCCAGACGCTGGGCAACTTTTTGCAGCAGCGCATCCTCGGGCCGCTGGGCATGGTGGACACCGGCTTTTCGGTGCCGGCCGCGCAGCAGCACCGTATTGCCGAACCATTTGCCCAGGACCCCGATACGGGTGCCGATGTCAACCTGATCGACATCCGCCAGCCGCCGCGCCTGGAGTCGGGCGGCGGCGGCCTGGTGTCCACTGCGGCCGATTACGCGCGCTTTTTGCAGCTGATGCTGGGCGGCGGCACGCTCGGCGGCGTGCGCCTGGTGGGCCGCAAGACGGTGGAGTGGATGACGGCCGATCATCTCGGCACCATCCCGATCCTCGGAGATTTGCTGTCGCCGGGCCACGGCTTTGGCCTGGGCTATGCGGTGCGCACGACGGCTGGCGAGGCGCCGGTGCCGGGCTCGGCCGGCCTGTACTACTGGGGCGGCATCGCGGGCACCACCTTCTTCGTGGACCCGGCCGAAGAGCTGCTGGCCATGATGATGATCCAGGCGCCCGGCCAGCGCGACCATTTCCGGCCGCTGTTTCGCACCCTGGTCTACGCCGCGCTTTAAGTCAAGGAGTCCAGATGACCCATCACACTGAAAAGAACGCCGACCCCGCCTGGAAGCACGACGGTGTGCGCGTGATCGCCGGCAACCAGCTCGATGCCAACACCGCGCAGACGCCGGGCATGGACCGCAAGGCGGCGATCAACTTTGCCCGCGTCGGGGCGCAAAAGCTCTGGGCCGGCACGGTCACCATCCATGCCAACGCCAAGACCGGCGCGCACCACCACGGCCACCTGGAAAGCGTGATCTACATCGTGAAGGGCCGCGCGCGCATGCGCTGGGGCGAACACCTGGAGTTCACCGCCGAGGCCGGGCCGGGCGATTTCATCTACGTGCCGCCCTATGTGCCACACCAGGAAATCAACGCCAGCCCGACCGAACTGCTGGAGTGCGTGCTGTGCCGCAGCGACGGCGAGGCGGTGGCAGTCAATCTGGCCATCGAGCCGGTCGAGCAGCCGCAGACGGTGCTGTGGATTGACCCGACGCACCCGCACGGCGGGGTCTGACGCCTGATGTGACGCAGGAAGTGACGTGTGGTGGCGGTGCCACGGCGTTTTGCAAACGCTGCGTGAAGACTGTTGCGGCGCGGTCCGCGGGCCGTGATGGCGAAACGCGCACTTACATTTGTCACAAGGTTCTACGGGTTTGGCGGCCGCGGGCGGTACAAACAGCACTGGCAACCGATCAGACCCAGGCAACGCGTGGTACGAAAAGTGGAACAAAGCACCCACGAAAGTACTCAGATAAAGCTTGTTTGGCCCGATTGGCCGCTCGAACGTTAAGGGAAGTACCGTCTAAAGACTTATGAAACCAACCACCATGAAAAATTCAATCCGACAACTGATCGGCTTCGCCGCCCTGGCGCTGGCCGCAGCCGGCGCCGCGCAGGCGCAGCAACCCTACGTGAACGCGACCGTGGGCGGCGTGATCTCGCCCGGCGTGTACGGCCGTATCGATATTGGCAATGCGCCGCCGCCGCCGGTGATTTACCCGCGTCCGATCATCATCACGCAGCAGCCGGTGGTGGTGCAGCAGCAGCCCGTCTACCTGTACGTGCCGCCGGGCCACCAGAAAAAATGGGGCAAGCATTGCTACAAGTACAACGCGTGCGGCCAGCCGGTTTACTTCGTGAACGTGGACAGCAAGGGCCACTACAAGAAGCACGACCGCTACGATGATGACGGCGACCGCCGCCATGGCAAAGGCCACGGCAAGGGCAAGAAGCACGACGATTGATGCATCCGTTGATGCGCCGCGCGGACGGCGCATTGCCTCCGGGCCAGTCCGTGAGGCTCAGGCTCAGGCTTCTGCCACCTTGAGCACCAGCTTGCCGAAGTTCTCGCCGCTGAAGAGCTTGATCAGCGCCTCGGGGAAGTTCTCCAGGCCTTCCACGATGTCTTCCTTGCTCTTCATGCGGCCGTCCTTCAGGTAGCCCGCCATCTCGGCAATCGCCAGGTGGTAGCGGTCGGCGTAGTCGAACACCACGATCCCTTCCATCCGCGCGCGGTTCACCAGGAGGCTCAGGTAGTTCTTGGGTCCCTGCACCGGCGTGGTGTTGTTGTACTGGCTGATGGCGCCGCAGATGATGATGCGCGCCTTGCGGTTGATGCGGGTCAGCACATCGTCCAGGATATCGCCGCCCACGTTGTCAAAGTAGATGTCCACGCCCTTCGGGCAGTGTTCCTTCAAGCCGGCCTTCACATTGCCGGCCTTGTAGTCGATGCAGGCGTCAAAACCCAGCTCTTTCACCACCCACTCGCACTTGGCCGCGCCGCCGGCAATGCCCACCACGCGGCAGCCCTTGATCTTGGCCATCTGCCCGACCGTCTGGCCCACCGCGCCGGCCGCGCCCGACACCACCAGGGTTTCGCCGGCCTGCGGCTGGCCGACATCCATCAGCCCGAAGTAGCCGGTCATGCCGGGCATGCCGAGCACATTGAGCCACTGCGTCAGACTGCCGGCGCGCAGGTCAATCTTCACCAGCCCGCTGCGCTTGATCTGGTCTTGCGGCACCAGCAGGTATTCCTGCACGCCCAGGCCCACCGACACGGGGTCGCCGACCGCGAACTGCGGGTTTTTGGACGCGATCACCACGCCGATGCCGCCCGCGCGCATCACCTCGCCAATGCCCACTGGCGGGATGTAGCTCTTGCCTTCGTTCATCCAGCCGCGCATCGCCGGGTCGAGCGAGAGCGCCAGCGTCTTGACCAGCACGCCGCCCTCGGCGGGTTCTGCCACCGGCTCGGTGGTGGACTGCCAGTTGGCACGCGTCGGCAGGCCGACCGGACGGGCCGCCAGGCGAATCTGGTGGTTGCTGAGTTGGGCGAGGGTGGTCATGGAAGTCTCCTGGTTCAAGGGTCGGGGTTTTGGGGCGTTCATCGCAGGGTGTACCCGCGGAGGCCGAATGGTAGGCGTGTGGCGCCGGTTTGTCCGTACCCCAGGCGACAGCGGGGGCAACCGGGCCAGCGATCCGCAAGATCCGTTTGCCGGTTGACGGGCGGAGGGCCCGCGCCGGGCGCTTCTGTGCTTGAATCCGGCAGCGGCGTGTTGCAGCATCCCTGGGCCCTCAAATATGAGTAAAAAGTGCCAAAGGTCCTCATCGGCTGGTCATAGTTTGCTATTAAAATAATAGTATTGAATACCATGGGCAAGAAACGCGAATTCGACGTGGCGCTGTATGGCGCCACCGGCTTTGTCGGCCGGCAGACGGTGGACTACTTCGCCGCGCATGCCCAGAGCCTGCGCTGGTCGCTGGCCGGAAGGAGCGCGGCCCGGCTGGAGGCCGTGCGCGCGGCTGCCGGACCTGGCGCGGCGCAAGCGGGCATTCAGGTGGCCGATGCGCAGGATGTGGCGGCGCTCGATGCGCTGGCGGCCAGCACCCGGGTGGTGCTCAGCACGGCCGGGCCGTTTGCCCTGTATGGCAGCGAGCTGGTGGCGGCCTGCATGCGCCATCGCACGCATTACGTGGACATCACCGGCGAAACGCCCTGGGTACGCGAGTTGATTGACCGCCACCACACGCAGGCCGCGGCGGACGGCACCCGCATCATTCCTTGCTGCGGCTTCGACTCAGTTCCCTCCGATCTCGGTGCCTGGCTGGTCACGCAAGCCATGCAGCAGCAGTTTGGCGAACCTTGCATCAGCGTGAAAGCCTGTTTTTCGCTGCGCGGGGGCGTCAACGGCGGCACGCTGGCGTCCGCATTCAACATGCTGGATTCGGGCCAATCGAAGGCGCTGGCCGATCCTTTCCTGCTGAACCCGGTCGGCCAGCGCCCGCGCCGCGTGGCGCGCCATGCCGACCCGATCGCGCCGCAGCGCGACAGCGATTTCAATGCCTGGGTCGGGCCGTTTTTCATGGGGCCTGTCAATACCCGCGTGGTGCGCCGCAGCGCGGCCCTGCTCGGCTATGGGAGCGATTTTCACTACCAGGAATACCTGCGCTTTGGCGCCGGCCCGGTCGCGGCGCTGACGGCCGCCGGCATGAGTTTCGGCATGGGCGCGGGCCAGGCAGCGATGCAGTTCGGCCCGCTGCGCGCGCTGGCCGGGCGTTTTGCGCCGGCGCCGGGCGCCGGGCCGTCGGAGTCCAGCATGGACCGCGGCTCGTTTCGCTGCGAGCTGGTGGGGCACAGCGCCAGCGGCCAGGTGGTGCGGGGCCGTATCGCCGACCAGGGCGATCCCGGCAACCGCGCCACCACCACGATGGTCTGTGAAGCGGCGCTGGCACTCGCGCTGGATGCCACCGATCTGCCGGGCGGTGCGGCGCAGGGTGGCGTGCTCACGCCGGCCAGCGGGCTGGGGGCGGTGCTGGCGCGGCGCCTGCGCGCCGCCGGCATGACGGTCGAGCCCTGAACGACGATCCCCCGGCGTCGGGCGGGCCTTCGCGGGCGGGTAAGCTTGCGGCTGTTGACACTGCTCTCACCCGTTCGCAGGCGAAAAACTGCACGCGGGTCCTGCCCATGCCTGCTGACCTGTTGTCCCCGTCGTTTGCGCCCGCCGCGCAAGTGGTGCCCACCCTGCGCGAGCGCGGCTACGCCGTGCTCAGCCCCGGGGGCGTGAGCGAGTGGTCGGGCTGCGCGCTGACCAGCCTGGCCACGCTGCGCCCGAGCTGGGATGACCTGCCGCCCGACGCGCACCTGAAAGATGGCGGCCGCTACCGTCGCCGGCGTCACGCCTGCTTTGTGGTGGACGGCGGCAGCGTGGCGGCCGTGCCGCACCGCGCCCACTGGCAGCCGGTGGAATACAACGCCCTGCACGGCGGCATGCAGCGCTGGTTTGAACCGATGGCCGCGCCCACCGTGGCGCAACCGGCCTGGCGCCAGCTGCTGGTGGCGTTTGGCGCGCTGTGCAGCGCGCTCAAGGGCGCCCAGCCCTGGTACGTGGAAGCGCACCAGTTTCGCATCGACACCACAGACGGCATTGGCCGACCCACGCCCGAAGGCGCGCACCGCGACGGTGTGGACCTGGTGGCGGTTTTCCTGGTGGACCGTGTTGGCATCAAGGGCGGCGAAACCCGGGTGTTCGAGGCCGCCGGGCCGAGCGGCCAGCGCTTCACGCTGACCCAGCCGTGGTCGCTGCTGCTGCTGGACGATGAACGGGTGATCCACGAGTCCACGCCAGTTCAGCCCGTGGCCGGAGCCGGCCACCGCGACACGCTGGTACTGACCGCGCGTGCCGGTGGCTTTCAGGGCGACCACTGACCGAGCGACCGCGGACGGGCGAGCGCGCGCCTGTCGGCAACCCGGGGTTTTTGGCAATAGCTTGACTGACGTCAAGGTCTTGTTGGCATTGGCGCCGCAAACTGGCCAAACTGCACAGCCACACAGCAGTTTTTCAGGAGCCATCACCATGTTCCAGCACATCTTGCTTCCCGTGGACGGGTCATCCAGCGCTCAGCTCGCCACCGAGAAGGCAGCCGGCCTGGCCAAGGCCTTTGGCAGCCGCGTCACCGCCATCTATGTGATCGATCCCTACCCGTTCACGGGCGTGGGGTCGGATTTTGCCTATGGCCAGTCGCAGTACATCAGCGCTGCCACATCCGAGGCCAACACCGCACTGCACGCGGCGCAGGAAGCACTGTCAAAAGCCGGGGTCAACGTGGCCACCGCCGTGGTCGAGGGGCATGTGATCGCCAAGGGCATCCTGCAGACGGCCGCCAACAGTGGCGCCGACCTGATCGTGATGGGTTCGCACGGCCGCCGCGGTCTGGAAAAGCTCATCCTGGGCAGCGTCACCCAGCGGGTGGTGTCGCAGGCGCATGTGCCGGTGCTGGTGGTGCGCGACTGACGCGTGCGCAGGGCGGGGGCACATTCATCAAACTGCCATACAGCGGCGGTACGCTGAAAGTTTGCCCACTTTTCACCCCGGGAGCCGACCGTGAACGCCACCGATGACCAACTGATGCACCGCATCCGCCGTGATCTGATTGACAGTTACGACGAAGAACTGGAGATGGAGCTGGACGACCGCCTGGCGCAAGAACCCGTCGCCGCGCTGTCGCCTAAAGATGATACGGCGGGCAAGGCCGAGCGGCAGGCGTATTTCCGCGAACTGTTCCGCCTGCAGGGTGAGCTGGTGAAGCTGCAGGATTGGGTGGTGAACACCGGCCACAAGGTGGTCATCATCTTCGAGGGCCGCGACGCCGCGGGCAAGGGCGGTGTCATCAAGCGCATCACGCAGCGCCTGAACCCGCGCGTCTGCCGGGTGGCCGCGCTGCCCGCGCCGAACGACCGGGAACGCACGCAGTGGTACTTTCAGCGCTATGTGTCGCACCTGCCGGCGGCCGGCGAGATGGTGCTGTTTGACCGCAGCTGGTACAACCGCGCGGGCGTCGAGCGGGTGATGGGCTTTTGCACCGATGAGCAATACGAGGAGTTCTTTCGCACCGTGCCCGAGTTCGAGAAGATGCTGGTGCGCTCGGGCGTGCAGCTCATCAAGTACTGGTTCTCGATTTCAGACGAAGAGCAGCACCTGCGCTTTCTGGGCCGCATCCATGACCCGCTCAAGCAGTGGAAGCTGAGCCCGATGGACCTGGAGTCGCGCCGCCGCTGGGAGGACTACACCCGCGCCAAGGAAATCATGCTGGAGCGCACCCACATCCCCGAGGCGCCGTGGTGGGTGGTGCAGGCGGTGGACAAGAAGAAGGCGCGGCTGAACTGCATCCACCACCTGTTGCAGCAGATGGCCTACCACGAGACCGAGCATCCGCCCATTGCTCTGCCCGAGCGCGTGCGCCGCGACGACTATGTGCGCCGGCCGGTGCCGCAGGAGATCCTGGTTCCCGAGGTGTACTGACCACGGGTTTGCGTAGCGCGACGGCTCAGTCGCGCACGTCGGCGACCGGGTTGGCGCCGAAGTCGGGGCGCTGCAGCCACGCCAGCACCCGGGCGGCGGCATCGTCGGGCGCGCTGAGCAAACCCTTGTCTTTCATGCCGGTGAAGTTGGCCTGGTCGGGAAACGCGGCGGCGTCGGCACTGCGCAGCTGCACCTGCATGTCGGTGTCGATCACGCCCGGCGCCAGCGAGCAGACACGCGCGCCGTTCGGCTTGAGCGCCTCGTCCAGCGCC
>JANOBJ010000330.1:0-7150 GCA_031411575.1 Betaproteobacteria bacterium | reverse complement strand
TCCTGGCGATCTTCTTTGTGCCGCTGTTCTTCCGCGTGCTGACCGAGCGCCGCCTGCGCGAGCCGCGCAGCACGCACGAACTGCGCGAAGAAGCCCGGCTGGCGCATGAGAAAGCGGTGGCCGACAAAGGCTGAGGCCGTGCCTGGCCGCGTCCGGCCCAAAAGCGGTGTCAGGCCGCGTTTTGACGCCAAACAGCGAGGTTGTCGGCTTCGGTTGGTCATTGTTTGCTATTAATATAATAGCATTTGAATGACGTGCCTACTGGGCGATACTGGCGGTATGAAACGACATCGCTTCCTGTTGCGCGCCAGTTGGCGGGCCCTGGCCTTCCTGTCTGCGCTGGTGGCCGTGGTCGCTGGTTGTGCGGCGCCGGCGGCCGCCGACACGCTGCGCATCGGCTCCAAGCGGTTCACCGAGTCGTACATCCTGGCGCAGGTGCTGGCGCAGACGGCGGCGCCGCACACCGCCGCGCCGCCCGCCGTGTTGCAGGGGCTGGGCAACACCGCCATCGTGTACGAAGCGCTGCGCGCGGGCAGCATCGACCTGTACCCCGAATACGCGGGCACCATCAGCCTGGAAATCCTCAAAAGCCCCCAGCCGCTGGCACTGGACGAGATGCGCCGCGCGCTGGCGCCGCTGGGCTTTGGCGTGGCGATTCCGCTCGGGTTCAATGACGGCTACGCGCTGGCGCTGCGGGCGGCCGATGCTGACCGGCTGGGCATCCGCACGCTCAGCGATCTGTCGCGCCACCCCACGCTGAAGCTCGGGCTGTCCAATGAATTCATCGGCCGCGCCGACGGCTGGAAGGGCCTGGCCGCCGCCTACGGCCTGACGCAGGCGCCCACCGGGCTGGACCACGGGCTGGCCTACGACGCCATCGCGGCGCGGCAGATCGACGTGATCGACATCTACACCACCGACGCCAAGATCAACCACCTGGGCCTGCGTGTGCTGGCCGATGACCGCAGCTACTTTCCGCGTTACGACGCGCTGGTGCTGTACCGGCTGGACGTGCCCAGGCGCTTCCCCCAAGCCTGGGCCGCGCTGCAAACGCTGGAAGGCCGCATCGACGAGGCCGCCATGATCGCCATGAACGCCCGGGCCGAACTGCAGGGCGTGGCGTTTGACGTGATCGCGCGCGATTTTCTGGCCGCGCCAAAAGTACCGGCCGGCGCGGCTTCATCCAGCGCAGCTACTGCCGCCGCGCCCGACCCCGCCCGCCGCGGCCTGTGGGCCAAGCTGACCGGCCCCGACCTGGCGCGCCTGACCGGCCAGCACCTGGCGCTGGTGGCGATCTCGGTGGCGCTGGCCGCGCTGGTGGCCGTTCCGCTGGCGGTGTGGATCTTTCCGCATGCGCGCCTGCGCGCGGCCGTGCTGGGCGCGACCGGCCTGCTGCAAACCGTGCCGTCGCTGGCCATGCTGGCGGTGCTGATCTCGCTCGTGGGCGCCATCGGCACCGTGCCCGCGCTGCTGGCGCTCACGCTGTACGCGCTGCTGCCGATCATGCGCAACACCACCACCGGCCTGGGCGAAGTGCCGCCGGGCCTGCGGCTGGCCGGCCAGGCGCTCGGCCTGACGCCCGCGCAGCGCCTGCGCAGCATCGAGCTGCCACTGGCGCTGCCCACCATCCTGGCGGGCGTGCGCACCGCCACCGCGATTGCGATCGGCACCGCCACCATCGCCGCCTTCATCGGCGCCGGCGGGTACGGTGAACGCATCGTCACCGGCCTGGCCCTGAACGACAGCGACCTGCTGCTGGCCGGCGCCATCCCCGCAGCCGTGCTGGCGCTGCTGAGCGAGGCGCTGTTCGAGGGGCTGGAGCGGGTCGTCAGGCGCGGGCGCGGGTGAGGGCTGTGTGGCGCTATGTTGAGCATCAAACTGGTCTCTGGTGCTCGTCAGATGGTCATAGTTTGCTATGAATTTTGACGTGCGTTATCCGACGCCCGCCGGGCACGCCGAGGTGGCCGCAGGGTATGACCATCGACACGCGCCGGGTCTTTCAAGCCATTGGCGAACGGACAAGCGCTCGAACCCACGGGTCGGTCCATCCGGCTCGTGACGCCGGGCGGCGCGTAACCCCGCCGACGGGGAGATAGTGGCCAGCGGCTACCGGCCGGCCGCCAGCGTACCCAGCGCAAACACCGAGTTCGGCACGTCGCGGCGCACCGGGGGGCTGGCGGGGCGCGCCAGGATGGGGGCACGGGTGCGCGCGGGCTGCTCATCGATCGGCAGGCCCTTGGCCAGCTGCTCGGTGATCAGTTCCTTGAGCGAAATGCCGCGCATGTGCGCCGTCATGCGCTCGTTCAGCGCGGCCCACAGGTCGCTGGTGATGGTCTGGTCTTGCGCCGGGCCGTCCAGCGACGCGTCGCCCGGCTCGCGGCGGTTCGGCGTTTCAAGCGCGGCAATGATGTCGGCCACCGAAATCGCCTCGGGCTTGCGGCCCAGCGTGTAGCCGCCGCCGGGGCCGCGGGTGCTTTCCACCAGCCCGTGGCGGCGCAGCTTGCTGAACATCTGCTCCAGGTAGGACACCGATACTTTCTGCCGGGCGCCGATCGTGGCCAGCGCCACGGGGCCGTTGCGCCCGCGCAGCGCCACGTCAAGCATCACGGCCACGGCAAAGCGGCCTTGGGTGGTCATTCGCATGGAAATCTCCTTGTGCGGCAGGTGGAACACAGGTACCGCTTCCACAGCCGCTGTGAGGGGGTACGCCAAATTTCACTGTAGGACCTATGACACTTCGAGTAAATTCGTATTTAAAAGTTTTTCATTTCGAGAAAATCGAATGGTTAGCACCCAAAGAGCACCCCGAAGACCACCCCAAAGACCAATCCGACGAAACCCCAAAAGGCCAGATTCACCATGAATTACAAGCACTTGCATTACTTCTGGGTTACCGCGCGGGCCGGCGGCGTGGTGCGCGCGGGTGAGCAACTGCACACCACGCCGCAGACGCTGTCGGGCCAGATCAAGCTGCTGGAGGACGCGCTCGGCCAGCGGCTGTTCCGCAAACACGGTCGTGGCCTGGAGTTGACCGACCCCGGCCGCGTGGCGCTGCACTATGCCAACGATATCTTTGCGCTGGGCAGCGAGCTCGAAACCGCAGTGCAGCAGGCCGTGGGCGAGCGCAAACCGCTGGAGTTTCGCGTCGGCGTGGCCGATTCGGTGGCCAAATCAGTCGCCTACCACCTGCTGGAGCCGGCGCTGAACCTGCCCGAACAGGTGCGCATGATCGGCCACGAAGGCAAGCTGCCCGACCTGCTGGCCCAGCTCGCCGTGCACCGGCTCGATCTGGTGATCGCCGACGAGCCGCTGCCCCGGCGCATGAGCGTCAAGGCCTACAACCACCCGCTCGGCGCCAGCACCATGAGTTTTCTGTGCGCGCCCGCGCTGCGCGGGCAACTCGAAGGGCCTTTTCCGCAGTGCCTGAACGGCGCGCCCATGCTGATCCATGGGGCGGCGTCGTCGGTGCGCCCGCAGTTCGAGGCCTGGCTGACGCGCCACAGCCTGCACCCGCGCATCGTCGGCGAGTTTGACGACGGCGCCCTCATGAACGCCTTCGGCCGCGAAGGCCGCGGCGTCTTCATGGCCCCGCGCGTGCTGGAAGCCGAGGTAGAGGCGCACTACGGCGTGCAGGTGATCGGCCGCAGCGACGAACTGGTCGAACAGTTCTACGCGATCTCGGTCGAGCGCCGCATCACCCACCCCTGCGTGGTGGCGATCACGGATGCAGCGCGGGGGCAGTTGTTTGGGGTGGGGTGAGGGGTAGGCGGAAGTGCAATCGCTAGACGTAGCGCCACGTCGCTACTAATTATGTAGCAAACAATGACCAGTGGGTGAGGACGTGGAGGCCATTTAACCCCAAAAACACCCCCAACGGCCTCCCCCAGCCCCGCGCCGCTGAATCAATCCCGCACGGTCCCCTCCACCACGCAGCGCGTCACCGCTGGCGGCTCTTCGCCGATGTGAAAGGCCAGTTTGCGTTCGCGCAGCGCCACGTCGGAGGCGGTGACGCGGTCGAAGCGGCGCAGGTGGTCGGTCCAGGATTCGTCGGTGATCTGCTCCACAAAGCGCCCCGGGTCGCCAATGTCGCGCAGCAGTTCCCAGCCGAGCGCGCCCTGGCGCAGGCGGCTGCGGCGGCTTTCCTGCATGAGGGCGCGAAAATCGTCGGCGCGCGCCGGGTCAATGCGGTACTCGATGCTCACCAGCACGTGGCCGGTGGCCGGCGGGGCTTCGGCCACCGGTGCCTTGAAGCGGCTGGAGGGTGTCAGGTCTTCCTCGATGCTGCGGTCGTTGCTGCGCCAGTGCGCCAGCAGCATGATGAGCACGCCGGTCACCGCCGCCACGGCCAGGCTGGTGCGCACCGTGGCCAGCGTCGCCACCTGGCCCCACAGCGCCGCGCCCAGCGCGCTGCCGCCCATGATGGCCATCTGGTACATCGACATGCCGCGCGCGCGCACCCAGTCGGGCAGCGCCAGTTGGGCCGACACGCTGAGCGAATTGGCGGTGGTGATCCACGCCGCGCCGCCCAGCACCATGGCCACCACGGCCACCCACACCTCGGGCGCGAAGGCCACGGTGGCGGTGGCCAGCGACTGCAGCACCGTGCCGCCGATCACCAGCCGGTCGCGCGACCAGCCCTGCCGCAGCCGCGGCAGAAACAGCGCGGCGGCAATCGCACCCGCGCCCATGGCGGCCAGCAGCAGGGTGAAGGTGGCCGCACCGCCGCCGTGCAGGTTGCGCGCCACCAGCGGCAGCAGCGCCAGCAGCGCGGTGGAATGGAAGAAGAACACAAAGATGCGCAGCAGCACCGCGCGCAGCCGCGCCGACTGCCACACGTACTGCAGGCCCACGCGCATGGCGCTCACCAGCCGCTCGCGGCCCAGCGGGTTGGGCACGTGCACGCGCTTCCAGCGCATGATGACGAAGCCCGACGCCACCGACAGCACGGCGTTGAGCACGAACACATACTCGCTGCCGGCACTGGCGATCAGCGCGCCCGCCGTCAGCGGGCCGATGATGCGCGACGCGTTCATCGAAATACCGTTCAACGCCAGCGCCGCCGGCAGCTGCGCGCGTGGCACCAGCTCGGGCACGATGGCCGCGAACACCGGCCAGCGCATGGCCAGCCCGATGCCGTTGGCAAACACCAGCGCCAGCAGCAGAGGCGGCGTCATCACGCCCGACAGGATGGTGACGCCCATCAGCACCGCCACCGTGGCGATCCAGAACTGCGTGATGATGAAGTAACGCCGCCGGTCCAGTATGTCGGCCAGCGCGCCGCTGGGCAGGCCCAGCAGAAACACCGGCAAGGTGGCTGCGGTTTGCACCAATGCCACCCAGATCGGCGACGTGGTGAGCGAGGTCATCATCCACGCGGCGGCCACGTCGTTCATCCACATGCAGATGTTGGCGACCAGCCAGGTGCTCCACAGCATGCGAAAGACGGCGATCTTCAGGGGAGCCAGGGCGCCGAGCTGCGCGGCGGCGTCGGCTGCCGCCGTGGCGGTAGTGGCGTTGGCCGTGGCGGTTCTGGGCGGGTCCATGGGTGGCATGGATGGATTGTCGCGCCATGGGGCGTGCGGCGGGGAGAGAGGCGGGGAGGGCAGCGGGCAGCCGGTGCGCCACCCCCAAGCGCGGCACGGGCGGATCAGGTAGAAACGGGGCACTTCAACCCCGACCGTGCCCCATGACCATTGAGCTCTACGCGTTTGACACCCCCAACGGCCGCAAGATCAGCGTGGCGCTGGAGGAAATGCAGCTGCCCTATACCGTGCGGGTGGTGCACATTGGCAAAAACGAGCAGTTCGCGCCCGATTTTCTCGCGATCAGTCCCAACAACAAGATTCCCGCCATCGTCGACGCGCAAGGCCCGGGCGGCCAGCCGATCAGCGTGTTCGAGTCGGGCGCCATCCTGCTGTACCTGGCTGAAAAAACTGGCAAGTTCCTGCCCCGGGACCTGCGCGCGCGTGTGCCGGTGCTCGAATGGCTGATGTTCCAGATGGGCGGCTTCGGCCCCATGCCGGGGCAGGTGCATCACTTCCTGACGGTGACCGACGAGCGCGACCAGCGCTACGGGCTGGAGCGCTACTCGGCCGAAACGCGGCGCCTGTACGGCGTGATGGACCGCCGGCTGGCCGACCATGCGTTCTTTGCGGGCGAACTGTCGGTGGCTGATTTCGCCATCCTCGGCTGGGCCTGGCGGCACCCCAAACACCGGGTGGACCTGGCGGAGTATCCCAACGTGAAGCGCTGGTACGAAACCCTGATGGCGCGCCCGGCCGTGCAGCGGGGGTTTGACGTCAAACTCAGCTGACCGGGACGGCGGCTCGACAGGAAGCCCTTACTGCAGGATGCCTGTATATTCGGAATGAGCAATCTATGAGGCGGCTGCCAACAGCAGCCGGTACCGTGATGGGAAAAAGCATCCTGCCTGCGCCAGTGGCGCCGGCCGAGGGCCTTGAAAGCGACCAGGTGTTCGAGCTGGCTGCCGAGGTATTTCGCGTCATGTCGGCACCCATGCGGCTCAAGATCATCAGCAGCCTGTGCAACGGCGAAAAGAACGTGGGCCAGTTGCTCAGCGAGATCGACACCACCCAGCCCAACATGTCGCAGCACCTGAACACGCTGTACCAGGCCGGCGTGCTGGGCAAGCGCCGCGACGGCGTGCAGATCTTCTACCGCATCATCAATGACCGCGTCACCACGCTGTGCCGCGCCGTCTGCACCCAGATTGCCATTGAGACCGACGCGCAGCGCCTGTGAGCGCGTGGGCGCGCGCCCCGACCGCCTGCCCATCTGCTGCCGCAACCCGGTTTCGCCGGTTCCCCGGCAGCCGGGTTGCCAGATTCACCGCGATCCCCAATAATTCAGCACCTACTTATATTTTTGCGAACCGGCAAGATGTCGGAAGAGCGGCGGCAAGGGCGGGGCATCCCGCAACGGGGCAAGCATGGATTGGATTGGGGCAGGGCGGCGCGCGGCATGCGTGCTGGCAGTACTGGTCGCGGGCGTGGCCTCGGGCCAGACCGCGCCGGCCATGGAGCTGAAGCAAGTCTCGCCCTCGGCCTGGTACGTCGAAGGCGCGTCGGCGCTGGGTTCAAGCGCCAACCAGAACTTCATCTCCAACGCCGGCTTTGTGGTGACGCCTGCC